>CAJLYG010000007.1 GCA_905210845.1 uncultured Prevotella sp.
GTCAACCTTTGTCAACCTTTGACAACCTCAAAACAGGTTGCAAGCCCGATAAACAAAGGGGTTTGACAACCTGTCAACCTATTTTCAAAAAAATATCCTGTATGAACAATAAAATGGCTACAAGAAGAGGAATTTAGACCAATAGCACAAAGGACATGGCTAGGATTATACAACTATATTGACGATCAGAATAATCTGATAGAGGGTGCATTGGGACAAGAAAGGAAAATAGCTATCCATACCTAAATCGCCCCCCGCAGTGCAGACGATTACCATGGACAAGCTCCTATGATCTGGTGCGCATCAGCATTGGCAGAAGAATAGACTGAGCAATTTTATTATATTTTTGCTCTAATTCCTTTTTGTAAGAACTTAATTTTATTAATTTTGCAGTAGAACACAATAAGAATTATCATGATGAAAAGAGTTCAAACTATACTAATAATATTATCTATGGCGATCATCGCCCAAGCACAAGTGCTCTTCCAACCGTACAAACATACGGCCTTGAGACTACCTTCTGTCCCAATAATTGTCAATGATCCTTATTTTTCCATTTGGTCTCCATATGACAAGTTGACTGATGGGAGCACGCGACATTGGACAAATGCAGAAAAACCCATTGACGGGCTACTCCGCGTGGATGGAAAAGTCTATCAATTCATGGGAAAAGAAGGCGATATCCCTCAGATAGAAATGGCAAAACAAAAATCTGTTAGTGTCTTGGCTACATCTACGTTTTATTCGTTTACATGTGGGGATATAGCCTTAGACTTAGTCTTTACTGCTCCCATGCTAATCAATGATCTTGATTTAATATCTATGCCGATCAACTATATTTTTTATCAGGTTCGTTCTTTAGATGGACAAAAACATAAGATTCAATTATATTTGGGTGCCAGTTCTTGGATCGCCGTCAATCAATTAAATCAGCCCACAGAGTCCTCTATTGTCGTTAAAGATGGAACCAGATACTTGAAATCCGGTACCATAGACCAGCCAATCCTTGCCAAAAAAGGGGACGGGATCTGTATTGACTGGGGATATGTGTATATACCAGAATTTAATGGAACAGTTTGCCTTACAGAAGGACAGTCTGCAATCTCTAACTTCATTCAAAATGGCAAGTTCCCAAAGAGCCAATCAAGTATTATCAATCGCGATTCCAAACATGCCACTACGCTTGCTTACATGCATGACTTCGGACAAGTAGACCATGCATCCAGCTTTACCATGTTGGGATATGATGAAATACAGGATATAGAATACATGTATGTACGATATAAGGCATATTGGGCAAGAAATGGGAAAGACATTTTCCAGGCATTTCGGTACATGAAAGAGAACTATAAACATATAATGGAACAATGCCAAGAACTTGACAAGATGATATATGACGATGGCTTTAAATCAGGGAACGTAGAATACGCAGAGATTCTCTCTGGTTCTTACCGTCAAGTAATGGCTGCCCATAAACTTTTCATGGACAAGGATGGAAATTTACTTTTCTTCTCGAAAGAGAATAACTCCAATGGCTGTGTCAATACGGTTGACCTTACATACCCTTCGTCTCCCCTGTTTTTGGTCTATAATCCAGAATTGACAAAGGGGATGATGACCAGTATCTTCAATTATAGTAGAAGTGGTCGTTGGATTAAACCATTCGCTTGTCATGACCAAGGTACGTATCCTATTGCAGATGGCCAGGTCTATGGGGGTGACATGCCTATAGAAGAAGCTGGTAATATGGTGATTCTTTCTGCTATGATCTCTAAGATTGAAAAAAACACTCATTATGTAGACCCATATTGGGATATTCTGAAGACGTGGACGGATTATCTCGTTACGCATGGTGAAGACCCTGAAAATCAACTTTGCACCGATGACTTCGCCGGACATTGGGCACATAATTGCAACCTTTCTATAAAAGCAATCATGGGAATTGCAGGGTTCTCTGAGATGGCACGGTTAAAAGGCAACTTGAATGAGGCAAATAAATACAGACAAATTGCCAAAGACATGGCAGTAAGATGGGAGAAAAAAGCCAAAGACGGAGATCACTATCGCTTAGCTTTTGATAAAGAGAACACTTGGAGCCAAAAATATAATATGATATGGGATGCCTTGTGGAATTTAAACCTATTCCCCAATCATGCCATGCAGCATGAGATAAAATACTATTTGTCTAAACAGAATATATATGGGCTTCCTCTTGACTGTCGTAAAACTTATACCAAGAGCGACTGGATCATGTGGACAGCAGCCATGGCTAAAGACAAAAAGACCTTTCTCAAGTTTGTCAGCCCCATCTACAAATACATAAATGAAACACCGTCTCGGGTACCTATCAGTGATTGGTCTGAAACCATTTCCGGTAAGATGGTGGGATTCAAAGCTCGATCTGTAATCGGGGGCTATTGGATGAAGGTATTAGCAGATAAATTAAAGAACAAAGAATATGAATAAAATGACAATGTTTTTGCTGCTGGGCATATTGGTATTTCCCATTTGCTCAGCAACAAAGGCGATATCAGCATTATCTACGACTTCTACATTTAGGACTTATAAAAATCCGGTAATAGACACGAGTTTGCCTGATCCCTCAATAATTAAAGCCCATGATGGATATTTCTATCTCTACGCAACAGAAGATATCCATAATCTACCTATCTATAAGTCCAAAGATCTAATACATTGGTCATTTGTAGGAACAGCCTTTACAAATGAGACCCGTCCTTCATTTGTCGAGAAAGGTAATCTTTGGGCTCCTGATATTAATTATATTAATGGTCAATACGTGCTTTACTATTCAATGTCAAGATGGGGAGAAGAATGGAAGTGTGGCATCGGAGTTGCGACTTCTAACAATCCGGAAGGTCCATTTATTGATCACGGGAAACTATTCCTCAGTTCAGAAATTGGAGTGCAAAATAGTATTGATGAATTTTTTGTCCGGGATCATGGTCATAATTATCTTTTCTGGGGGAGTTTCCATGGCATTTACTGTATAGAACTTTCTGCAGATGGACTCTCGATTAAATCTGGTGCAAGAAAGAAACAGATTGCCGGCAGTTTTATGGAGGGAAGTTGCATCCTAAAGAAAAATGGTTATTATTACTTAATAGGTTCCAATGGTACTTGTTGCGAAGGACTAAAAAGTACATATCAATTGACTGTTGGTAGATCAAAACATCTTTTAGGTCCCTATATCACCCGACAAGGAAAATCTTTATTACAAAATCATTTCACGGTTCTCCTCCATAAAAATAACCAATTTGTTGGTACGGGTCATAATTCTGAAATAATTGTCGATAGTGAAGGACAAGACTGGCTTCTATACCATGCCTTTATGAAAGATGATCCTGACGCAGGAAGAGTGATCCTTTTAGACCAACTAAAATGGTGTAACAACTGGCCATATATTGAGAATGACTCCCCTTCACTCAAACATAAAATCCCTCTATTTAAACATAACTAATACAACAATGCATAGAAGTATTCGCTTATATTTAATTCTCTTCTTTCTGTGGGTTAGCCATGTCTGCTATGGTTCCAATTATCGATTCCAGCATTTAACAAGTATGCAAGGGCTACCTAATATGCAAGTGGAATCATTGGCTGAAGATGATAAGGGAAATATATGGATAGGAACTCGCAATGGTCTTGCAAAATATGATGGATATAGTATTTATACTTACTATCATGATGACAATCGTTCCAATTCGCTAAGACACAACTTTATTCATGAATTATTTTTTGATTCTCATAAACGATTATGGATTTGCACAGAAGCTGGCATATGCCGATATCGCCCGGATACTGATGATTTTGAGAGCTATCGTGATAATAACCAATTTTATAGTTGTATAGCAGAAAATAAAAAAGGACAGGTATTCTTTGGGGGAGATCATCTTTCTCTTTATGACGAGAAGGATGATCTATTTAAGACATATCCTACATTAAACAGCAGTAGAATCTCTTCTTTAGCCTTCGATAAACAAGGGAATCTTTTTGTTGCATCAAGCTCTTCTGTCTATTTCTTCAACGCATCCATGACAAAAATTACCCAAGTTAATAAGAAATACTATGAAAATTGTCTAACAGAACATAACATTATTATGCCATTATTCTTTGACTCGGCAGGAAGGCTATGGTTGGGACGTAATGGTCAAGGATTAATGTGGATTAACCTTAAGACAGGAATGCACCATATCTTTGCTGGAAAAGATATTTCAGACAGGATTGTCCGTACTATTACTGAGGATAAGTCACACAACATGTGGATTGGAACGGAAAAAGGCATAACGATCATCCATCCTAATGGTCAAAGAGAAATTCTCCGTTATAATTTTCAAGATGATAAAGGCTTAAGCGACAATGCTATTTACACAATCCTTTGCGATAGAAACCAAAATATTTGGATAGGATCGTATTTCGGAGGTGTAGATGTTCTTATGCGAAATAATGCTCAGTTCCTTTACTTTGAGCCTGGGCAAGGAAGTTCCAATATTAAGGCTCGTGTCCCGCGAATGATGGTTGAAGTTTCTCCTAAAGTATATTGGATTGCAACAGAGGATGGAGGTATCAATATCTACAATGCCACATCTAAAACATTTAGAGCTGTTAATAGCATCCCAAATTTAGGTACAAATATTCATGCATTATTTGTATCACCGAGGAGTAATGAAATATGGATCGGAACACGTTTCAATGGACTATTCCGCTATAATCTATCAACTCATAGAACAATTCGTTATCTTCGCTCAAATGGACTTTCTTCCGAAGGCATCTTTTACATAGCACAGCAGCATAACGGTCGTATTTGGGTAGCGACAATGGAAGGATTGAGATATTATGATGCAAAAAAGGACTATTTCTTCCCTACTAAGAATGCCACTCTAAACCGTACGTTTGTCTATTCTCTATTTGTAGATAAAGATGATAATATTTGGGTTGGGACAGCTGCATTTGGCATTTTCAAGATTGATGGAAAGAATGGGAATGTTACCAATATCAGGAAAAATGGGAGAAATGGATTAAAAGATAATTATATAATCCATATATATCAAGATTCGCGGGGAACCATCTGGATTGGTACAAATAATAATGGACTTCAATATATTGATAAGAAAACTGGTAAAATTTGCTCTTTCAAAGATGATTTTATGTTAACAACGTGTACTATTTGCGGAATTGTTGAGAGCCCGATCGGTTGCCTTTGGATTTCAACCAGTCAAGGTTTATATCAATATAATCTTACAAAGCATTCAACTATTAGATTTTCATCAGAGAACGGATTACCTGTCAATCAATTTAATTATGAATCTATATTAGCTACAGCTTCTGGGGATTTATTGTTAGGTACTATAAATGGGCTAATAACTTTTAATCCCAAACGTGTAACGAGTAAGGAAGGACCTTTTATGGTTCATTTTAAGGAATTAGCCATTAATAGTAAGAAAATATCAGTTGGGATGGAAAATTCTCCTTTAGAAAAAAATATTGATAACACAAAAGTCTTAAAACTAAAATATGATGAGGCACGGTCATTCTGCATAGAATATGGGGTTATCATACCTGGTAATACAACATCTATACAATATCAAGTATGGGTAAAAGGTATCGACTCCGGATGGCGTAATGTTGGGACAGAACGGCGCTTTTATGGCTATAATGTCCAACCAGGATCCTATTATCTACAAGTACGTGCAAATAATTCTAATTATGGATGGGACCGTTGCCCTGTCAAAACCATTAAAATCGTTGTCCTCCCGCCTTTTTATCGCTCAATTTGGGCCTATTTAATTTATTTCACAATTCTTGGAGGGCTAGTTTATCTCGTATTTCGTTTTTTCTCTATCCGAATGCAAGAAAGGAATGCTGTGAAAATGGCAAAAATGGAAAAAGAGAAAATTGAAGAGATTGATAGGGTAAAATTCAATTTCTTCACGACAGTATCCCATGAACTAAAAACTCCGCTTTCTTTAATTGTTGCCCCTTTAAAGAGTATTTCTCGTAAAAGCCTTGATGAACAATCAATAAATCATTTGAACATGGCTATCAAAAATACTCAAAAGATGGAAGGTCTGATTAATGAGTTAGTAACATTTAATAAAGTAGAAACCGACAACTTTCCGTTCTATGTTCAAAAGGGAAATCCCTTGGAATTTATAGAGTTAGCATCTAAACCATTCCATGAAGCATGCGGACATAAGGATATACAATTTAGTGTTGACTGTGAGAATAATGGTGAGGAAGTCTGGTTTTCTCCTTCCTATATTGAGCGTATAATCAACAATCTACTTTCAAATGCTCTAAAATTTACAGATAAAGGTGGAAAAATCACTATAAAAGCCTTCATAACTAGTTACGAAAAAAATCCATACACCTATTTGATAATCAAAGTAAGCGACACAGGTATAGGTATTGCCAAAGAAGAACAAGAAAACATTTTCGATAGATATTACCAAACCAAACGTGGTTATAACGTCAATAATAAAGGATGGGGGATAGGGCTCGCTCTAGTTAAACGACTTGTAGAAATTCATAAAGGAAAAATTTCAGTGGAAAGCGAAATAGGTGCCGGTAGCATCTTCACGGTTTCGCTGAATGTTTCTCCAAATGCATTTGACACAAAAAACCTTATCACTAATGATAAAGCAATTATCCCTGTGAGCCAATACCAATTTTCCTTCCCCCAAATTGATTTTGATGGACATCAAAATTTAGAATTAAGCTCTGGAACGTCTGAAGCAAAAAGAACAATATTGATTGTGGAAGACAATGTGGACATGCTGAATTTCCTGGAAAATTATTTTCAGTCTAAACAATACAATGTTTTTACAGCAACTAATGGAAAGCAAGCATTTGAAGTAGCACTTAAAGAAACAATAGATTTAGTCATATCCGATATAATGATGCCAGAAATGGACGGAATAGAACTCTCTAAAACACTTAAAAAGAACATGGAGACTTCTCACATTCCCATTATTTTACTAACTGCCAAAAATGAATCTTCTGACGTTGTTATAGGCTATCAAAGTGGTGCAGAAGCCTATGTATCAAAGCCTTTTGACCCTCAGATTTTAGAATTACAAGTTAACAACATTTTATCTTTGATTAAGAATCGCCAAAAGGAGATTGTAAATCTTCAAGAAGGAGAAGACATAAATTCTACCTCTTTAAGCGAGCTGGACAAGGAATTCATTCATAAAATAAATAAACTCGTTGATGAAAATATTGATAATAGCGATTTCGCTATCATAGATATTACCAAATGTTTAGGAGTAAGTCGTAGCTTATTACATACCAAAATGAAAAATTTGATGAATATCTCCATGGGGGATTACATCAAAAAGAAGCGTATAGACAAAGCCTGTCTATTGCTTAAACAAGGATATAATGTTTCTGAGACTGCTTATCGAACTGGATTTTCAGACCCAAACTATTTTTCAAAAGCATTCAAGAAAGCCATGGGTATTAGCCCCTCAGAATTCTGTAATCACATAAAATGAATTGACATGCACAAAAACACCTTATATAAAGACAATCTTACTATAAGAGAAATACTTTTTTTGATAATTTTGCCTTGTCATTATTAATTTGACAAGGCAATTTTATAAAACATAACAAAAAAAATTTATGAACAATTTATCTAAATTCATAATTTATCTATGCTTACTGACTACTTCAGAAGCAATGCGAGCTATAGATATTAAGTCATATATTATGCTCAAAGAGCCTGGAAACAAATCCGTTACATACCAATTGACAGAATATAATGGCAAATTAGTAGCAATGGATAAGACATTACCGGTAGAGATCACTTGGGAATTGAATAATAATGGCAAAGAAAAGATCTTATGCACTACTATTAAAGCCCTTAAAAAAGTTTATTTCAATTTTGGTTTAGAAGTACCTACCGAGTTTGATACAAATGATTGCGATTTCTACATGCCGGGATTTTGGTATCACAAGAATCTTCGATCCCCTCAAAAGGCTCCGTCATTTTATGCTTCAAAAAGTTGGAATGTGCGAGAAGATCGCCTATCTAGCCCAATTACTGGAGTCTTTGACAACAAAACTGGAGAATCTCTAACAGTTGCGCGCAAATTAGATAAAGGAGAGGATGCCTTAACTGTAGCATTAGATGGAGAAGTTATTCTGTCCGGCAAAACATCTATAGGATATTTGGGGTTTAACAACGAAACTGGCAAAGCAAAATTAACCTTTGGGTATCCATATATCGAAACTCCCAAAAGATATATACGAAAGTTGACACTTACCCCAGCAATATACACATTTGAAAAGTTGAACCCTGGAGAAAGTAAAAGTATTACTTGGATAATTTACGAAGATGAAGCAAAAGATTTCGGGCAATATGTTTGTAAGACATGGACCAAAAGCTTCGATCTCTATAAGCCGATACCATTACCTGTTCAATTTACGGGTGAAGACGTCAAGACTCAATTAACTAATTATTTCCATAATTCATTTGTTGAAAGATATAAATTAAAATTTAACTCAGGTATTTCCTTACGGACTAGCAACTGCATACCCGCATCTGAAATGGAAATAGGATTTTGCGGCCGCGTTCTTTTAAATGCATTCAATGAAATTGAATATGGTTGGCAACATAGTGATAATAGTCTCGTAATTATGGGAAATAAGATATTTCAAAGTTTCTTGGATTATGGATTCACGGACAATGGCTTTATTTATGACCATATTTGGTATGATCGCAAAGTCCCTTATGAGGATAAACACTCTATACGACAACAATCCGAGGCTATCTATGCAATCCTCCATTTTCTAAAATATGAAAAGGATCATGGTAGGAAACACCCAGAATGGGACAAAAAAGTTATTAGCCTTCTCAACAATTTTGTCAAAATGCAAAATATAGATGGAAGTTTTGCACGTAAATTTAAAGATAATGGAACAATTATTGACTCTAGTGGAGGTAGTACGCCATCAGCAACGGTTCCTCTCATTATGGCATATAAATACTATGGAATAAAAGAATATTTTTATGCCGCTAAACGTACTATCGATTATCTCGAAAAAAATATCATTTCAAAGAGTGATTATTTCTCATCTACTTTGGATGCAAACTGTGAAGATAAAGAAGCTGCTATTAGTGCTGTCACGGCAACCTACTACATGACGCTTGTATCAAAGGGGAAAGAACGGCAACATTATTTAAACCTTTGTAAGCAGGCAGCTTATTTTGCCCTTTCCTGGTATTATTTGTGGGATGTCCCATTTTCAGAAGGACAAATGTTAGGAGATCTCAATTTTAAAAGTCGAGGATGGGGGAATGTATCCGTTGAGAATAATCACATTGATGTGTTTGTTTTTGAATTCCCCTCTATTCTTAACTGGCTAGGGAAAATAACTGGGGAAAAACGCTTTACACAAATGTATCAAGTAATCTATAGCTCTTTAAATCAGTTGCTTCCGACAAAGGACAAACTCTGTGGGATAAGTACGCCTGGCTTCTATCCTGAAGTGGTTCAACATACGACATGGGACTATGGCAAAAATGGGAAAGGGTTTTATAATACTTATTTTGCACCAGGATGGACAACAGCATCCTTATGGGAGCTTTATTCTCCCGACCGCACTACAAACTTTTTTAAATAAACGAGTGGTCATGAAAAATCATTATATAATTATTATAGGATCTCTATTGTTTTTGGCTCCTTTGACTTTAAGGTGTATGCCAAAGAATCTTCTTACGGAAAGAAAAGGGAATGACAACAATTCCTCCAGATATATTAAAACAACAATTAATTTAGCAGATCCTACAATTTTTGAAGATCACGGAACTTACTACCTATACGGTACCAGCTCTGATGATGGCTTCCTTGTTTACTGCTCAACCGATCTAAGTAAGTGGATAGGTCCCATTGGCGCTAATGCTGGAGGATTCTGTTTAAGCAAGGGAGATAGTTTCGGTACTAAAGGTTTTTGGGCACCACAAGTATTTAAATATCGAGGTAAATACTATATGGCATATGTAGCAAATGAACAGTTAGCCATAGCAACTGCAGATTCTCCCAAAGGTCCTTTTAAACAAAGTACATTGTCCCACATTCCAGCTCAAACCAAAGAAATTGATCCTTTTATCTTCTTTGACGATGATGGTAAGATTTATATGTTCCATGATCGGTTAATCAACGGAAACCACATATATGTAGCGGAAATGGATTCTGATTTAAACGTCTTAAAAGAAGGAACGGCCAAAGAGTGTATCAGCATTTCAGAGAGTTGGGAAAACACAGAGAAAACATCCTGGCCTGTCATAGAAGGTCCAACAGTATTCAAGTCGAACGGAATCTATTATCTTTTCTATTCGGCAAACGATTTTCGTTGTAAAGATTACGCTGTAGGATTCGCTACTGCGCCCTCGCCTTATGGTCCATGGACAAAACACAAAGACTCTATAATCAATTGGCGGAATATCGGACAATACGGGACAGGGCATGGTGATATTGTGAGAGACAACAAGGGGAACTGGCTTTATGTATTCCATACGCATAACAGTATAACAACTGTTAACCCAAGAAAAACTGCGATTGTTCAATTACAGAAGAAAGGAAATGACTTCCAAATAATCAAGGGTACCTTCAGATATCTAATCGCAAATTAAAAGATTTGGTTTTAAGTTATATATATTAAAGATGTGATTAAAGGTATTTTTGCTGTGAAGCACGAGTACCTTTACACACTTCAAAAATGAGTGCACATTGACGTTTCGTCTAAAATCAAAAAGTGTTTCTTTTCTAACCATCTTCTGCTTATTTCTCCTATTTCGGAAAATAATCAGGCATCCCTCTTTGAAGTTACCTACATTTTTCGTAACTTTACGGCAAAAATTGAGGTGACAACCATGATGAACAGATTGATTGACAAGTTGCATGACGAACATTGCTCTCTCGTTGTGTTGCACGATGGTAAGATTCATACCTATTCGCAGAAAGGGATCAAGGACCTTTTCTACCTGTTAGAGGAAGAGCCGGAGACGCTTTATGAGTCGAAAGTTGCCGACAAAGTAGTGGGAAAGGCGGCAGCAGGTCTGTTGGTTTGCGGAAATGTAACGGAAATCTATGCCGATATCATCAGCACCCAGGCTTTGCCGCTGATCGAGGATGCGGGCATCAAGCTTACTTACCGCAAGAAAGTGGACCACATCAGCAATCAAGTCGGCAATGACTGGTGCCCGATGGAACGCCTTACGCTACCAGCCAAGACCGCAGATGAGGTAGCCGCATTGATCAGCGAGAAGTTTCATAAGCAGTAGGATTCCGCTCCTTTATCACAATAAGGAAATGGCTTCCCCCATCCTAAGAAAGAGATGAAGGAAGCCAAGACTCATGCTATTATGCTTCTTTCTGCCGGGTACCCATACGAGCCTCAACGACGTTGACTACGTAGTCACCGAGCTTTTCACATTCACTAATGATGTCCATATACATCGTACCGATGGCATAAGTGTACTTATGGTCGTTGACATCACTGATGTTCTCGCTCTTCAGCTGCGTGCGATAGTTGTTGATCTCGTTTTCAATATTGAAAGAACGGTTGACATCCAGGTTTTCCTTATGCCCATTGAGCAGGACATTCATCTGGGAAAGGCTGTCATCCGTCAGCTCAAACATCTGATGGATATGCTCATACTGCTGCTCGGTAAAGTCCTCTTTTCCTTTGATCTTGCGGTTCACCGTCCGGGCAATATTATAGCAACTGTCACCGATACTCTCTATCTCTGAAATCTCTCGGAGCATGGCACGTATCTTCGCCTTGGTCTCATCGCTCAAGTGCGCATCGCTCACCTGATCCAAATACTTGGCGATCTCTATCTCCATGTTATCAGAAATCCCCTCATATTTCTCTATCCTCGTAAACAATTTCACGAAGACATTCTCGTCCTTTACATCCAACAATTCACGTACCATCCCAAACATACGATGGATACGCTCCGCGAACGACTGGATTTCCTTTTGGGCTTCAAGGACGGAAAGCTCTGGTGTCTGCATCAAGCCACCGCTGATAAAGCGCAAGCGGAAATCGTCCTCATCCTCGCTCTTCTTCGGCTTGATCACCTTGCAGACGATCTTCTCAATCTGAGGAATAAACCAAATCAAGATAAAAGTATTCGATACATTGAATGTCGTATGGAAGGCGGCAAGGACAAAGGATAGCTTGGCCGCGTTTGACATGAAGGCAGGATCCGTCTTTACCATATTCTCATCGTATCCTACAAACCCACAGACCATATTGACGAACGGCCGGAAGATGCACAATACCCAGATGACGCCGAAGACATTGAAGAACATGTGGGCAAAGGCTGCTCTCCTGGCTTGGGTATTGGCAGTAAGGGCGGCGATATTGGAAGTGACGGTCGTTCCGATATTCTCACCCATGACTAAGGCTATGCCTTGGTAAATCGGGAGCACCCCATTGGAGCAGAGGATCATGGTAATCGCCATGATGGCAGCCGACGACTGTACGCACATCGTCATAATACTGCCGATCAACAAGAACACCAATGTAGTCAGGAAACTATTAGGATCAAAAGAAGAGAAGAAATCGAGGACAGGTTGATTGTGTGCCAGATCCATGTCAATACCCGTCTGGCGGAGGGTACCAAGTCCTAAGAACATAAATGCCACGCCAAAAATAAAGTCACCAATGTTCTTACGCTTCTTCGTAAAGATAAGGATAATGGCAATAAAGAAAGCAGGATAGACGAAATCCGTAATGTTAAAAGAAAAGCCGGCACTCATAATCCACGCAGTCAGCGTCGTTCCGATATTAGCGCCCATGATAACCGAGATAGCTTGCGCCAAGGTCAGCAATCCTGCGTTTACAAAAGATACTGTCATCACCGTGGTTGCAGTAGAAGACTGTACGGCTGCAGTGACAAAAGTGCCGGTCAGCATGCCTGTGAATCGGTTGGTTGTCATCGCCTGCAACACATGACGCAATTGCGAACCTGCCATTTTTTGCAAGCTTTCACTCATCGACTTCATACCGAACATGAGGAGCGCGAGTGATCCTAAAAGCTTAAAAATTATCCAAATCGACATATTTAACTATAATTTTTATGTGACTGTTCTTGGGTTACGAATATAATTATTAACTTTACACGTCAGAAATATACTTAGAGTAACAACTATGAAACAAGTAATACAAATTCGTTGCAAAAATAACAAAAAAACTCAAGAAGTTGCAATAGGAAGCACACTTTCTGATGTTTTTCGCGATTTTAACCTGGAAATGAAGTTCGGACCTATCTCCGCTAAGGTCAATAACAAGGTGGAAGGCATGCATTACCGTGTCTATCACAACAAAGATGTTGAGTTCCAGGATATGTATTCAGCATCAGGGTCAAGGGCTTACACCAGGACTTTGTTCTTCGTCCTTTGCAAAGCAGTCCACGACCTCTATCCTACCGGCAATGTGATCATCGACATACCTGTTTCCAATGGCTATTATTGCGACTTAAAGATCGGGCACCCTGTTTCCTTAGAAGACGTGGACAAAATCAGGAAACGGGTACAGGAAATCATCGACGCCAAGATTCCTATTGTCCGCCATGAGGCTACGACAGAAGACGCCATCAAGGTATTCTCGGAACCTGGAGCCCAGTCGAAAATCTCGCTACTTAAGACCACAGGTTCACTCTACACCACCTATTATGATATAGACGGCTACGTGGATTATTTCTACGGAACTTTGCTCACGAACACCAGCCAACTGTATCTCTATGGCATTGAAAAGTATTATGATGGAATCTTGCTTCGCATCCCGTCACTCAAGGACCCATCTCAATTAGGACAGTTGACGAGGCAAGACAAGATGTTTGAGATCTTCCAAGAACACCATCGCTGGCAAAGCATCATAGGTATCAATACCGTGGGGGATTTCAATGAAGCCATTAAGAAAGGAAACAGCACGGATATCATCAATGTATCCGAGGCATTGCAGGAGAAAAAGATTGCCCGCATCGCAGATGAGATCGCATCCCGAAAAGGCGTGAAGATGGTATTGATCGCAGGACCTTCCTCCTCAGGAAAGACCACGACCTGCAAGCGACTGTCCATTCAGTTGCTGACAAATGGCATCCGCCCCATCCCTATATCCTTGGACAACTATTTCCTCGACAGGGAGAAGACACCAAAAGACGAGAAGGGAGACTATGACTTTGAAAGTCTCTATGCCTTGGACATCGACTTACTGAACCAGCAGATGAATGCCTTATTCCGTGGGGAAGAGATAGAGCTTCCCAAATACGACTTCCCTTCAGGCAAGCAAATCAAGAGCGGGAAAAAGCTAAAGATGAACAAAAACGACATCCTCGTCGTAGAAGGTATCCATGCCTTGAACCCAGAGCTGACCGCGCAGATCCCAGAAGAGCAGAAGTTCCGTGTCTATGCCTCTGCCTTAACGACCATACTCTTAGATACACATAATTATATTCCTACGACAGACAACCGTCTCCTACGGCGTATTATCCGCGACTATAAATACAGAGCTGTCAGTGCACAGGAAAGCATCCGCAGGTGGCCTTCTGTCAGGGCGGGCGAGAACAAATGGATCTTCCCCTACCAAGAGAATGCTGACATCATGTTCAATACCGCGATGATCTATGAACTGGCAGTCATCAAGACGCAAGCTGACCCACTTTTAGAGCTCGTGCCGGAGAATTGCGAAGAATATGCAGAAGCTTACAGGTTAAGGAAGTTCTTGAAATACTTCACGCCCATCCCATTCAAGCAATTGCCCCCAACCAGTCTCTTACGTGAGTTCTTAGGAGGAAGTTCGTTTAAATATTAAATTGTCTGCCAAAAGTTTGGAGATCTCAGATAAAATTCCCACCTTTGCAACATGAATGATAATCTAATATTTATACTACATTGATTATGTCAGAAGAATTAGAAGTAAAAGAGTTAGAGCAGGTTGTCGTGCGTTTTTCTGGCGACTCCGGTGACGGCATGCAACTTGCAGGCAACATTTTCTCGACCATTTCTGCCACGGTAGGCAATGGTATTTCCACGTTCCCAGACTATCCTGCCGACATCCGCGCCCCGCAAGGATCACTGACAGGAGTCTCTGGATTCCAAGTTCATATTGGTGCTGGCAAGGTTTACACGCCAGGTGACAAATGCGACGTACTCGTTGCCATGAATGCCGCTGCGCTGAAAACACAGTACAAGTTTGCAAAGCCACAGGCAACTATCATCATCGACACCGACAGCTTCGGCCCGAACGACCTGAAAAAGGCGGAGTTCAAGACAGATGACTATCTTGCAGAACTGAACATTGATCAAGACAGGGTTGTCGCTTGCCCCATCACTAAGATGGTCAAAGACTGCCTTGCAGACAGTGGCATGGACAACAAGGCTGTGCTGAAATGCAGGAACATGTTTGCCTTAGGCTTAGTATGCTGGTTGTTCAACCGTGACCTATCACTGGTTGAGAACTTCTTGCATGAGAAATTTGCCAAGAAGCCAGCTATTGCCGAGAACAATATCAAGGTCGTGAATGCTGGATACAACTATGGACACAATGTCCATGCATCCGTCCCAGCCACCTATCGTATTGAGTCAACGCATAAAGAACCCGGGAGATACATGGACATCACGGGCAACAAGGCCACAGCATACGGGTTGATTGCTGCCGCAGAAAGAGCCGGGCTGAAACTATATCTGGGATCCTACCCTATTACTCCGGCAACAGACATTCTGCATGAGCTGTCTAAACATAAATCATTAGGGGTTATCACGGTCCAGTGTGAGGACGAGATTTCTGCATGTGCCAGTGCTATTGGTGCCTCTTTTGCAGGCGCGCTTGCCGCCACCTCAACATCAGGACCAGGGATCTGCTTGAAATCCGAGGCACTGAACCTTGCCGTCATTGATGAGCTTCCATTAGTGGTCATCGACGTACAGCGCGGAGGACCGTCCACAGGTCTCCCCACGAAGAGTGAGCAGACCGACCTACTGCAAGTGCTCTATGGTCGCAATGGGGAATCACCCATGCCGGTCATTGCCGCCCTCAGCCCTACCGATTGCTTCGATGCTGCCTATCAGGCAGCCAAGATCGCCTTGGAACATCTCACCCCTGTCGTCCTGCTTACTGATGCATTCATCGCCAATGGATCTGCGGCATGGAAGCTCCCTAACATAGACGACCTTCCTGAGATTCATCCCCATTACGCTACGCCAAAACAGAAATACTCCTACACGCCTTACCTGAGGGATAACAAGACCAAGGTTCGCTATTGGGCAATCCCCGGGACGCCGGGTTATACTCATATCCTTGGAGGATTGGAAAAAGACGGACAAACAGGAGCCATCTCAACAGAACCAGAGAACCATGATAAAATGGATCATCTACGTTGGGAGAAGGTAGCAAACATCCAGCTTCCTGACCTTGAAGTCCAAGGCGACAAAGACGATGCCGATCTGCTGATCGTTGGCTTTGGAAGTACCTACGGTCATCTATATTCTGCTATGAAGGAGTTACAGAAGAAAGGTCATAAGGTTGCTTTGGCGCAGTTTAAGTACATCAATCCGTTGCCTAAGAACACGGCCGAGACTCTATTACGCTACAAAAAAGTAGTGGTAGCTGAGCAAAACCTCGGGCAACTGGCAGCATTGCTCCGCATCCGTATCAATGGATTCATTCCCTATCAGTACAATCAAGTGAAAGGCCAGCCTTTCGTCGTTAGTGAACTAGTCAAGGAATTCGAACGCGTTATCATCTCTGATGACCAGCCGACCCCAGGAGGCACTTTTGATTCAAGAGTCTTATAGTTATTAATGGAGGAAAAATCATGACTGAATATACAGCAAAAGACTATAAAAAAGGACAGCCACGCTGGTGTCCTGGATGCGGAGACCATTTCTTCCTCGCATCATTGCATAAAGCCATGGCAGAGATAGGGGTTCCGCCCTATGAGACTGCCGTCATTTCTGGCATCGGCTGTTCAAGTCGTCTGCCTTATTATGTAAATACCTACGCCATGCAGACCATCCATGGACGTGCAGCAGCAATCGCCACAGGTGCAAAGATCGTCAATCCTGATCTCACCATTTGGCAGATTAGTGGGGATGGAGATGGACTGGCGATCGGCGGGAACCACTTTATCCATGCCATGCGCCGCAATATCAACTTGAACATGATCCTGCTGAACAACCGCATCTACGGACTAACAAAGGGACAATACAGTCCAACTTCTCCCCGCGGCTTCGTCAGCAAATCATCGCCTTATGGTACTGTAGAAGATCCTTTCCGTCCAGCTGAGCTCTGCTTTGGAGCCCGCGGTAGGTTCTTTGCACGGTCAGTAGCCAACGACGGTAATGAAACCGTGAGGATCTTAAAAGCTGCCAATGCCCATAAAGGAGCTGCCGTATGTGAGATTTTGCAGAATTGCGTAATTTTCAACAATGGAGCCTACGACCCCATTTATAGCAAAGAAGGACGCTCTAAGAATGCTATCTATGTTGAGCATGGCAAGCCTTTGGTCTTCGGTGAGAACAATGAATACGGACTGGTACAGGAAGGTTTCGGACTAAAGGTCGTCAAGATTGGCGAGAATGGCATCACGGAGAAAGACATCTTGGTCCATGATGCCCATTGCGAAGATGACACCTTGCAACTAAAACTTGCCATGATGGACAACGAGCATGGGTTCCCCGTAGCCCTGGGTATCATACGAGATGTGGAGGCTCCCACCTACGATGAGGCGGTAAACGCACAAATCGAGGAAGTAAAAGCCAAGAAGCCTTATCACAACTTCATGGAATTATTAGAGACCAACGATATCTGGGAAGTAAAGGAATAAGATCCCGACCTATCTGGATAGGACATTTAAGCGTAAGGGCAGAAGCTCTTGCGCTTTTTTCATCTTTTGCCACTCTATCCATCCCATCAGGAGGAAGGAGGCCACGAGGCAAAGACATCAAAGCTTGTCCCCATAACACAAGTCGCCAGCATCCCCAAAACCAGGGACAATATATTTATGCTCATTCATCCCAGGATCGACAGCAGCGCACCAAATAGTAGTCTTATCCTCCGGGAAGATGGATTGTACATTCCGTATCCCCTCAGGCGTAGCTATCACGCAAGCCACATGGATTTTGTCTGGCGTACCATTCTCCCGGAAAGCCTTATAAGCGAGATCCATAGAACCGCCCGTTGCAAGCATTGGATCCACCAGGATCAACGTTTTCCCGTCCAACCCCGGCGTAGCAAGGTATTCCACGTGAATGCCAACCTTCGTATGAGCTTCATCTACATACTCGCGATAAGCACTGACAAAAGCATTCCCTGCGTGATCGAAGACATTCAGGAAGCCCGCATGCAAAGGCAATCCAGCACGGAAAATCGTAGCCAGGACAATATCGTCCGTGGGTAAGTTCACTTTTGCGATACCCAAAGGAGTCTGTACCTTCTTTTCCGCATAGTGAAGGGTCTTGGAGATCTCATACGCTTCCAACTCCCCTATACGGGTAATGTTATTACGGAAAAGCAGTCGGTTTTGCTGGTAATTAACATCTCGAATTTCAGCAAGATATTGATTGATAATAGAATTCTGGTCAGAGAAATTTATTAAATTCATGATTACTTAGTTATAATTTGGCTGCAAAAGTATAAAAAATCCCGCTATTTTTGCCAACTGCAAATTACAAATGCATCAAAGAGCATATCTTTTTTAATTTCTTTAACCTAAAAAGATTTAGAGTATTTGAATTTTATGGGCTTAAAGTTGGCTATCCAACACAAAATGATTAACTTTGCGGACGATTTAAAAAGATGCTTTTTAGCAAGTATATCAAGATAATTATTCACACTTAAATACATTTTAAAATGGCAAAGTTTGATAAGTCAGTTTTAGCAACTTACGGCATCCAGACGGGTACAGCCGAGGTTCTTTACAATCCTTCTTACGAAGTTCTCTTCAATGAGGAGACAAAAGAAGGTCTTACAGGTTATGACAAGGGTCAGGAGACTGAGCTCGGTGCCATCAATGTAATGACAGGTATCTACACCGGTCGTTCTCCTAAGGACAAGTTCATCGTTGACGATGAAACTTCTCACGATACCATCTGGTGGGATTCCGAGGAATATCATAACGACAACCATCGTGCTTCTAAAGAGACATGGGCAGCCGTTAAGGAAATCGCAAAGAAAGAGCTCTCCAATAAGAAGTTGTATGTAGTAGACGGATATTGCGGCACACACCGCGATACTCGCATGAAGGTTCGTTTCATTATGGAGGTTGCTTGGCAGGCTCATTTCGTTACCAACATGTTCATCCGTCCAAAGACAGAAGCTGACTTTGAACAGGAACCAGACTTCATCGTTTACAATGCTTCCAAGGCTAAAGTTGAAAATTACAAGGAGCTGGGTCTACATAGCGAAACAGCCGTTGTATTCAACGTAACTTCCAAGGAACAGGTTATCATCAACACATGGTACGGAGGCGAGATGAAGAAGGGTATGTTCTCTATGATGAACTACTTCTTGCCATTGAAGGGCATTGCTTCCATGCACTGCTCTGCCAACACCGATATGCAGGGTGAGAACACTGCCATCTTCTTCGGTCTGTCCGGTACAGGTAAGACCACTTTGTCAACAGATCCAAAGCGTAGGCTGATCGGTGATGACGAGCACGGATGGGACGACAAGGGCGTATTCAACCTCGAAGGCGGTTGCTATGCAAAGGTAATCAACCTGGACAAGGAAGCAGAGCCGGATATCTATGGCGCTATCACACGTGACGCACTGTTAGAGAACGTAACCGTTGATGCGAATGGCAAGATTGACTTCGCAGACAAGAGCGTTACCGAGAACACACGTGTATCTTATCCTATCTATCACATCAAGAACATCCAGCGTCCTGAGTCTCAGGGACCAGCTGCAAAACAGGTAATCTTCCTGAGCGCAGATGCATTTGGAGTGCTGCCTCCTGTATCTATCCTGGATCCTGAGCAGACTAAATATTACTTCCTCTCTGGCTTCACCGCAAAATTAGCAGGTACAGAGCGTGGCATCACAGAGCCGACCCCAACCTTCTCAGCTTGCTTTGGCCAGGCATTCCTCGAACTGCATCCAACAAAATATGCAGAAGAGTTAGTAAAGCACATGCAGAAGAGTGGTGCTAAAGCTTACTTGGTGAACACAGGCTGGAACGGAACAGGCAAGCGTATTTCCATCCGTGATACCCGTGGCATCATCGATGCTATCCTTGATCACTCTATTGACAAGGCTCCAACAAAGGTTATCCCTTACTTCAACTTCACTGTTCCTACACAGCTTGAAGGCGTAGATTCACATATCCTGGATCCACGTGACACTTACGCTAATGCAGAAGAGTGGACAAAGAAGGCAGAAGACCTCGCAGGTCGCTTCATCAAGAACTTCAAGAAATACGAAGGAAATGAGGCTGGCAAGGCATTGGTTGCTGCAGGTCCAAAACTCTAAACCAAAGGTTCACATCTACATGATTATAAGGCACTGTCGATTCCATTCGGCAGTGCTTTTTTGATTTATATCAAATAAACGGGCATTTTCTTATAAAAATCAAGAAAATGATTGCTGTTCCCGGGCACAATGCGTATATTTGCATCGTGTTCGAGAGAATACGTACATTTTTAATAAGTTTTCATTAGGTTAGTAGTTTGATAGATTTTTAAGGTAAAGATTATGTTATTAGATTTTGAAACAATCGTGATGTTGGCTGGAGTCACATTCATGACTATTCTAAGTATTATTGCTTTGGTCCACACCAACATCCGTTAACATTATTCTTTCAAGAGGCCGGCGCGAGTGATTCGTGTCGTCCTTTTTTTATGTCTGCATTTTTCCTTGCCACGTAGATTTATCTGCGAAATGCCATCTCTTTGTCTAAAACAAACTTAAAAAACACTCTCTTCATCAATATTTTACCTAATAAAGTATTAAAAAAGAACGCATTTTGGGGAATTCTGATTAACTTTGCAACCAAAAACTTGCGAAGAATTGCCACAAAGAAGCAGAAGAGTAAAAAGAGTTGTTATCCTAAAGGATTATTGATGACGATTGATCTATGCTGACAGTGTGCTCCCTTTGCTATGAAATAATGAATATATTGTAATGAAAAGGAAGTTTTTACCTTTGATCATGCTGTTTTCAGCTATCATTTTAATGTCCTCTTGCTTGAGTAGTAATGACGAAGAAATCACCTATAATGAGGATACAGCCATTACCAGCTTCTCATTGGGGACCTTGAATGAGACAGTTTATACAAAGGCGTCTACAGGTGTTGACAGCACGTACTCCACTACCTTGGATTGCAGTGGATACAAGTTCAACATCGACCAGACTAACCGCCTGATATACAACCAGGACTCCCTTCCATACGGCATCGATGCCTCTAAGGTGATCTGCACGATTGGAAGCAAGAATTCTGGTGCGATCATCTTGACATTGAAGGCTACTGACGGCAAGGATAGCCTTGCCTATTACTCCAGCTCTGACTCCCTTGATTTTACCAACCCCATGAAGGTGTCTGTCTATAGCCAATCGGGATTATATCACCGCGACTATACGATCCAAGTCAATGTACACAAAGAGCCTGCAGACAGTTTCATTTGGCAGTCATTGCCCAGCAATAGTAAGATTGCAGCCTTGAGAGGAATGAGAGCAATCAACTGCAACAATACACTTTATGTTTTCGGTTCCAATGGATCTTCTACCGTTATCTATTCCACAGGAATGTCAGATGGCAGAACTTGGACCGTCCG
Source organism: uncultured Prevotella sp. (assembly GCA_905210845.1). Classification (GTDB taxonomy): domain Bacteria; phylum Bacteroidota; class Bacteroidia; order Bacteroidales; family Bacteroidaceae; genus Prevotella. The sequence goes on from CAJLYG010000007.1 coordinate 21,801, forward strand.
CACTCCGAACATAACCCTTACGCAAGATGCTTACAAAGAGACTTTCGCAAAGGAAGGTTATCTCTACACATTGGACAATGGAGTCATTTACAAATCTGCAGATGCCTCCACATGGTCAGCGATCGCATCTACGAATGTCAAGCATTTGTTAGGCGCAAGTACTTCGAAGATCTATGCCTTAACCAATAATGGAATTGTATCTTCCACGGATGACGGTGCGACTTGGAACAACGAGGAACTGGATGATGATCCTTCCCTGTTACCGACACAGGACCTCAACTTCTACTGTGCCCCATTGGCCACCAACAAAGAGACCAATCGCTTACTAATCATGGGCAATCGCAGTGAGAACAGTTATGCCACAGACTCTGTTGCACAGATCTGGGGAAAGATTGAAGAGAACGGAACGCTCTCAGAAAACCAGAAATGGACTTACTTCTCTATATCGTCCAACAACCTGTATATGGCTCCGCGACTCCGAAACATCCATATCAATGGATATGCTGGAGATATCATTGCCTTCGGAGGTGATGGGATCGGTGCGAATGTAACCAAGGGTTATGCTCATTTCTATATGAGCCATGATGGCGGAATCACTTGGCACAAAGATGGGAACGACTCCATAGAGATCACCGTTCCAGATGGATTCTCTGCCAGTTCATCTTCCTTTGCCATGACAGTGGACAGCGACCAATATATCTGGCTGTTCTGTGGACAAAGTGGACAGGTTTGGAAAGGACGCCTTACCAATTTGGGATGGCGCAAAGAACAGACCGAGTTTACAGAATAAATACGCGGCTGGTACGTTTTAAACAAGAAAGTAATGAACAGGGTCCTATCATTCATTGTACTCTTCCTCACCGCAGTCCAGATGAATGCGCAGGACGACTTAGAGTATAGGATGGAGATAGGAGCGGGTATTGGAGTCGTGAGCTACGAGGGAGATTTCAATGGAAACATCCTCAAGGACATGCAGCCCATAGGATCCCTCATTGCCAGACGGGTGATCAATCCTTATATGGCGATCCGCCTGTCTGCTAATTACGGGAAGTTGAAAGGCTCGTCAGCAGATGTCCGTACTTACTATCCACAATATCAGGAACTGCCATACGAGTTTGACAGGAGCCTCGTGGATGTGAGCCTGACCTATGAATATAATTTCTGGCCTTATGGGACAGGCCATGATTACAGAGGAGCCAAGCCCCTTACCCCTTTCATCTTCGGAGGCGTTGGGGCGACCTATGTCAAGGGCGACAACGAGCATGCCTTTACGGCAAATATACCCTTGGGCGTGGGCTTAAAATATAAAGTTGCAGAAAGAGTCAATATAGGCTTGGAATGGGGCATCCACTTTTCCTTTAGTGACAAGTTGGATGGCGTGGAAGATCCCTATGGCATTCAAAGCAGTGGACTGTTCAAGAATACCGACTGCTACAGTGCCTTTCAGGTAACCCTCACCTACAATTTCTCGCCTAAATGTAGAACATGTAACAAGGATTACTAATGACAGCAGAATTAGACATGAACCGTATACCACGACACATCGCCATTATCATGGATGGTAATGGGCGATGGGCAGCACGCCAAGGAAAGCCGCGCACATACGGGCATCAGGCTGGCGTCGATACGGTAAGGAGGATCACGGCAGAGTGCGTACGACTGGGAGTGAAATATCTCACGCTCTACACGTTCTCCACAGAGAACTGGAATCGGCCAGCAGATGAGATCTCCGCCTTAATGGGATTAGTCCTTACATCCTTAGAAGACGAGATCTTCATGAAGCACCATGTCAAGTTCCAAGTGATTGGAGATACCAAGCGTTTACCGCAAGAGGTGCAGAACAAATTATGGGAGACCATAGAGCATACTGCAAAGAACGAGGCCATGACAATGGTCGTGGCACTGAGCTACTCCTCCCGCTGGGAAATCATCAAAGCAATGCAGGAAACAGTTTGGGAAGCCTGCACAAATGGAGCTATCAGCGATCCCATCAAGGTAGAGGAACTAGAAGGACAATTGACGGAGGAGAACTTCTCCAAGCATCTAGAGACCTCTTTCATGCCAGACCCAGACCTGCTGATCCGAACAGGAGGAGAAAAAAGGATATCCAATTATCTGCTTTGGCAGATTGCATATACAGAGCTATACTTCTGCGACACCTATTGGCCAGACTTCAATGAAGAGGACTTGCAAAAAGCCATCATCGACTATCAGGGACGCCAGCGCAGATTTGGCAAGACAGAAGCACAAATAGAAAATCAGAAATAAACTCCAACCTATGGAGTCGAACAAACATAAGAATATGAATAATATTAGAAAGGTATTGATTCTATTGACTATCCTGTTAAGCATCAGCTTACAGAGTGAGGCTCAAGATAAGATAGACTATCCTGAGATTTCCTACGCAGGAACTCCTCGTACGGTTACGATTGGAGGTATCAACGTATCTGGTGTAGAAGGGTACGAGGATTATGTCCTGACAGGTATCTCCGGTTTATCAGTCGGGCAGAAAATAGAGATCCCTGGCAATGAGATCACAGATGCCGTCAAACGCTATTGGCGTCACGGACTCTTCTCTAATGTCGCCATCTCTGTCGACTCCATCATCCATGATAAGGCTTATCTGCATATATCCCTGAGAGTACGTCCCCGAGTGACCACGATCAACTACCTTGGATTGAAGAAATCTGAGCGTGAAGATATGGAGAACAAGTTGGGCTTGCTAAAGGGCATGAGCTTGACGCCCAATGTGATCGACCGTGTCAAGATCCTTGCAAAAAAATATTTTGACGACAAAGGGTTTAAAAATGCCGAAATTGATATCAACCAACGCGATGATGTAGCCAATAAGAATTCTGTCATTCTGGATGTTGTGGTAGACAAGAAAGAAAAGATGAAGATTCATCAGATCATTATTGAAGGCAACTCCCAGCTAAAGACATCGAAGATAAAGGGTGGATTCCTGAAGAAAGGCGCATTTACCAAGACACATGAGGCGAACAAGCTCTCTACTTTCCTCAAGGCAAAGAAATATACGCCAGACCGTTGGAAGAAGGACAAGCAGAATTTGATCGACAAATATAATGAATATGGCTTCCGTGATGCAGAGATCTTGGAAGATAGTGTATGGAATTACGATGCCAAGCATGTAAACATCTATATAAAGGTAAACGAAGGGAAGAAATACTATATTCGGAATATAGCATGGGTAGGCAACACTGTCTATCCCACAGAACGCCTGAGTGCCATCTTAGGCATGCACAAAGGTGATGTATACAACCAAAAACTCTTGCACAAACGCCTGAGCGAAGATGAAGACGCAGTGGGCAACCTGTATTGGAACAACGGATATTTGTTCTATAACCTGGATCCTACAGAAGTGAATATCGTTGGTGACTCCATAGACCTGGAGATGCGTATCACAGAAAACCAGCAGGCACACCTGAACCACGTACGTATCAATGGCAATGATAGATTGTATGAGAATGTCATCCGCCGTGAGCTCCGTACAAAACCAGGAGACTTGTTCTCGAAAGAGGCTCTTCAGCGTTCCGTTCGAGAGCTGGCCTCTATGGGACATTTCGACCCAGAAAAAGTAAACCCTGACGTGAAGCCTAATCCGGAGGATGGAACTGTAGACATCAACTGGAACTTGGTACAAAAGTCAAATGACCAAATCGAGTTCTCCTTGGGTTGGGGACAAACTGGTGTCATTGGACGTATTGGACTGAAATTGAACAACTTCTCCATGGCAAACCTGTTCAATAAGAACAAGGAACACCGTGGCATCATGCCTATTGGCGATGGTGAGGTACTCTCCATCGGAGCTCAGACCAATGGTACTTACTATCAGTCATATAATGTAAGCTACTCTACCAACTGGTTCGGAGGCAAACGCCCTATCCAGTTCTCTGTAGGCGCATACTTCAGCAAGCAGACTGATGTCTCCAGCACATACTACAATAGTGCATGGCAGAACAGCTATTATAACTATTATTATGGCTACAACTCATATAACTACTATAACAATTATGAGAACTATTACGATCCTGATAAGTATGTAAAGTTGTTGGGAGTATCCCTCGGATGGGGTAAGCGCTTGCGCTGGCCAGACGATTACTTCACCTTGTCCTTGGAACTTGCTTATCAGCGATACATGTTAAAGAACTGGAGCTACTTCCTGATGACGAACGGAAACTCCAACAACTTGAATATGACAATATCCTTGAACCGAACCTCAACGGATAACCAACTCTATCCACGCCGTGGCTCCGAGTTCACAGCTTCTGTGACCCTCACCCCGCCATGGTCAAAGTGGGATGGCAAGGACTACAAGAACCTCGCGACCAACTACTACTCTTCAACCTATCAGGAAGAGCAACAGGAAAAATACCGCTGGGTTGAGTATCACAAATGGAAGTTCAAGGCTAAGACCTACACTGCCCTGTCTGGCGCAGCAAAGTGCTTCGTGCTGATGACTCGTGTTGAATTAGGTTTGTTAGGATCATACAACAAATACAAGAAGAGCCCCTTCGAAACCTATTACATGGGTGGTGATGGTATGAGTGGATACTCCACAAGTTATGCAGAAGAGACCATTGGGCTCCGTGGATATGAGAATGGTTCCTTGACACCATATGGGCAGGAAGGGTATGCCTACGACCGGTTCTCACTGGAGCTGCGTTATCCGTTCTTGCTCGGAAACACGACTATTTACGGTCTAACCTTCCTGGAAGGTGGTAATGCATGGACTGAGACCAAGAAATTCAACCCATTTGACATGAAGCGGTCTGCCGGTGTCGGCGTTCGAATCTATCTGCCAATGGTTGGTTTAATGGGTATCGACTGGGCATATGGATTTGACAAGGTTTCCACAGGCAAGGGTGGCAGCCAGTTCCACTTCGTACTCGGTCAGGAATTCTAAACAAGTACAACAATATAAACAGTAATCTTAAGAAAGGAGTACAAGATGAAAAAGATCATATTGATTTGCCTGGTGTCCATATTCGCAATGACAGCGAATGCGCAGAAGTTTGCATTGATTGACATGGAATACATCCTGAAGAATATCCCTGCATACGAGCGCGCCAATGAACAGTTAAACCAGACTTCCAAGAAATGGCAGGCAGAGGTTGAGGCTTTAAACACAGAAGCCAGCACAATGTACAAGAACTATCAGAATGAGGTTGTGTTCTTGTCCAAAGAGCAAAAACAAGCCAAGCAGGATGCCATCATGGCAAAAGAGAAGGCTGCCAGCGAACTGAAGAAAAAATACTTCGGCCCAGAAGGAGAACTCTATAAGAAACGTGAAAGCCTCATGGGACCCATACAGGAAGAGGTTTACAATGCTGTAAAAGAAATCTCAGAACTCCGTGGGTACTCCCTCGTCCTTGACCGTGCATCGGACAGTGGTATCATTTTTGGATCCCCAAAGATAGATATTAGCAACGAAGTTCTCCAGAAGTTAGGTTATTCAAACTAAAAGTTGTATATTTGCACCGTCCTCATCAATTGGGGGAACTGGCAGGACCTATAGACAATAACAAATAATTAAATGATAAAGAAAGAAATGAAAAAACTTATTTTAATGTTGATGTTGTTCGCTCCTCTGTCGATGTTTGCACAGAAGTTCGGACACCTGAATGCGCAGGAAGTAATGTCTGGTATGCCTGAGTATATCAAGGCAAGTGGTGAGCTGCAGGCTACTGCCAAGCAGTACGAGGCTGACTTGAAATCCATGCAGGATGAACTCCAGCGCAAAAGTGAAGAATACGACAAGACCAAGAGCACGATGAATGCCACCAAGCAGAAAGAGACAGAGCAGAGCTTGCAGCAGATGTACCAGAAGATCCAACAGACCTATCAGGACAACCAACAGGCACTCCAGAAATCACAACAAGAGAAGATGCAGCCTATCATGACCAAGTTGGTGAATGCCATCAAGGAGGTAGGCAAGACTGGAGGCTATGTCTACATCATGGATACCAGCATGGGTATCCCTTATATCAGCGACACCCTTAGCAAGGACGTAACCGCTGATGTGAAGGCTCAGCTCAACAAGACAAAATAATTTTATAATTGATAAAGGGCGGGCTTCATGTCCGCCCTTATTTTCTGATAGCATAAAGGTATAATAAGATGAAGAAGATACTACTGTCCCTATTATTACTCGCATTGCCATTCATAGCTAATGGGCAACAGATCAAGTTTGGTTACTTCAGTTATCAAGAGGCATTGAAAGCAATGCCGGATTATGCCATTGCACAGCAGAATCTGAGTGATCTGAGAAGTAAATACGACGCGGAAACGAAAAGATCAGAAGATGAGTTCAACAAAAAGTATGAAGAATTCCTTGAAGGGCAAAGAGATTTCGCCCCATCCATCCGGGACAAGCGACAGGCGGAATTGACAGAATTGATGGAGAAGAACATTGCCTTTAAGGAAGAAGCCAAGCGTCTTCTCAAGCAAGCTGAGCATGATGCTTACGCACCTCTGCGGCAGAAACTATCGGCAGCACTACAAAAGATCGGGAGGAGTCGCGGATATGCTTTTATTCTGAATACCGATAATGATACTGTGCCTTATATAGACCCGACCATGGGCGAAGATATCAACATGATTGTAAAGGATGCTTTGAAATAGAGGTAAATGATGAATATTTTTCCAAAACAACCGGGACCTATTGGGATCTTTGATTCCGGATATGGTGGGTTAACCATCTTACATGGAATTCGCCAACTTCTCCCTCAGTATGACTATATGTATTTAGGTGACAATGCCCGTGCTCCCTATGGATCAAGATCATTCGAAGTCGTCTACCAATTCACGAGAGAGGCTGTGTTAAAGCTCTTTACCTTGGGGTGCCATCTTGTTATCATCGGCTGTAATACTGCTTCTGCAAAGGCTCTTAGAAGCATACAACAACGTGATTTACCGGAATGGGATGCAACCAGGAGAGTGTTAGGCATCATCCGCCCAACCGCAGAAATCATAGGGACCCTAACAGAAAGTAGACACGTAGGATTATTGGCTACACCAGGGACCATCAAAAGCCAAAGCTATGATTTAGAGATCGCCAAATTCTTTCCTGACATCAAGCTTTCTGGCATTGCCTGTCCTTTATGGGCTGCTATCGTTGAGGCGAACGAATCAGACAGTCCGGGAGCAGACTATTTCGTAAAGAAAAGGATTGACCAATTGTTGAGGAAAGACCCAAAGATCGATGCCCTCATCTTAGGATGTACCCATTATCCCCTGTTAATGAACCCCATCGTTAGGAATACGCCAAAAGGTATTAGGATCATCGCGCAAGGCAAATATGTTGCAGATAGCCTCAAGAATTATCTCGAGCGCCATGGCGACTTAGAACAGCAGATCACGAAAGGTGGCACTTGCCAGTTCTTCACCACAGAGAGCGAAGACAAGTTTGCAGACACTGCGCAGATCTTCCTTCATGAAAAAATAAATGCTAAACATATTGATTTAGGCTAATATGCAAGAAACGAGACAAAACAGAATAGCACGATTGCTACAGAAAGAACTAAGCATGATCTTTCAGTCGCAGACGAGGATGACACATGGAGTTATCGTCAGCGTTACCCGGTGTCGTATCTCTCCCGACCTGAGCATCTGCACAGCATACTTGAGCATTTTCCCCTCAGAGAAAGGTGACGAACTCATTAAAAATATCACAGCCAACGAGAAGACCATCCGATACGAACTCGGCAAGAAAGTGCACAATCAATTGCGAATCATACCGGAATTACGATTCTTCATTGACGACTCTTTAGACTACATAGAACATATCGACGAACTTCTGAAGAAATAATGAACTTCCCCTTTTATATTGCCCGCCGTTATCTCTTTTCCAAGAAGAGTACGTCTGCAATTAATGTGATCAGCATCATCTCTGTCATTGGCGTGGCCGTGGCAACAATGGCATTGGTCATTGTATTAAGTGTTTTCAATGGCTTCCACGACCTTGTCGCAACCCTCTTTACGTCGTTTGACCCACAGCTAAAGGTGGTACCTGTATATGGAAAGACAGCTCCAGCAGATGATCCTATACTTACACAGATCAGGAAGATGCCGGAAGTTGACGTTGCTACCGAATGTGTTGAGGATAATGCCCTTGCTATGTATAAAGACAAACAGGCAATGGTTGTCATCAAAGGTGTCGATGATAATTTCGGGGAGCTGACCCATATCAATGACATCCTCTATGGAGATGGAAACTTCGACCTTCATGCCGCCAACCTACAATATGGAACCATTGGCATTCAACTGGCACAAAACTTAGGGACGGGCACTCAATGGGAAGGTGGACTGAAAATCTATGCGCCCCAAAAGGAAGGACAATTGGACATTTCCGATCCAGAAGGGGGATTCGTCGTTGATTCCTTAGACTCACCTGGCGTTGTCTTCTCCGTCAAGCAATCTAAATACGACAAGAACTATATCATCTGCCCCATCGCGTTCGCTCGGAACCTCTTCGGGGAACAAGGGATGCTATCTTCCTTGGAGCTACGACTGAAACAGGGAAGTAACTTGGAGTCGGTAAAAGCAGACATGCGAAAGATTGCTGGAAAGAAATACAAAGTTCTCGACCGCTTCGAACAACAGGAAGATACCTTCAATATCATGAAGATAGAGAAGTTTATTGCCTATATCTTCCTGACCTTTATTCTGATTGTAGCTTGCTTCAATATCATCGGGTCTTTGTCCATGCTGATCATTGACAAGAAAGATGATGTCGTTACCCTCCGCAATTTAGGTGCCAGTGACAAGCAAATCACCCGTATCTTCCTTTTTGAGGGGAGAATGATATCTGCCATCGGTGCCATTGTCGGAATATTGATAGGACTGCTATTATGTTGGTTGCAACAACAATATGGATGGGTACGCTTAGGAGGAAGCGACGGGTCCTTCATTGTCAATGCATATCCAGTAAGCGTCCACTATTCTGATGTATTCATTATCTTTATTACTGTATTAGCAGCTGGATGGTTAGCTGTATGGTACCCAGTAAGATACTTGAGCCGACGATTATTAGGAGACAGCCTATAATTTCCGAATAATCGTCAGCCCATCCCTTAAGGGCAAGATCACCCGTTCCACACGCTGGTCATGGGCTATCAAGTCATTAAAATGCTCAATACCTGATGTCTGCCTGTCCTTGTCATATGCCGCATCTACCACATGACCATCCCATAACGTGTTGTCAGCAAGGATAAAGCCCCCGCTTCGTAAGATACCCATGGTCATCTCATAAGACTCCACATAAGTTCTTTTATCACCATCCAAGAATGCCATGTCAAAAGTAATCCCCAACTTCGGGGCTTCCAGATTCGCATCCCCGATCATAAAATGGATCTTGTCTGCGACCTTCGACCCTTCAATCCACGAACGCGTGAAGTCCTCCATCTCATCATTAATCTCAAAGGTCCAAACCTTCCCATCGCCCTCCAGTCCTTCAGCCAAGCAAATAGCACTGTATCCACTGAACGTACCGATTTCTAAGATATTCTTAGGACGGATCATGTGCACCAGCATTTTCAAGAACCTTCCTTGCAGATGACCGCTTGCCATCCTGCCATGAACGGTGTGGATATGAGTAGCGCGATATAGTCGATGAAGATAATCGCCTTCTGGGTCTGAATGCTGAAGGATATATTGATCCAAAATCTCAGTCTCAGTCATGACGATGATGTGTGAGAAGAGCTTCTATTGCAAGACGATAACTGTCAAGTCCAAACCCACAAATCACGCCTAAGCAAGCACAACTAATCATCGAATGATGACGGAACTCCTCTCTCTTGTGGACATTAGAGATATGTACCTCAACGACAGGACAAGCAAGAGAGCGAATGCAATCCTGCAAGGCAATACTAGTATGCGTATAAGCACCTGCATTCAAGACAATCCCATCACAAGAAAAACCGACCTCCTGCATTTGATTAATCAGTTCTCCCTCCACATTGCTTTGATAATAGGCTATCTCTATATCTGGATACATGCCACGCAATTCCGATAAATAGCTATCAAAAGAACTCTTTCCGTAGATGCCTGGTTCACGTACTCCTAAGAGGTTTAAATTAGGGCCATTAATAATTTGTATCTTCATCTCAGATTTTTTTTGTATATTTGTCGGCAAATATACAAAAAAAATGGAGAAGGACGAAACATCAAGCACGAATATTGTGAAAGCTTACCTACGCTATCTGAAATTGGAATGTAATTACTCTGATAACACTTTAGAAGCTTATCAACACGACATCACAGATTTGTTCACCTTTCTGAATCAACATGAGCTTCATCCTACAGATGTACGATTAGAGGACTTAGAGCTTTTCGTCACAGACCTGAGAGAAAAAGGCATCGGCGCTCGATCACAAGCAAGGATCCTCAGTGGCATCAGGAATTTCTATCACTTCTTGATTTTGGATGGATATATGGAGAATGACCCCACAGAGTTATTGCCTTCTCCTCAACTGGGAAAGCATCTGCCAGAAGTATTATCAACAGAGGAAGTTGATCAGTTGGAAGGTAGTATTGATCTTTCCAAACCCGAGGGACAAAGGAACAAAGCCATTATTGAAATCCTTTTTTCCTGTGGATTGCGTGTTTCCGAGCTGGTCAACCTGAAGTTGTCCGACCTATATCTTGATGAGAAATTCATCCGCGTAATGGGAAAAGGAAGCAAGGAAAGGCTGGTCCCTATCTCGCCAAAGGCCATCCAAGAGATCAATCATTGGTTCCTCGACCGCAATCTCCTGAAGATCAAGGCTGGAGAAGAAGACTATGTCTTCTTAAACCGACGAGGACACCACCTGACGCGGACAATGATTCTGATCATGATCAAGCGACAAGCACAAGAGGCTGGCATCACCAAGACCATCTCGCCACATACATTACGGCATTCGTTTGCAACGGCTCTGTTGAAAGGAGGTGCAGATCTAAGGGCTATCCAAGCCATGTTAGGGCATGAGGATATTGGGGCCACGGAGATATATACCCACATTGATACGGATGACCTCAGGCAGGAAATCTTGGAACATCACCCCAGAAACATACAATCACATTAAATTCTATATCTCAAATTTTACTAAAAAGATGTGTAAAAAGTTAGGAAATAGGAAAATAAAGTATACCTTTGTAAACGATAGGCGTAATTAACAATAAACCAAATATAGAACCATATGAAGTTAAGACATTTATTTTTACTATTACTGCTTTCAGTAACAGGGATCGTACAGGCTCAAATGCAGATGCCTGCCATTCCCACTGATACAGCAGTACGTATAGGAAAGCTCAGCAATGGGTTAACCTATTACATCCGGCATAACAACTGGCCGGAGCACCGGGCTAATTTCTACATTGCCCAGAAAGTAGGTTCCATACAAGAGGAAGAAAGCCAACGTGGTCTTGCCCATTTCCTGGAACACATGGCGTTCAATGGATCTGACCATTTTAAGGGAAATAACCTGATCGAGTACTTACGCTCCATCGGCGTTGAATTCGGTCGTGACCTGAACGCTTATACCAGCATCGACCAGACCGTATACAATATTGATAACGTACCGACCAACCGACAGAGCTCACTTGACTCATGTCTATTAATCCTCCGCGACTGGTCTACAGGACTGACATTGGATGAGAAAGAAATCCAAAAGGAGCGTGGGGTCATCCATGAGGAATGGCGCATGCGCACCAGTGCCCAGAGCCGGATGTTTGAGCGTAATCTCCCGAAACTATATCCAGGTAGCAAATACGGCGTCCGTTATCCGATTGGGTTGATGAGTGTTGTCGATCATTTTAAGCCCAAGGAACTAAGAGACTATTACAAGAAATGGTACCATCCTTCCAACCAAGGTATCATTGTCGTCGGCGACATCGATGTCAACCACACAGAAGAAATGATCAAGAAGCTCTTTGGTTCTATCCCCAATCCTCAAAATGCCCTTCCCGTCGTGGACGAGCCTGTTCCAGACACGGCCACTCCCATTGTCATCATCGACAAGGACAAAGAGATGAAGAACAATTCTATCCAGATTTTCTTTAAACACGACATATTCCCAGATTCACTGAAGGGCACGCTCGTCAATTATATCAACGAGTACATCAAGGATGCTGCCGTGAGCATGCTGAACGACCGGTTTACGGAAGAAGCCCAAAAGGCTAACTGCCCCTATGTAGGAGCTCAAGCTGGCGATGGAGAATATATCTTCTCTAAGACGAAAGATGCCTTCTATCTGGCTGCAGCCCCTAAGGAGATGGAACAGACTGCTGCATCCCTGAAGGCCATCATGGTAGAGGCACGACGCGCTGCGGACTTTGGATTCACTCCTACTGAATACAAACGATATCAAGAGAATTATCTGAGTTCCTTAGATAAGATGTGGGAAGGTCGAGACAAACGATCAAACACCTTATTCTATAATGAGTGCAAAGAGAATTTCCTCAACCATGAACCCATTTCCCCCATTGAATTTGATTACAATACCATGAAACAGATCGTGCCCATGATTCCCATTGAGGCGATCAATGAGGCGATGAAGAAGTTCGTCCCGGCAAACGACTCCAACATGGTGATCATCAACTTCAACACTGAGAAGGAGGGAAATGTATATCCGACAGAGGCAGGCTTGCTGAATGCCATCAAGGAAGCACGAGCAGAGAAAATCGATGCGTATGTTGACAATGTCAAGGACGAGCCCCTGATCACGCAAATGCCTACACCGGGAAAGATTGTCAAGGAAGTCAAGAACGACAAGTTTGGCTATACAACCTTAACCTTGTCAAATGGTGCAAGAGTATTGCTGAAACAGACTGACTTTAAGAAAGACCAAGTCTTGCTATCCGGCAAAGGAGAAGGCGGAAGCTCTCTGTACGGCCCCAAGGATTATGTCAACGCAAATGTCTTCGATGACGTGATTGGCATAAGTGGGTTAGGTGATTTCTCCAATACGGAACTCTCCAAGGCACTCGCTGGCAAGATCGCCAACGCTGACCTCTCCATGGGGGAGAGGGACATGAGGATTAGCGGATCTTCTACTCCTAAGGATGTCGAGACCATGCTCCAAATGACTTACCTATACTTTACCCATATCAACAAGGATCAACAGAGCTTTAATAACCTGATGGATCAGATGAAGGTATCGTTGAAGAACCGCTCCCTGGCTCCAGAAACTGCCTTGAGCGATTCGCTGACAGCCACCTTATATGGACATAGTCCACGAATGGAACCCATGACTATCGACAAGCTTTCACAGGTTGACTATGACAGGATCCTCCAGATGGCAAAAGAACGCACAGCAACAGCACAAGGCTGGACATTCACCATCATTGGCAACTTTAACAGCGACTCTATCCGTCCACTGATCTGCCAGTATCTGGCTGCTCTCCCGGGCAAGGATAAGGCCGTTAAGGGAAAACGCTTGGACTTCATCCAAAAAGGTGTCATCGAGAATCGCTTTACCCGTAAGATGGAAACTCCAAAGGCTAACTCTTATTTCATCTGGACAAATGACAAGATGCCTTACACATTGGAAAGAAGCATTCAGGCGAATATGGTAGGACAGATCCTATCTATGGTTTATTTGAAGAAGATCCGTGAAGATGCTAGTGCAGCCTACTCCTGCGGAGCACAGGGATCAGCCACCTTGGCAGACGATGGTTACCATCAGGCGATGATCGTTGGTTATTGTCCCATGAAACCCGAGAAAAAGGACATTGCCATTAAGATCATGGAAGACGAAGTGCCTCTCCTTGCCAAGAATGTCGACAAAGACATGCTGTCTAAGGTTCAGGCAACGATGGTCAAGAACCATGACACGGCACTGAAGACCAATGGATATTGGGCAGGTGTCATCAACAGTTACGACCAATTGGGCATTGATACGCACACAGATTACGTAAAATTAATACAGGCACAGACCCCAGAAACCATCCAATCGTTCATGCGTGAGTTCCTGAAGGTCAACAACCGCATTTCCGTGATCATGCTTCCAGCAAGCAAATAACAGTTATCCCGAAACAGGAGAAGGCTCTTCACCCTCTCCTGTTTCGTCTTTCTTCTACAGCTCCTACCCCCCTGGGGAAAGAAAGAGGAGACTCCTATCTTAACCTTTTCATGAAAAAAATTTGTAAGTATAGAAAATAATCCGTACCTTTGCAGCCGATTTTATCATTAATAATTAACGATGTGGAAGAATTTGGCTGCTTGCAACCACATAAAAAAATGCTAAAACTGCAAAATCTCCCCTCAGGTTTTACGGTCACTTGGCGTTTTTCCACTTAAAAAGAATTGGAAAAATGAGCTATTTATTCTCATCAGAATCAGTTTCGGAAGGACACCCAGATAAGGTGGCCGACCAGATTAGTGATGCATTGTTAGACCAGTTTTTGGCATACGACGAGAACGCGCGTTGTGCCATAGAGACTTTTGTAACAACTGGTCAAGTAGTTATCATGGGCGAGGTACGCTCTGAAGCCTACATCGACTTACAGACCATCGCCCGCAAAACCATCAACAAGATTGGCTACACCAAGTCAGACTATCAGTTTGATGGTAACTCCTGCGGGATCCTTACTGCCATCCACGAGCAAAGTGCAGACATCAACCGTGGCGTAGACAACGGCACTGACGAAGACCAAGGAGCCGGCGACCAAGGCATGATGTTTGGTTATGCCACCAACGAGACAGAGAACTACATGCCGGTTTCTCTGGATTTGGCTCACCTGATCATGAAAACGCTTGCTGATATCCGCCGGGAAGGGAAGGTCATGACTTATCTCCGTCCCGATGCCAAGAGCCAGGTGACCATTGAATATAATGACGAAGGCGTTCCCCAGCGGATAGATACCATTGTCGTTTCCACCCAGCATGATGAGTTTAACCCTGACGACAAGCTTATGTTAGCAAAGATCAAGGATGATGTCATCCATATTCTCATTCCGAGAGTAAAGGCGCAATTAGGTCCGAAAGTGCTCGCCTTGTTTCATGATGACATCAAGTATTTCGTCAACCCGACAGGGAAATTCGTCATTGGCGGTCCTCATGGTGACACAGGGTTGACCGGTCGTAAGATCATCGTAGACACCTATGGCGGCAAAGGAGCACATGGAGGAGGTGCCTTCTCGGGCAAGGACTCCAGTAAAGTAGACCGTTCCGCAGCCTATGCCGCACGTTATATTGCCAAGAACATGGTTGCGGCAGGAGTGTCTGATGAGATGTTAGTACAGGTCAGCTATGCCATTGGAGTAGCCAAGCCTGTCAATATCTATGTCAACACGTATGGGCGCAGTCACGTGAAGATGACGGATGGTGAGATCGCCAAGAAGATCAGTGAGATGTTCGACCTTCGCCCGAAGGCCATTGAGCGTACACTGAAGCTCCGCCAGCCAATGTATCTGGAAACGGCAGCCTACGGCCACATGGGCAGGAAGAACGAGATTGTAGAGAAGACCTTCTCCAGTCATTATCATCCCACCAAGACAGTCCAAGTAGAACTCTTCACATGGGAGAAATTGGATCAGGTTGACCGTATTAAGGAAGTATTTGGATTATAATCGAAATGCTGCAGAGCGATTCTATAGTTAGCGAGGGGAATGTTGCTGAAAGCCAGCAACATTCCACCGGTTATCAAGCCAAAGGCCATCAGCCCACCCCGCGAGAGGTCATTAGCTGGTTGCCTAAGGATGCCACGCCTGAACAGCAAGACTCTGCCATACAAAAGAACATCAAGCCATCGCCCATCCATTGGAGCAATCGTCCTGACACCTTACATTTGCCAGGACAGCCCATTGGGAAAAGCTACCGGGATGTCACACTTCCCCAATATTACAAGGAATCTTTCTTCCAAAAAAGCAAATTCTTCCATCCTGAGCTTGAAGGAGGGCGCTTAGGGGTAGCTGGCGACCCCGTCCCTTACACCATTGCAGGAGACAATCTGATCACCTCCATCCTCTTAGGATGCTTTATCTTAGCAACTTTGGTATTCTCCAGGTCTCGCCGTTTCATAGAAAAACAGGCGAAGAACTTTTTCTATATACCCAGGAGTGATAACTCCACGATGACAGAAACATCAGGTGAGGTACGCTTCCAGATCTTCCTGATCTTGCAGACATGCCTGCTTGCCTCCATCGTTTTCTTCTGTTATACCCGAACCTTTGTCGGCGACACTTTCACCATCGACCAATACCAGATCATAGGAATCTATACCGGCATCTTCGCGGGGTATTTCTTAGTGAAGACCATCGCTTATGCCTTTGTCGACTGGGTCTTCTTTGATAAGGAAAAAAACAGACAATGGATCCAGTCATTTCTCTTTCTGATCTCTGCCGAAGGAGTAGCGCTCTTTCCACTTGTGATGCTATTGGCTTATTTCAATTTGTCAATGGAAAGTGCTGTCATATACTCCATTATTGTGGTCATCCTATCCAAATTGTTATCATTTTATAAGTCCTACATCATCTTTTTCAGGCGAAGTGGTGATTTTCTGCAAATAATTTTGTACTTTTGTGCGCTCGAAATAATACCACTTTTCTCCTTGTGGGGATTATTGGTACTCACAAACAGTTATTTGAAAATAAATTTTTAGGACATCAAGATGATTAAGAAGATTTTGGTTTCGCAACCCAAACCGGCAAGTGAAAAGTCTCCATACTATGATATCGCCAAGGAATTTGGCGTGGAGTTGGTCTTTCGCCCATTCATCAAAGTAGAAGGAATTACCGCAAAAGAATTCCGGCAGCAGAAGATTAGCATCCCCAATTACACCGCTATCGTCTTCACTTCCCGGCATGCCATTGACAATTTCTTCAAATTGGCAAAGGAATTGCGCGTCACGATCCCAGAGGATTTGAAGTATTTCTGCGTGACAGAGACCATCGCCCTGTACATCCAGAAATATGTGCAATACCGTAAGCGAAAGGTATTCTTCGGCAATACGGGCAAGATCATCGACCTTGTCCCGCTCATGGTGAAGCATAAGACCGAGAAATATTTGGTCCCTCTCAGTGATGTACATAACGATGATGTCAAAGATCTCCTTGATTCTAAAAAGCTCCAGCATACGGAATGTGTCATGTATCGTACCATTAGCAACGACTTTACTGAGGAAGAAATCAAGAACTTCGACTATGACATGCTGATTTTCTTCAGTCCTACCGGCGTAAAATCTCTGACGAAGAACTTCCCTGGTTTCAATCAGGGAGATATCAGAATTGCAACTTTCGGTCCATCGACGGCAAAGACGGTAACGGATTCTGGCTTACGTCTGGACTTACAGGCTCCTTCCAAGGAATATCCTTCCATGACGGGTGCCTTAAAGGCATATCTCGAAAAGAACCAATAATTGCCAATGCCCGCACCCGAAGCTCATACGTTTAGCAAGGAGGAGCGGATATGCAGCAGATTGCTGATTGAGAAGCTCTTCAATAGTGGAAACAGCCGCTCTATGTCGGCATTCCCCTTAAGGGCTGTATATATGCCGATTAAGGAAAAGAGCGAGAAGCAACCCTCTGCACAGCTCTTGATCAGCGTCCCTAAGAAGCACTTCAAACGGGCTGTAAAGCGCAACCGCGTGAAAAGGCAGGTCAGGGAAGCTTATCGCAAGCACAAGGGCATTCTCCTTGAGAGCTTTGAGGACAAGCCGGATCAAGGGATAGCTATCGCTTTCATCTGGATGGACGACAAGCTATATAGTAGTGATGAGGTTGAGAAAAGGGTCATCCAACTGCTGACCCGTATCAAGGAAAGGCTATGAAGACCCTGCGGAATATAGTGCATCGTATTTCTCACGCAATCGCATGGGTGATGGTCCTGCCGATCATTTTCTATCAGAAATTCATCACACCCTACACTCCGCCATCGTGCCGGTTTACGCCCACCTGCTCAGAATACGCAAGACAGGCTATCCTCAAGCATGGTCCCATCAAAGGATTAGTCCTTGCTATCTGGAGAATATTACGATGCAATCCATGGGGTGGCTCAGGATATGATCCTGTGCCGTAAGTTTCCTGGTCTAACAGGGCCCCAATAAAATATTTATATTACATAAAGTATATCATTCGATGTCAAAAAACTTTGTTGAAGAACTGAAATGGCGCGGTATGCTGGCACAAATCATGCCAGGTACAGAAGAACTCCTTCAAAAGGAAATGGTTTCAGCTTATCTGGGTACAGACCCAACTGCCGATTCTCTGCACATCGGTCATCTCTGCGGAATTATGATGCTTCGCCATCTGCAGCGTTGCGGCCATAAGCCATATTTGCTCATTGGTGGGGCGACCGGCATGATCGGCGACCCTTCAGGCAAGAGCCAGGAGCGCAACCTGCTCGATGCTGATACGCTCTATCACAATCAGGAGTGCATCAAGAAGCAGGTGAGCAAGTTCCTTGATTTCGAGGGGAACGAACCCAATAATGCCGTGATGGTAAATAACTACGACTGGATGAAAGACTTCAGTTTCTTAGATTTCGCCAGGGAAGTAGGCAAGCATATCACCGTTAATTATATGATGGCAAAGGACTCTGTGCAAAAGCGCCTCAATGGAGAGGCACGGGACGGACTGTCATTCACGGAGTTTACCTATCAGCTCATCCAAGGTTATGATTTCCTATACCAGTATCAGCACTATGGGGTCAAGCTCCAGTTGGGCGGCAATGACCAATGGGGGAACATGACTACCGGCACGGAACTGATCCGTCGCACGCTCGGTCAGGAAGCACAGGCCTTCTGCCTGACATGCCCGTTGATCACGAAAGCGGATGGAAAGAAGTTCGGCAAGACGGAGAGCGGCAATGTTTGGCTAGACCGCAACCGGACTACTCCTTATGCATTCTACCAGTTCTGGTTGAACATAAGCGACGATGACGCAGAGAAATATATCAAGATCTTCACTTCATTGGACAAGGAAACCATTGACGCCCTTGTAGAAGAGCACAGCCAGGATCCCGGTCGGCGCATCCTTCAGAAGCGATTGGCAGAAGAAGTGACGACCATGGTCCACTCCGCTGAAGATCTCCAGATGGCTCAGGAAGCCAGCAACATCTTGTTCGGCAAGGCAACCAAGGAGAGCTTACTGAAGCTGGATGAGGCCACATTGTTAGATGTCTTCAATGGCGTTCCCCACTATCTCCTTGCCAAAGACCAGTTAGGGCAAGCCGCCGTGGAGCTTTTCACCCGCGATGACGTCAAGATCTTCAACAGCAAAGGAGAAATGAGGAAACTCGTGCAGGGCGGAGGCGTCTCTCTGAACAAAGAAAAGATACAGGCTTTCGACCGTCCTGTAACGACGGAAGACCTGATTGACGGCAAGTACTTGCTCGTGCAAAGAGGCAAAAAGAACTATTATTTGATCACCGTCAAATAAAATAAATGCATAAAAATTTGGTAGTGGATAAAAAATCCACTACCTTTGCACCCAGATTGTCCCATGGTGTAATGGTAGCACTACAGTTTTTGGTTCTG
>CAJLYG010000008.1 GCA_905210845.1 uncultured Prevotella sp.
GGGTGCAAGCATATCGGGCAGGACCTACAACAACTGCTACTACCTCATGCCATGCAATGCAGGGGGTGCCAAGCAGGTGACCGCCGCACAACTGAAGAGCGGCGAGGTGGCCTGGCTGCTGCAAAACAGCCGGAGCGGCAACACGTGGGGCATGAGCATCGGCACAGATGTACAGCCATCGCTCACCGCCGACGCGGCGAAGCGGGTGTATAAGGTGTCCTTCAAGCAGGGCGACAAGGAATTGGCGGCACGCTATGCCAACAGCGGCGGCACCGTAACGCTGCCCACCATAGAGGAGCTGGCAGGCGGAAACATCAGCCCTGACAATTACTATAAACTCAGTTTCGGTGATGGCTTCACTGCCTCCACACCGGTCACCGCTGACCGCACCGTGACGGTCACCTTCACCGACCTGGATTATTATCCCATCGCCAGCGCCGAAGACTGGAAGGCGTTCACACAGGAGGTGAAAAATGGCAACAATGTTATGAATGCCCGACTTACTGCAGACATCATCCTTGACGCAACCAGTCCGATGATTGGCTCCCAGTATTATAGTTACTCTGGCGTCTTTGATGGCAACGGACACAGCATCACGTTGAATGTCAATGGCGTTTCAGCATACGCACCATTCTATGCAATAAAGAATGCGGCCATCAAGAATGTACATACAAAAGGGCAAATATCTGTCACAAGCTATGTGTCATCAGGATTAATAAATATGGCCTTTGGGACCAACTCCATCTCCAACTGCATCAGCGAGGTGAATATCACGAGCAGTTATAACAATGGCCCATGTAGTACATCGGGAATCGTTCAATATATTGACAAATATGGCAACACGACCATTTCCGACTGTGTGGTGATGGGAACTTTCAATGCTACAAGCTACGAAGGCCAAAAAGGGATGAGCGGTTTCTGTTACGAACAAAACGGACAATGCACGCTGAACAACTGCCTCTACATCGGCAGCAACAATGCTATAGACTGGTGGGCAGTAACCTTTGCAAAGAATGCCACCCTCAACAACTGCTACTACCTCAACGCGTGTGGCACTGCTCAGGGCACGCCGGTAACGGAGAGACAGCTAAAGAGCGGCGAGGTGGCCAAACTGTTGCAGAACGGGCGCACCAACCAGTGCTACTGGGCGCAGGTGCTCGGCGAAATGCCGAGTCTCTACAACGAAGCAGACAAGGCGAAGGAGAACTACGTGTATTACGACAAAGAAAACAGCCGCTGGGCGTGCGAGAACTTCCATCTTACTTCCAAAGAAATGCCTGTCGGTCTGGATCTTACCGCAAAGCAGTTGAGAAACGACCGCAAGCTTGCCAGTACAGGCAACTACACCGTTTGCCTGCCTTACGCACTCCCTCTGCCCGCCACCGCAAAGGCGTATACCCTGAGTCATGTTGACATGAACGGTAAAGTGGCACGCTTTGTCGAAGCGACTGGCGACGTGCTCGAAGCAAACAAGCCTTATATGCTTGTAGCAAGAGGCAACACAAGTCTCGACGCGAATGAGCCAACAAACGTTCGTGCAAATTCTTCGGACAATATGGAGCAAGGGGAAGGCAACTTCAAGTTCATCGGAACGCTGAATAGCATCGACAACGCCACAGCCGCTGCGCATAATGCCTATATCTTGCAGAACGATAATCTATGGCACAGGGTGACAACAGCCAACCCCTCCGCCATCATTCCACCTTACCGTGCTTACATTACGGCGCCATCATCCTCTTCTGCCAAGGCCCTCTCCATCGCTTTCGACGGTGAGACTACAGGCATCAGTACCATCGAAACTACCGATGCCGACGGCACTGTGCGCTACTACGACCTGCAAGGACGATACATAGGTACATCACTTGATGGCCAGCCCAAGGGTATATATATAAGAAATGGAAAGAAAGTAATCAACAAATAACTAATGTCAGAAGAAAATGAAAAAGTACATCAAACCAAGTGTCAAGGTGAGAATGATTGAAGCAGGAACTATTCTTGCTGGTTCTGGTGATTCTATAGTAATACCGATTATTAACGACGAACCGGCCACAGGCCCTGCTAATGGCAAGGGTGCCTTATTCCCAGATGAAGAAACCGACGAAATCGAGAACAAGAGTATCTGGGATGATTAGCTGTCGCGGATAGGAAGATAGAACTTTTCAGCACATATTACGTCGTGTACGTCATCAAAGGAGGATCAGACCACTGGTTCTCCTTTGATATGTATGTCATTCAACATATATAGGATACTTTCCTATCTATCTTAACATACTTGCCCAAGTATCTTAACATACTTGGCAATATATCTTATGATACTTCTTGGAATCGTGTCAGACGTCTCAGATTGCCCTGACTGCATAAAGAGGGACGTTGGTCAGCCAGTCCTGTTCCCGATAAGGCGACATGCTAAAACGGACGGCATGTAGGTTCTCATGCTTATCAATAAAAGCCTTCAGCGATTTCGACCTCAGGTTCTCCTCCGCCTTCACCTCGATGGGTATGATGCGACCTTGGTGTTGCACGATGAAGTCCAGCTCCAGCCGTGAGTCCTCCCGGCTATAATAATAGGTGGCTATACCTGACAAGGTCTTCAATTGACAGAGTACATAGTTTTCCGTGAAAGCACCCTTGCTTTCAGTCATGGCAGTGTTCGACATCAGCATCAAGGCCGGCTCCATCTCGCTGATAGCCCCAAGCAGTCCCACATCAAGCATGAAAATCTTGAAAGCATTGACATCCTCATAGAATTTCAGGGGCATGCCCACCTCTCTAACTCTGGGCACCTTGTAGATAAGTCCGGCATCGACCAACCATTGTATGGCTGTCTCAAAATCCTTGGCTCTCGCTCCTTTCCTCACCGCGCCATAAACAAATTTCTTGTTCTCCTTGGCTAACTGCGAGGGGATAGACTGCCACACCATACTGATGCGTGTCGCCTCGTCAGCAGAAACATGCTTTGACATGTCACTCCTATATAAATACAGGATATCGTCCTGCACACGCCTCACCTGATTGGCATCATTGGTCTTCAGGAATGTAGTCACCGCCTCGGGCATGCCACCAACGAAATAGTACTCGCGAAGCAGTTTCGTCAGCTTTTCATGGAGCAACGAGATAGTCGCCCAGTCTTTCGACATAAGGACTTGAAAGACCTGTTCTTCGCCCTTTGCCAAGAGAAACTCCTCAAAACTCATGGGGTACATCCGAATGATGTCTGCCTTACCTACGGGTGCAGACTCACCTCTGTGCAAAGCCACTCCAAGCAAGGAACCAGCCACGGCTACATGATATTCGGGGGCATCCTCACAGAAATATTTCAGTGCAGAAAGCCCTTTGGGCAACTCTTGTATCTCGTCGAGGATGATCAGGGTCTTGCCAGGAACAATGGGCTGCCCCGTCAAGGCACCGATAACAAGAATCGTCCGCTTCATATCATAGTCCTCGGCAAACAGCCCTGCCACTTCGGGATTGTTGTCACAGTTGATATATGCCACATTCTTATACTCCCGCTTACCAAATTCCTTAAGGATATAAGTTTTACCCACTTGTCTTGCCCCAGCCAATATTAGAGGCTTGCGCAATGGGCTGTTCTTCCATTCTTTCAGTTGTTTGATGATGCTACGCTCCATAGTCTCCAATGATTATCATTCACAGCGCAAAATTACAAAATCTACACGAATTCAAAGCATGATTTCACGCTTTTCTACACGAACTTTTTGCAGATCCACACACTTTTCTACACGAACTTTCCGCGAAACCATACAGGATTTTTATGCAATAGGTTGTCAAAGGTTGACAAGAAAAGCACGTATTACGTTCAATTCTCTCGAGAATTTATTGTAATACCTATGCTTTTGCTTTACGAAACAGCCTCTTTTGGATAAAATTCTCTCGAGAATTTTGCATGATAGCTTCACGTTTACCATACTGATCATGATATTGTATTGAAAACGAGGCCATGAAAATGCGGTGCATCGTATCGTTCAGTAAGACGTAAAGGGTATGAAAAAGGGGGTGCCTGCAGCCGTAGATGATTTGTCAAACTGACGAAAGGTCTTTTGACAAGTAGAGTTTAACCTGCATTATTCCCTATAGAGTGCGTGTTAAATTAAAATTATTCGATTGCCTTATACGATAACATCTATCATCCTCTTTTGCGTATTGAAAATGCAGCAAATGTATGAAAGACAAACAGGATCGAGCGTGCGCAAGTGTTTACAGACATCCACGATCTTATCAAGACCGTAATAGCAAGGATTCCTTTGATGGTATAAAATAATGGTAAAGATTAGTCTAAAATTCCGGCGCGGGTAGTATTTATTGTAGATTAATTTGTATTTTTGCACCTGATATAGTTAAGAATAAAAGAAATATGATTAGATTGTCAAAATCTGTCGTTGGCAAGGCAGAGTCGGCAGCTGTCGCCCATGTCATCGAAGATATCGGCTACTTAGGAATGGGTAGCGTGGTGCATGACTTTGAAGAGGCCTTAGAGAACTACATCGGCGGCGGTTATCGTTGTATTTGCGTCAACAGTGGCACTGCTGCCCTTCATCTTGCAGTACAGGCTGTCACGCAACCTGGGGATGAGGTATTAGTGCCGTCCTTTACATTCGTGTCCACCTACCAGGCCATCACGGGAGCCGGGTGCAAGCCTATTAGTTGCGAGATCGATCCCAAGACCCTCACGCTTGACCTGAAGGATGCGGAGAAAAGGATCACGCCGAAGACGACGGCTATATTGCCCGTATATTATGCCAGCAACATCACCATGGTCGAAGCCTATCAGAAATTCGCCAAGGACCACCACCTCCGGCTCATAGAAGATGCCGCACATGCCTTCGGGTGTTCCTGGAAAGGAAAGAAGATCGGGTCTTTCGGAGATGTCGTATGTTTCAGCTTTGACGGCATTAAGAACATCACGTCGGGAGAAGGGGGCGCTGTCTTTACCGCCGACCCTGATATCATCAATAAAATCAGCGATGCCCGCCTGTTAGGGGTCATGAAGGACTCGGAGAAAAGGTATGCTGGCAAACGCTCCTACGACTTCGATGTCGTGGCACAAGGCTACCGCTATCACATGAGCAATATCTTTGCAGCCATCGGGCTGGTGCAATTAGGCAGGTTCGAAAAGGAGTTCGCGCCCAAGAGGAGATACATTGCCCGGAAATATACAGAGTTGCTGAAGGATAACCCAAATGTGGAGCTCATCCCTATGGATTATGACGACAGCATCGTCCCCCATATCTTCCCAATTAAGGTACTGAATGGGAAACGGGAACTACTGATTGAAAGGTTCAAGGAATTAGACATCCAATATGGAATCCAATATCGTCCGAACCATACGCTGACCTATTTTAAGAGCGGTTATGCCCTGCCGGTAACAGAAGACGTGTTCTCAAAGATCATCTCTATCCCGATGCATCCGGAACTGACCGACGAGAATATCCGTCTCATCACAGATACCATCAACGGTATCTGAGCGAATGCTAACGACATTGAATTAAGCAAACAGAAACGCATGAAAACAGTAATATTAGCCGGTGGATTCGGAACCCGCCTCTCAGAATATACGAAACTGGTTCCTAAGCCTATGGTGGAAATCGGAGGGAAGCCTATCTTATGGCATATCATGAATCATTATGCCCATTATGGATACAAGGACTTCGTCATTGCCTTAGGATACAAAGGGGAAGTGATCAAGAACTTCTTCTTGCAGTATTATGCCTTGAACAATGATTTCACCATTGACCTCAAGAACAATCACATTGAGTATATCAACGAGCGGCCGCTCGACTGGAAAGTAACCCTTGTCGACACAGGACCTGCATCCCTCACTGGAGGCAGAATCAGACGGTTGAAAGATATCATCGGAGAGGAAGACTTCATGGTCACTTACGGGGATGCTGTCTCCAACGTGAATATCGCCGCTTTGGTTGACAAATTCAAGAAGAGCGGAAAGAAAGCCATCGTCACTGCCGTGCATCCCACGGCACGCTTTGGTGAGATCCAGATCAACGACCAGGACTTCGTGACAGACTTCAAGGAAAAGCCACAGGTGAACCAAGGTTGGATCAACGGAGGGTTCTTTGTCCTGAAGCCTGATGTCTTCGACTATATCGAGGGCGACCAGACGACATTCGAGCGGGAACCTTTGGAGAGGCTTGCCCAAGAAGGCGAGCTGATCTCTTACCGGCACGAGGGATTCTGGCAATGCATGGATACTGTGCGCGACCGTGATTACCTGAATACACTATGGGAGCAAGGAAATGCCCCGTGGCGTGACGACTTAGATGCGAAGTGACAGGAT
Source organism: uncultured Prevotella sp. (assembly GCA_905210845.1). Classification (GTDB taxonomy): domain Bacteria; phylum Bacteroidota; class Bacteroidia; order Bacteroidales; family Bacteroidaceae; genus Prevotella. Next base: position 6,311 of record CAJLYG010000008.1, read on the forward strand.
TGATTGCCCTGTCCTATTCTTCCTGATATTCGCGGTAAGGCTTCGTCAGGTCAAGATAGTCGAAGTTATGCTGTCGCTGATGATCGCCATCCGGGATCTTCATATAGTCGCCATACATCTGGGTCAGGTAATGATCATAGTCCTTGATGCCTTGTACGGTCACACCCTCAAAGAGATACGGACCATAAACGCCATTGACAGACTTGGGCATCCAGCCCTTTAGTCCATCCGTATAGTCTGCCGTATACTGGCAACTGTCATAGTCGTATCGCAAGAGAAGCCGACGGATCTTACGCTGGATCTCCTCCATCGTGAAATGCTTCTGGACGAAAAGCGGGATCCAAGAGCTGGGTCCATGACCGTGGCGGTATGGATCACGGTGCACGTAATAGAGCATCTGTTTCCAGAACTCATACTTCGCATAATGGAGATGACGGGCAAGCCAGTTAGAGGGGACAGGGTCCAAGGGGAAAACATCAACATAGATGCCACCTAAATAGCTGAGATGGCGGCGCTCAATCAAAGTAGTGCTCGCATCTTGCAGCTTGCCGAAAGGCAAGGGATACTTCGGATCGTTCTCTGCACAGACAAACTCGTAAGGCTCGGGCAACCATTCCCGGCTATGCTGGATCAGCAGCTCATAATCGGGACGCGGGACAAGGACATCCATGTCGTCATCCCAAGGGATGAATCCCTTGTGGCGCACTGCTCCAATGAGAGAACCTGCAAAGATACCATAACGGATATGGTGCTCTGCGCAAACTTGATCAAAGGCTTCCAAAACCTTGAGCATCCTCATTTGGAGAGGACGAATATCATACTTTGCCATGATAGATCATAAATTTGGCACAAAGTTAGGATAAACTTTCTACATGGCAAAGCCAAAAGGTAAAAAATGAATAAAGAATAAGATATTATGAGTATTTTACAAAAAGATTTAGACCATACGTTAGCTGGACTCACCCCTGCAGAGCAAGCTAAGCTGAAAGATTCCACGATCCTGATCACAGGATGCGGTGGTTTCCTGGGGTATTATTTTATGCACTTCTTTGATGCCCAGGCAGAGAAATTAGGCATTAAGAAAGTGATCGGGTTAGACAACTTCATGTTGGGACTACCCGGATGGATCAAAAAGTTGAAGGACAAACCCCTTTTCGACATCAAGAAATTCGATATTATCAAGGACAAGATCGAGGATGTAGAAGGTGCCGGACAGGCTGACTTCATCATCCACATGGCATCTATTGCCTCCCCGATGTTCTATCGCAAATACCCTATTGAGACGCTCGACGCCAATATCTGGGGGCTCAGGTCCTTACTCGACTTCTATAAGGAGAAGCCGATCCGTGGGTTCCTGTTTTTCTCATCCAGTGAGCTATATGGAGACCCAGACCCAGCGCACGTTCCCACCTCTGAGGACTATTTCGGGAATGTCTGTGCGACCGGCCCTCGCTCCTGCTATGACGAGTCGAAACGCTTTGGGGAGACCATGTGCATGCTTTTCGCGCAGAAATACAAGATGCCGTTGGGTGTTGTCCGCCCCTTCAACAACTATGGTCCCGGCATGAGGATCGGAGACAAGCGCGTCCCAGCAGACTTTGCCTTAGCCGTCATGGAAAACCGTGACATCCAGATCCTGTCCAATGGCTCTCCCACCCGCACCTTCTGCTATATAGCTGATTCCGTGAATGGCTATCTGAAGATCATGCTCCACGGTACTTATGACTATTTCAATATAGGCATTGAGAAACCAGAGATCAGCATCTCGCAATTAGCAGAGATCTATGCCAAGGCAGGAAAAGAGATCTTCGGGTATACGGGGAAGGTGACCTATGCCACCAGTCCTGACAAGGAATACCTGACCAACAATCCCCAACGCCGCTGCCCCAATATCAACAAGGCACGCACGCTGTTAGGCTACCAGCCCACCATCCTCGTCGAGGAAGGGGTAGGCAGGTTCTTGCAATTCCTGAAAGAGAGTGATGAAGGTGAATATAAATGGTAATCAAGGAGGATATCAAAACATGACAATCACAGTTTTTGGACTTGGATTTGTGGGACTGACCACATCATTAGGCTTTGCGGAATATGGCCATACTGTCTATGGAGTAGAGGTAGACAAGGACAGGTTAGCCAGGATCCAGCAGGGCAAGCTCCCTTTCTTGGAAGAAGGATTGGACGAAGCCTTGACCAGGCATCTCAACAAGCGTTTCTTCGCTATCTCACCAGAACAGTTGAATGACGCAATCCGCGATAGCGACTGTATCTACTATTGCGTCGGCACACCTTATGGGAAGGACGGACAGGCAGACTTGACCTATCTCTTCGGTGCCATCGACCAGACCCTTGCTGCCAAGCAGGACGACCGCTTCCGCGTGTTGGTTGTCAAGAGTACGATACCACCTTCCACGACCCAGCAAAAGGTCATCCCTTATTTAACAGGACGAGGCTACCAGGTTGGCAAGACCATTGGCGTCGGCAATAACCCGGAATTCCTCAGGGAGGGACATTGCTGGGATGATTTCATGCACGCCGACCGTATTGTCTTAGGGGTCAGTGACCCGCAGTCAGAAGCCATGCTGCGTGAGGTCTATGCCAGTGTCAAGGTACCTGTCTTCTGTGTTTCCCTGAACACGGGAGAATTTATCAAATATCTGTCTAATACCCTGCTCGCCACCCTGATCAGCTACTCCAACGATGACCCTCGGATACAAAACAGAGCGTCGTGGCTGACCAGATCGGGGGCATCGACGTCGCAGAAGCCTTCCGCATCCTCCACATGGACAAGCGTTGGGGCGGTGCCCCTATGGCTTCCTATGTCTATCCGGGTTGCGGATATGGAGGGTACTGCCTGCCCAAAGATACCAATGCCCTCTATGCCGTCAGTAAGTCTGCAGGATTTGACCCGCAGATCCTGAAGAACGTGATTGCGACCAACGACCAGATGCCCTACTTTATGGCACAACGGATTATCCATGCCGTGGGGGAAGACAAGGATACACGCATTGGCATCCTCGGCTTGTCATTCAAGCCCGGCAGTGATGACGTGCGCGATACACCGAGTGCCAAGATTATCCGGGAACTGATGCGTGCCGGATATACCCATATCTGCGGCTATGACCCTGTTGCCAACAAGGAGTTCGCACACAGGTACGACTTTGACATTGACTATATAGACAGTTATGAGGAGATCCTGAAGGAAGCCCAAGTATTGGTCATTACCACTGCATGGCAGGAATTCAAGGATATCCACACACGGACCGGCAAGACCGTGGTCGACTGTAGATACATGCTATAAGGAAAAGGTAGTCCGGTTACCTGACTTGTCCCATTATATCAAAACAAGTCAGGTAACGGCCTATCCCCTGAGGATCGCCTTGTATTCCGCTATCATCTGATGGGCAATGTCCGTATTCTCAAACCTACGTACATATTCACGGCTCATCGAAATCCGTTTCTCTCGGAAAGCAGCCCCGGGAAGCATCTGCCGAATAGCTTCTGCCATCTCCTCCGGTCGGTCGGGATCTACGTATAAGCAGTCAGGGCCACCAGCTTCTTCCAGGCAAGAGCCTACGCACCCCACGACGGGAAGCCCACTCTGTATCGCCTCGATGATCGGAATGCCAAAGCCTTCATAGCGTGAAGGATAGACAAAGCAATCCGCTTGCTGGTAAATTGCATACAGATCATCATTGGGCACTCCACTCAGCAGATGCACCCTGTGTGTCAGATTTGCCTTTTCCACAAACCGTAATATGTCCTGGACATACGCTGTCTGTCGCCCGACAATGACGAGATGCAAGTCGTCTGGCAATAACGGCAACGCCTTCACCGCAAGGAGAACATTCTTTCGTCGCTCTATGGTGCCTACGTTGAGGATGTACCGCTGTGGAAGGCCATACTTCTGCCTGACCATCGCCTTCTGCATGTCAGAGGAACGCACCGTAAAGCGAGTCCCGCAGCTCTGATAGACCACATCGATTTTCTCTGCTGGGAAATCGCAGTAGTGCAAGATATCATTCTTCGTGCATTCACTGATGGCGATAATGCGATCAGCCTCCTTGCAGGTCATCCTGAACTTCCAGGCATAGATCTTGGTATCGATCCAATGATAATACTCAGGATGACGAAGGAAGATCAGGTCATGAATGGTCACCACGCTCTTGATGCCCGACTTCCTGATCCCAAAGGGCAGTTCCCCAGACAACCCATGGAAGAGGTCTATCCGATCCCTTTGGAGGTCGTGGATGATCCCTTTACTGCGCCAAAATGCTGCCTTGATCCCTGAAAGCGGCCTTTCAGGATATACGAACCTGACATTCGGGCGCAGTACAACCTGCCCACGCAAGCTCTCCTTTCCCGAATCTGGGGCATACAGCCACAAATCCATGTCACCGTCCTCTTGCGCGGACAAGGCGTTGACCAACGTTCTTCCGTAGCTTCCCAAGCCGGTTCCGTTCTTCACGATCCTTTTCGCATCATATCCTATTCTCATGGCCTTATTATCATTAAGAAAAGACAAACATTATAAATCCGGGGCAAAGTCGACTTCGTGATTTCTCAGGTACTTCTTCCAGAACCTTGCACGCTCCTTCAATACCATACGCACGCAATCCTCCTCATTGGCTCCCCTACCCTTGGCATAGGCCTGGGCAAGCAAGGTAAAGAAATGCTTGTCGCCCCATAGGCGGACGAAATTGGCACATCCCTGCTCGATAGTGACCGGTCCGAAATACATCCGGTTGATATCCACCAAGGAGAAATGATAGCCGTCCTTGAGCACGTCCCATAAGATATTTCCCGGTGAGAAATCCCTGTGCATGACCTCGCGCTCATGCATCTGTGCCGTAAAGGAGCCCAAGGCCACTGCCAGATCGTCATAAGAAGCATCCTTATTCAATGCCACCTCATACAAGCGATGCGGATAAGGGCACTGGATACTGATGAAATAGCTCAGTCCCAAGAGACCATGATGGCGCTCCTCCACGTAAGCCACTTCCTCAGGGGTCTCGATACCTTTCTCCCGGAGGATCTTCGGATAAGTCCAAGCACGCATCCCTTTCGGGATCCTCCATCCCCAAGAATAAATATATCTGTTCAGGAAATGAGGCTCATGAAAGCGCTTCACATTCAGGGGAGTGCCATCAGGGGCGACAAAAAGCTTGATCAGGTTCCTGCGCCCCCCATAAATATAGGTTCCCTCGGTATCCATCTTGGAGGGAATGCACTCGATGAACGAACGCAAATGCTCATATTTTGGATTCAACAATATCATACGATGTCATGATTGGGTAATTGAAATGAATGAAGTGGAACGCGAGACTAATCCGTATTTTCCGCATGTGACTTAGGGACAACTTTCCCATTGACGACCTGAAACCGCCTGTCAAACTCCTCGTGCGTACGTTTCCAGCGATGATGGCTCCACAGGTAATAACGAGGATCGCGACGAATCGTCTGCTCTAACATCTTAAAGAATGCCTTGGTAATGCCATACTCCTCCATCTGCTCCGGTTCCCGGGTGATCAGTCGGAAGGTACAGATATAATGTCCTCTCTCCGGTCGCTCCATGTCCACATAGAAAACAGCATCATGCATCTTCCTCATGATCCGCTCTGCCCCCGTAAAGACTGGGGTCTCATGATGCATGAATGGCAACCACAGATGGATATTCTCCCATTTGGGACCTTGGTCGGCGATATATCCAAAGAGGCTCCGCCTGTCCTGCTGACGGTAGCTGACCAAATACCGGAGGATCTTCTGTTTCGGTATACAGACCCCACCCATGCTCTGTCGCATATCAATGAAGAGCCGGTCGAACACCTTATTATATAGAGGGTGGTAAATAAGTCCCATCACCGCATCTGGATGCTGGTCGAAGGCGATGCCTGTAGCGGAAAGGTATTCCCAATTACAGTAATGCCCCAGTATGGCAGCACAGTCCTGTCCTTCATCAAAGCATTTCTCCACGTCCTCCACCTGACGGAACTCAATATGCCCAGCCATTTCCTCCTTACTCATAGACAGCATTTTCAAGGTCTCGAAGAAATAATCACAGAACCAATGGTAGAAAGCCTTTTCTATGGAAACGATCTCAAGTGTGGATTTTTCCGGGAAGGATGTCATCAGGTTCTTGCGCACGATGCCTCGTCGGTATCTCAGCAAATAGTACATGATAAGATACTCGGCATCCGAGATGCCGTAGAGAACCCTGAATGGCAACTTAGACAGGGCATAGAAAAAAGTATATACTACCTTATACATCATCAAAAAAGAATACAAGCCATGGTCCGCCATCATGTGGCAGGCACTTATACCTGCTGCATATCATGCAGTTTCCGATAATATCCATTCCTATTTATCAGTTCGTCATGGGTACCACGCTCTACGATACGCCCTTCATGGACTACGCAGATCTCATCAGCGTTCTTGATGGTCGACAGTCGATGGGCGATGGCAATCGTCGTGCGTGTCTTCATCAGTCGCTCCAAGGCATCCTGCACCAACCGTTCACTTTCCGTATCCAGTGCCGAGGTAGCCTCATCAAGGATCAAGATCGGTGGGTTCTTCAGGATCGCACGTGCAATACTCACCCGTTGCCGCTGCCCACCGGACAGTCTGCCTCCACGGTCGCCGATGCCCGTATCATATCCCTTTTCCGATGCCATGATAAAATCATGGGCATTCGCGATCTTGGCAGCCTCTACAACCTGCTCCTTGGTAGCATTCTCCACCCCGAAGGAGATATTATTAAAAAACGTATCGTTAAACAAGATCGCCTCCTGGTTGACATTCCCAATCAACGACCGCAGGTCGTGTACGCCCAAGTCCTTGACATTCATGCCATCAATCAGCACCTCCCCCTCTTGCACGTCATAATAACGAGGGATCAAGTCGACAAGCGTTGACTTCCCACTTCCGCTCTGCCCCACCAAGGCAATCGTCTTCCCTTTGGGGATTACTAAGTTGATATCCCTCAGCACCCAGTTGGGAACAGGCTTGTCAGATCCCTCCTGAAGCGTTGTCCCATAAGCGAAGCTGACATGCCGGAACTCAATCTCATGCTCGAAACTCTTGATAGGAATCGGATGTTCTTTTTCCTTGATGTCGATCTCCGCATTCAGGATCTTGTCAACACGTTCCATAGAAGCCAATCCCTTCGGGATATTATAACTTGCCTTAGAGAAATCCTTGAGGGGCTGGATAATACTATAGAGCATCACCAGATAATAGATGAATGTCGGGCCCGAGATCACCGGATTGTTCCTCAGCACCAAGGTACCCCCGAACCAAAGCACGATGACGATCATCAAGGTGCCCAAGAACTCGCTCATAGGATGCGCCATCTGTTGTCGGATGTTCACCCTCATGATATCATTACGATAAGCCGTGTTCACCTTATCGAAGCGCGCGTTCATCTTATCCTCAGCACAGAAAGCCTTGATGATACGCAGTCCACCCAAGGTCTCCTCCACTTGGCTCATCGTATCACTCCACAATGCCTGCGCCTTGATGGACTTTGCTTTCAGCTTACGGCCGACGAAGCCCATAAACCAGCCGAAGATCGGCACGAAGACAATGGTAAACAGCGTCAACTGCCAAGAGACGAAGAGCAAGGTCGTAAAGTAAGCGATGATCAGGATCGGGTTCTTGAACAACATATCCAAGGAAGACATGATTGAGTTTTCGATCTCCTGCACATCCCCACTCATCCGTGCGATAATATCCCCTTTCCGCTCCTCAGAGAAGAACCCCAATGAAAGAGAAGTGATCTTCCGGTATAACTGGTTGCGGATATCCCTGACTACACCTGTGCGGATCGGGATAATCGTGGCAGAGGAAAGAAAATAAGACATCGTCTTCAGGAAAGTCATGAAAGCAAGAAAAAGCCCGATGGCCAATAATGTCGTGGTAGATCCCCAGGATGCGATCATCTGCTGGACATAGTAATCCGCGTTATTGCTCAAGACCTCTTTCAGGTTGTCCAGATCCCACTCCATCAGATGAGTAGCAGCAACAGCCTTCTCCGTCTTGAACAAGATCTGAAGGATCGGGATGAGCGCGGCAAACGAAAAGATGTTTAATACCGCAGAGAGGATATTAAACAGGACCGAGAGTACGAGATATTTCTTGTACGGGGGGACAAACCTACGCAGTACCTGGAGAAATTCTTTCATTTGTTTACAAAGATAATGGAATTATCGTTATGAGTCAACTATTTAGCATATTTTATGCTTCATCCCCAAGGGCCTCGCCAAACAAGGTGGCAGAAGTGGAGCCCGTGATCCTCACTTTCACCAATTCGCCGATATGATGATTGCCACGGTCAATGACCACCGCCTTGTTCTGAGGTGTGCGCCCCATAAGCTGCTGGCGGCTTCTCTTGCTAAACCCTTCGACAAGGATCTCGAAGACCTTTCCTTCATCCTTTTTATTGGCAAGGGCACTCATCTCCGTTTGCAAGTGGATCAACTCGTTGAGCCGACGTATCTTCTCCTCTTCCGGAACATTATCCGGCAAATGCTTGGCCGCATAAGTTCCCGGGCGCTCACTATACTTAAACATAAAGGCAGAATCATACCCCACTTCTCTCACGAGCGACAAGGTCTGCTGGTGATCCTCCTCTGTCTCGTCATGATAACCGACAAAGATGTCTGTGGTAATGCCACAATCCGGAATGATCCTGCGGATGGAAGCAATCTTGTCGAGATACTGCTCCCGGGTATACTTACGGTTCATTAGCCTCAGGATCTTATTGCTCCCACTTTGTGCCGGAAAATGGATATGATGGCAAAGGTTCGGCTCAGCGGCAATCGCCTCTAAGATATCCTCGCTCATATCCTCCGGGTTAGAAGTAGTAAAACGAACACGCATGTCAGGGACAGACTCCGCAACCATCCTCAACAGATGGGCGAAGGACAGCGACCCTTCCTCCCGTTTGCCCGATGGGGACAGTCCATAGCTATTGACATTCTGCCCCAGAAGAGTGACCTCCTTATATCCCCTGTCGTGCAAGTCCCGCACCTCCTTCAGGATACTCTCTGCATCGCGACTACGCTCACGTCCCCTGGTATAAGGCACGATACAATAGTGACAGAAATTATTGCAGCCTCGCATGATACTCACGAAACCACTGACATGATTGCCCCCAATGCGCTGGGGGATGATATCACGGTAGGTCTCTGTCGTAGAGAGCTGCACGTCCATCGATGGCAATCCTAACTCGCACTGTCCCACCATTTCCGGGAGATTCAAATAAGAATCCGGTCCGCACACCAAGTTAGCATGGTGGTTCTGAATCAAGTCATCCTTGACACGCTCAGCCATACAGCCCAGGACCCCAAGGATAACCTTACGCCCTTTTTTCTGCTCTGCATGCAAGGTATCCAGACGGTTATAGATCTTGTTCTCAGCATTCTCTCGTACGGAACAAGTATTGAGGAAGATCGCATCTGCGTCCTCTTCCCTCTCACAAACATCATATCCCGCCATCTTCATCACAGAGGCGACGACTTCGGAGTCTGCCACATTCATCTGGCAGCCATAAGTTTCAATATAGAGTTTCTTCATCATTCTATTGACTATGATTCCACGGGAACGTGGAAGTTCTTGGATAAATACATAAACACAACATAAAATACTGCCCCCACGAACAGCCCCGCGATGGCATCAATGACATAATGGGCCCGGATATAAACGGTGGCGAAGCACATCAGGACAAAGAAGGGAAGCTCGAAGAAAAACAATTTCCTGTTCTTGCTATGCCAGGCTAACAGCAACAGGACCATCGTCACTCCCACATGACTACTGGGAAAAGCCGCCGTAGGATGCTCGCCTGCGTCATGCATTTCTTCTACCAGCCCATAGAAGAATCCACCTTGCCAGCCAGGCGTTACCATCCTGTCTTGGTGGAGATTGAAATAATCGTAAAGGTTGGGAAATATCCCCTTGCCAATGTTCTCGATCCCTACAGCACCATAATAATACTGAGGACCTGTCACAGGCAGTAGGATAAAGATGACATAGAAAGCAAAGAAAGAAGCCAAGATCACGAATGCAGACCGCTCAAACTCCTTATATCGAAAGCAGAAGTAAAACAATAGCGTGATCATGATCAAGGGGAAATAAGAAGCATAGCCCAGGCACATCAGTTCGCTGAACACCTTGCCTGGCATCTCCTCACTGAAGAACAATGCCGGTTGACAGCCAAAGATCGTTTGCTCGAGCCCAGCAAAGAAATGGTCCAGATTCGGGAACATCCTGTTGATCTCAAAGGTATCCCCATACCACCAGCCCAACATCAAAAACTGGAATGCCACTCTTGCCAGCCTTGTCAAACGACAAGGCACCATCCTGTACACCAGCCATAAGGCGACGGTTGTCACCCCAATGCGCAGCCTTCCCATGATCATAGCATTGGGATTGGCCTCCTTCGTATAGGCAAACAGCACGATGATCAAGGTAACCAGCATATAACCCAATACCAGCCATTCCAGTGCCATCAGTCCTTTTGCAGGAGATTGTTCGATTGCAAAGAGTTTTTTCAGCTGCTTCATTCGATCCAATGATTTTCCTTATACCAGTCGACCGTGATCTTCGTGCCCCTCTCCAGGTCATAATACGGATGATATCCCAATTCATCCATTGCCGGCTCAATGTCACAACGCCAGTTACGCTGACTCAGGATATTGTATTTGTCTTGATTCAAGACCGACATTCTGCTCGTCAGGTGACCTATCTGCTCGCCCAAGAAAGTAATCACACGCAACAGCCACAAAGGAGCCTTCACCCGGATCCACCAAGGACAACCTAAATCTTCATGGATATAATTGCTGAATGTTGACGATTGGTAGACCTTCCCGTCACTCAAGAAATACTTCCTACCATTCTTGCCGTGATCCAAAGCCAAGAAAACAGCTTGGACAACATCCCATACGAATACGAATGTAATATCCTGGCGCTTGAATCCAACAGAAAAGTCCACATGGTTCCGAATCGACTTCACCATCATGAAATAATCCTTTTCCCGCGGCCCATAGACCCCCGTCGGCCTCAACACAATATAGGGAAAGTCATTGCCTATTGAATCCAGGAACCGCTCTGCAGCCAACTTACTCCTTCCATAAGCCGTATTAGGCTTGGGGAAGTCATCTTCCTTGATCTCCATATAGGGCTGTTGTTCCCGGATAGCGCCAAAGATACTCAATGAACTCATATAAACAAACCGGCGGATCGGCATCTGCAAGGCGAGCAAGGCATTGACCAAGTTGATCGTCCCCTGCGTGTTCACCTTCTCAAAATCGCTTGCATGCAAGCACTTCGTCACACCGGCAGCGTGCACGACGTAATCGAAATCATGTCCTTTCAGCTCTTCTTTCAGATGGTCTTCGGATGACAGGTCAAGCTCTATGAAATGGATACGTTCATCCGTAAGGTATTTCCGTGAACTGGTCTTCCTGACCGCAGCCCACGTTTCCATACCCCTTTTAATTGCCTCCTCGACAATGAAACTGCCAATAAAGCCACTGGCACCGGTAATTAATATTTTACTCATCCTTACATGTCTTCATTTTAATCGCGCCGCCACACTTCCCCGGGTCCTGGTACTTTCCATCAATCTTCACCGGCTCGACATGCAGTCCGATATGCGTCCCCTCGCCAAAATGCTTCCTGATCGCACGCTCGATGTTCGTTGCGTGCTGATGGGCGGCATACAAGGTGATATCCCCTGGCATACGGACATGCATCTCGATGGCAATATGATTGCCGATACGGCGTGTCTTCAGATGGTGTACCTCGCTGACATAAGGTTCATCCTCAGCCAACTTCACAATCTCGTCCTCGATATCCTCAGGCAAGCTCTTCTCCAACAACTCACCAAGAGCCTTGCTGATCAGCATATAGGCAGTCTTGATAATAAAGAAGCTAACGCATACTGCGGCGATCGGGTCCAGCACAGCCCACTTGCTGCCCAAGAGGATAGCGCCTCCAATGCCCAATGCCGTACCAATGGACGAGAACGCATCGCTGCGATGATGCCAAGCATTGGCAATCACAGCTTCAGACTTCACTTCCTTGCCCACCTTATAGGTAAACCGATATGCCCATTCCTTCAGGACAATGCTAAGGATGGCAGCAATGAAAGCAATCATCCCCGGCTGTTCGAGGGCCTCCCCATGGAATGCCTTGTAGATTTTCACCACGCCTCCATAAGCAATCATGACGCCAACGGCGAACAAGGCAAGTCCAATCAACGACGTTGCCAAGGTCTCGTATTTCCCATGACCGTAATCATGGTCCTCATCCTCCGGCTTATTGCTCAGATGGACGAACACAATCACCACCACATCCGTCAGGAAATCAGACAGAGAGTGGACAGCATCAGCTATCATCGCAGCAGAATGACCTACAATACCTGCCACGAACTTAAAGACGAGCAAGATGATATTGATGAAGCTACCGGCAAGGGTAACCCGATATATCCTCCGCTCACGAGTAACACCAGTCATCTTCTATTCAACACTTTGGCTGCAAAGTTACTCTAATTTTTTCGAATTCTCGTTATTATTGGTATTTTAATGTATTTTAAGTAAGAAAAGAAACAGAAATATCAGATTATTTTCGTATGTTTGCATATCGAAAGTATAAAAACACGACTCATATGGGAAAAGGCAAAAAAGGAGGAAAACGTCTGTCAAAACGCCAGCTAGAAGAAAAGCTGCAAGACTTTTTCCAATCACAACCAGGGAAGACATTTACATTTAAAGAGATATTCCACCAGCTAAAATTGGATACACATCCCTTGAAAATGCTGGCGATCGATATCATGGAGGAGATGGCATGGGACGATATCCTCACGAAGGTCAGTGACAATTCCTACCAGCTCAACCTGAAAGGGCAAGTGCAAGAGGGTACATTTATCCGCAAGGCAAACGGGAAGAACTCCTTCGAGCCGGAGGATGGGGGCAAGCCTGTATTCGTTGCAGAGCGCAATTCCATGGGAGCCTTAAACGGAGACCGGGTGAAAGTGCAGTTTCTTGCCCGTCGGCCCAACCACATCAAGGAAGCCATGGTAACAGAGATCCTGAAACGCGCCAAGGATACCTTTGTCGGACGCCTGCGCGTAGACAAGGACATTGCCTATTTAGTCACGCCAAGCGAAGTATTCGCCCATAACATCATCATTCCTAAGCGTAAGCTGAAAGGCGGGAAGACGGACGACAAAGCTGTCGTCAAAGTCTTCGAGTGGCCGGATGACGAGCGCAAAAGCCCAATGGGGGAAATCGTGGATATCCTTGGGCAAAGTGGGGACAACGATACGGAGATGAACTCTATCCTCGCGCAATATGGCTTGCCCTATAAATATCCCAAATCAGTGGAGGATGCAGCCAACAAGATCACAGGAGAAGTCACCCAACAGGACTTAGCAGAACGTGAGGACTTCCGGAAAGTATTCACCTGTACCATAGACCCGAAGGATGCCAAGGACTTCGATGACGCCCTTTCTATCCAGAAGCTTGACAAAGGACTATGGCAGGTAGGCGTTCATATTGCCGATGTCTCCCATTATGTGAAAGAAGGGAGTATTATCGACAAGGAAGCAGCGAAGCGGGCAACATCCGTCTACCTCGTGGACAGGACCATTCCGATGCTGCCGGAGCGTCTTTGCAATTTTGTCTGTTCCTTGCGACCCAATGAGGAAAAGCTCTGCTTCAGCGTGATCTTCGACATGGATGACGATGCCAATGTCAAGAACTTCCGCATAGTCCACACCGTGATTAAGAGCGACCGGCGTTATGCTTATGAGGAAGTGCAGCAATTGCTTGAGGACAATGGCGTCGTGGACGGTACTGGAGAGCCCGCTCCCAAGCCCACCAAGGATCATCCTTATCAGGGTGAGCATGCAGCCGAGCTGATCACCTTAGACGCATTGGCAAAGAAGTTGCGTACAGCCCGTTTTAGAAATGGGGCAGTGAAATTCGAAAGTGAGGAACTACATTTCGATGTAGATGAGAAAGGAAAACCCATCCGCTGCTATTTCAAGCGTTCGAAGGATGCCAATAAGCTCGTAGAGGAATTCATGTTGCTCGCCAACCGGACCGTTGCCGAGAGTGTGGGGAAGGTAAAGAAGGGCAAGGTAGCCAAGACACTCCCCTACCGTATTCATGACAATCCGGATCCACAGAAGTTGGAAACCTTGAAGCAATTTGTCACCAAATTCGGATATAAGCTCAAGACCGCAGGTACTCGTGGAGAGGAAGCCCGCAGCCTGAACAAGTTGATGGATGCTTGCCAAGGCAAGCGCGAGGGGAAGCTGATCCAAACCGTAGCCCTGCGTGCCATGATGAAAGCCAAGTACAGTATTCATAATATTGGTCACTTCGGGCTGGCATTTGACTACTACACCCATTTCACCTCCCCTATCCGCCGTTATCCAGATACGATGGTTCATCGCCTACTCACTCGTTATCAGCAAGGAGGACGGAGTGCCAACAAGGATCATTACGAAGAACTCTGTGAACATTGTTCGGATATGGAGCAGATCGCACAGAATGCAGAGCGCGACTCCATCAAGTACAAGATGGTAGAGTTTATGGGCGATAAGATCGGGCAGACGTATGATGCCCATATCAGTGGCATCCAGTCGTATGGAATCTACTGCGAGATTGACGAAAATCACTGTGAGGGCATGGTGCCTATGCGAGACTTGGATGACGACTATTACGATTTTGACGAGAAGAACTACTGTTTAGTAGGTCGCCGCCATCATCATAAATACCAATTAGGCGATCCTATCCGCATTCAGGTAGCGCAGGCAAATCTTGAGAAGAAGCAGCTTGACTTTACCATCGCCAAGGATTGATGCGTCGGAAGATCTTTTTCAGTCATAAAGAAGAGCTATGGAACTCCTGGTCGCATGCAGGAGGGATCGTGATAGGTGTCATCTTTGGGATTATTTTCCTGATATGGTGTTTTCGATCAGGCAACGGGTGGGCGACTGCCGGCGTGATCCTATACCTGTTTGGGATGTTATGTTCCTATATTGCCTCGACCACCTATCATGCCCTTTCAGCACGATCCAAATGGAAAGAGCGCCTACGTAAATGGGATCACGCCGCCATTTACTGGCACATTGCAGGTTCCTATTCCCCAATAACCTTGATATGCCTTCGCCATCAAGGTTATTGGGGATGGACCCTATTCACCTTCATCTGGGCATGTGCGATTGCAGGCACCATCTCCAGCTTCCACAAGCTCAAGGACCACAGCAATCTTGAGACCCTTTGTTTCGTGGTCATGGGACTATCCGTCCTCATTGCCTTCAAGCCCTTGCTTGACAGTTTGAACGCCGCATCTATCAGTTGGATTATTGCAGAAGGCATCTGTTACATCAGCGGTGCCGTCTTTTACAGTATTAACAAGAAGAAATACATGCATACCGTATTTCATTTCTTTGTCCTTGCGGGTTCCATCTGCCATATCATTGCCGTCTGGGACATTTTGGTGCAGTATATCTAATATTTAGAGCCAAATAGCCTTGAAGAAATCATTAAAGCCCAAGATATGTTGGAGGACAATCTCTGTGTCCAGCCCCCCATTTCTTATTTGGCTTCGATCCCATTTTAAACGTGATGACACTTCCACTTATAATATCTTGATGCAGAATATAATTTTTATTATACTTTCTCCCATTCAAATAAACATCTTGAATATAAATATTCTTCTCCGATGCATTTTGAGCATTCATTATAAATTCCTTTCCATTAGGTAGGCGAAAAACAGCTCTTGAAAAAGATGGACTTGCAAGGACATAGTATCCATCAACAGGGCAAACAGGATATAAACCAAGTGCTCCAAATATATACCATGCAGACATCTGACCTGCATCATCATTTCCACTCAGGCCATCTGAACCAGTCCTATATTCTTCAAGAAGAATTCTACGTATCTGTTCCTGTGTCTTCCACGGTTCCCCAGCATAATTGTACATAAATGCTACCTGATGACAAGGTTCATTTCCATGCCAATACCTTTTTTCGCTAAACATGGAGTCCAATTTAGAAACGAAATGATCCTTTCCACCCATACATTCCATCAATCCATAAACATCATGAGGGACATACCATGTATAATGACATGGGTATCCCTCTGTAATAAAGGAACAATTCATGAAAGCATTATTATCGTTAAGAAAACTTCCATCAGCGTGCCTTCCCTGAACATATCCAGTTCTACGGTCAATTACATTTTTATAATATAATGACCGCTGAGCAAGAACCGTGGCATCTGAATCATATCCCAAAGCTTTAGCAAACATAGACAAAGCATGATCATCATAAGCATATTCCATGGTACGAGAGACTTGCTCACAGGTATGGAAAGCTTCAGAAACAGAATCTTCCAATGGGATATACCCATATTTTTGATATGACCAAAGGGCTCTTCTCCCCTTTCCATCCTTATACTCCTGATAGGTTGAAGGTTCCTCAAAAGCATTCTTTCTTAAAGCCTCATATGCCTTTTCAACATCAAAGTTTCTAATACCTTTCAGATAGGCATCCGCTATCAATGATGCACAGTGATCCCCAATCATTTCTGAAGTATAACTATTCCAACATGGGAAAATGGGTAGCCATCCACCATCATCATATTTATCAATGAGGGATTGTATCATATCACCAGTCTGTTGTGGATATAATATTGTCAATAAGGGATGGAGAGCCCGATAGGTATCCCATAGACTAAAGTCCCCGTAATATATTCCATTTGTTCTTTTTATCTTTTTTCCTCCTGCAAAAGACGGGTATCTTCCATCAACATCACTAAGAGCATGAGGAAGAAAAGACGCATGATACATAGAGGTATAAAATTTTATTAATGCATCTTTCTTCTTTGTTGAAACTTGAATTGCAGAAAGATGATGTTCCCAAATCTTTTGCACAGATTCACGCACTTGATCAAAATCCCAGCCTGGTATCTCCGCTTCCATATTATTACCGGCACCTTCCAAATCACAGAACGAAGTAGACATTTTAACGAGGACCGTTTCACCTTCCTTAACGGGAAATGAGATATAAGCCCCAATAGATGGCTTATGAGAAATCTCTTTATCACCTTTATGGATCATGTCTTTTTCATAAGTCCCATAATGCACGATTCTATTCTTCACCTTCACAAGGAACCAACCACTGAAGCCTGCGGCCCCACCCCATCCTTGGTATATACGATGAACAGGATTACTTCCAGTTACGATACCATTCGCCGCATCTACAAATATGGATCCCTCACCTTCATCACTATTAGGATTAATAACGAAATAAGCAATGCCACTCTTTCTAAAAGTGAAGCGAAAAATGCCGGTATGCGACATACCGGTCATTTCTGCTTTGATACTTCTGTCAAAAAGAGAAATACTATAATAATCAGGGCGTGCTATTTCCTCATTATGAATAAAGTGGCTCGCACGTTCTTCTGGCAAGCATTTTAATGTATCCAGAAGCGGCATAATCGTAACAGATCCATAATCTTGAGTACACCCCCTACTATCCAATGTGAGGCACGAAAACCTTGAAAAGACGTACTCGAAAAATAATAAGGAGAAACACCTTTTCTTTCTGAAGATTCAGTCTGGGCAGTCCAAAAATTCATTCCATTGGGCACAAGAACTGCAGGTATCGTTTGACCTAATTGAGAGTCTCCTGCACGGAAAACATTAGGAGAGAAGCCTGTGCCGATAAATGGATCGACATATTGAAGATATTGGCTTGCCATAGACGACAAAGCTATAAAGAATAGGACATTAAACAAAAAAGATCTTCTCATGGCACGTTAACAATTTGAGATAAAGGAATATCGCCTCTACAAGAACTATTATGCAGGACGACCTGAGAATTATTCTTCGAGACAGGTAGACTGAGATTTTCAATAGTAACATTCTTCGCATCATCCAAAACGAAAGCAGGACGAAAGTCAAAATCTGCAAGGCTCAAATGGACATTACGAAAGGTCAAATTACGTACATGACGTACATAAAATCCCCAGGAAGGCAGTTCGCCAAACATAGAAAACTCTGGATATTGATCCTCCTTCTCAGGAATATCACTTAAACGCCAAAGCGGTAAATATGCCATTCCCTTCGTAGCACGCCCAGGATAAGTAATAGATATATTTTCCAAGATAACATTCTCAATATATTCTCCAGGTAAACCACAAATAGAAGCAGGATGGATATTATGTAAATAGTCAACCTCAGGTCCTCGCAAGTCATAATTGATATCTGGACGGTTGAAGGGAACTTGCACTGATATATTAGCTAACCGGACATTTTTCAACACGCCTTTTCGATTACCTCCTCTTTTCCCAAGTCTGATAAAAATAGCATTACCCGTATTCACAGCAGAGATATTGTCTACAAGAATATCGTCTATAACAGCGCCGTCAACACTTTCAATAGCAATAGCCGAACGAAAAGTATCAAAAACCCTGATATTGCGAATTTCTATATGTCGAAAACCTCCATAAGATCCTGTTCCAAATTTAACCGCGCTTGCACTGCTTCGGATTTCACAATCTCTGACGCGAATACTATCGTTGCCACTTTCTGGATTATAAGATTTCAAACAAATCCCGTCATCTGCACTATTAATATTACAACCTATTATAGCAACATGGCTGCAATCAGTAATATCAATTCCATCATTATTCCAATATGCACGATTAAAGAGATCTACATGATTAAATTCAACATGATCACATTCATTCAAAGAAACTCCCCAATTAGAACTGTTTCGCAAATAAACATCTTCAACTCTTATTCCACTTGTCTTGTAAAAATAGAAAAGTGTAGGGCGAACCAATTCACTAGGTCGTTGACGTCGATTATTATAGTGTTTGTCAATATAAATTCCTTTATGATGAAGACTATCTGCGAAAAGTGCGAGCTCTCTCCCTTGACCATCAATAACTCCGGTGCCAGTAATTGCGATATTCTTGGCCCCATTAGCAACAATCAGAGCAAGATGTGCATTATCATTAAGCTCATCACCCGCAGATTTAGACTCAACATTGAAATAATCATAAGGAGAGATACTTCCCAAGATAACTGCATCTTTTTCCAAATGAATTTCTACATTCGACTTGAGATTAATTTCCCCTGTCAGATACTTACCCGCTGTTAAGATAATACGTCCTCCTCCATCTCGGCTTACTTTATCTATTACTTTTTGGAAAGCCTCTGTATTAAGCGTCCTTCCATCTCCTATAACATGGAAATCTGTCGCAATATAATCACGAGCATAGGTGGTCTGAAAAAGCAGACCACCTATAACTAAAGCAAATATTTTAATTATATATTCCATACTCAATGTCATTCATCATAACCAGGATTCTGCTCCAAAGAATAATTAGTACGTTGACGTTCTATCAAAGGAATAGGACGAAGCTCATAACTTTTATTCATTCCAGATATGCCACCAGCCTGATTTAATCGTACAAATTCATTGTCTCTATAAGCACGCTCAAAAAGCTTCCCACATCTTTTCAAATCCATCCACCTATTTGATTCTCCAAATAGCTCACGACCAGATTCATCCAATACAGTATCAAGTGTTACATGATTCAGCTGCGTCGCATTAACACGTTTACGAATATCATTAACTTGTTGTAACGCTGCAGAGCTATTTCCCATTTTTAGATATGCTTCAGCTAACAACAATTTTGTTTCTGCTGTTCGGAAAATATAAATTTCCCGGGTGCCATAAGGATCCTCCCCATCACTAATGCTGCCAGAATAAATTCCCTTTTCTGCTATATACGGGTCATAAAATTTATAAACTAAAGGCCATGCACAATTCATATTTCCTATCGGAATCTGTGTGTGATATTCATCTGGATTCACAATAAGATAAACAGTCGGGTGAGCATTCATATAAGCAATTTTATCTTCATCCGTCATAACCTCTTTTGGAAAATAGATAATAGTGTCTCCTGCAGAAAATGTTACCGTTTTTCCTGTCATGGTATTTATTGTTGAACCAGACTTACCAGCTACAATCTTACGCTTCAGAAATATCTCACTCGCCCTAATGTCATTCTTTTCAAAACTTTCAAACCAAGCATTTGTAGGCTGATAAGCAAAGTCATTACGATAATAGGGGGCTCCACGATGCATATTACCTGGAAATTCATAAATATTAAAATGGAAATGCTGATATAACCCACTGCTAACACTCTGCTCCTTATTAGAAACATAATTCCAAAGATTATTAGTTCCTTCTCCAAAACGAACTGCAAAAATAATCTCTGTATTAGTTACATTATATTTCCCACCATCTTGCGTATCAAAAAGTTCATCCCAAGAATTCACCATTGGATGCAAATTAATAACATCTGTAAAATAATTGATAGCATCTTGAACATCACTTGTTCCTGCAAAGTTTTTGTAGCTACGAGTTAATAATACTTTCCCCAGGAGATGTTCCGCAAACGCCTTATCCACACGTCCAAAATCATTAGAAGAAAGAGAAACAGGAAGGCTCCCAATAGCAGTTTTTAAATCACTGATAATCTGGTTATAAACCTCTTCGTCAGAGTTACGCGTAAACTCATACGTAGGGGATGTAGATTCTTTTAAAATCAAGGGAACGCCACCAAAGGTTTCTACAAGATTAAAATAGCAATAAGAACGAAGAGCAAGCATCTCTGCTGTTCTAATCCTTTTAGTTTTCTCATCCAAAGTTAAATTCTCACCACGACTCATTGCCGTATTACACTTATTGATGACATCATAATTCGCGCACCAGAATTCATAAAAGGCAGGATCCGAAGAACTTACATAATAATAATCTTGTACTCCATATTGCCCATTTATTAGCCCCTGCGTAGAGTAATCATCTGTCCCATACCACATGCATTTTGTCTTTTGACAAAGAGGACGCATATACATATAGGCAGCATTTACCAACTCCTCATATTGTGTTTCACTTTTTATATAATTCTCATCTGTAGCTGCCGAATAATTTGTTTCATCCAAACTACAAGAAGCAAATGATACCGTACAGCATAAAACAAATATTTTAATATATCTTAGTTTCATATTAATTCCTCCCTAATTAGAATGTTAGATTTAACCCTATTTCCCATGACCTTGTCATAAAATACATAGAATCTGTCCCATTGCTTGCGGCCTCAGGATCAAGACCTTTATAATCAGTAAATACAAATGGATTTTGGCAGGATACATAAGCATGAAGCTTGCTTAAACCTAATTTCTGGATAAAACTTCTCGGAGCATCATAGCCAAGAGTAATATAACCAACTTTAACAAATGATGTCTTCTGCCATAGCAAAGCTGTTATTTCACCTGGATTGCTTAAACCAGGACGACACCATTCTATATCTTTATCATTTTCATTAGCTTCTGACCAATACTTCAGATTAAGATGATTAAACAGATTATTATCATCCCTTGCCGTGGTCCAATGGAACTGAGAATAACTCCATTGTCCTTGCCGCGTATATATATTAACTAACAAGCTCCAATTTTTAAAAAGGAATGTATTCGTTAGGCCACCAGTCCACTTAGGATATCGAGAACCAAGAAAGACCTTATCATCAGTAGTTGTAGTCCAATCTCCATTGTAACCATCCTTTTCATAAACTTTTACTGAACCGGGAGCAAGACCGAGAGCCAATGCCCGATCATATCCTTCATCACCTTTTTTCCAATATCCTACTTTCTTATAATTCCAAACGACACCAACGGATTGACCCACAAACCACTCATTTGCTTCATCTCGTGTAGCTCCACCCGCAAGTTCCTTAATTTCATTATGATTAGAAGTAAAATTAAAATTCATCTTCCAAGTAAAGTCTTTGGTGCGTATAGGGACTAAAGATAAACTAAGTTCTATTCCATTATTATCCACAACCCCTACATTATCCATTACAGAGGAATAGCCCGTCATCTCAGAAAGCACTCGATTCATTAAAATATTGTTAGTCCGGCGACGATAATAATCCACGGTTCCATTAATACGACCTTGGAGCAACGAATAATCAAGCCCGAAATTCCATTCTTTAGTCGTTTCCCATGAAAGCTGGGAATTGGCAAGGTTCTTAATAATACTTGATGTCGCATTTGATCCAAAATTATAACTATAGTTAATAACATTTGATTGGGTGGAATATGGATTCACATTGTGATTATTCCCAGACATACCATAGCTGATTCTCAATTTTAGATTATCTACCCATCTATATTTCTTCATAAAATCCTCTTCTGTAATTCTCCAGCCAATAGCAGCAGAAGGGAAGAACTTCCATCTATGACCAGCAGCCAATCGAGAAGACCCATCATACCGCCCCGTAGCTGTAATCAAATAGCGGTCTTTATAAGAATAATTAGCACGTGCAAAGAAAGAAAACCATTGGTCTTGAATATAATCAGATCCAACAACATCTGATAGAGATTTATTTGCAGCTGCAGCAAGGTTATACCATTTATACAAATCTGTCGGGAAATTCTTAACTTTAGTTGAGATAGCGTCTTCCTTAGATTTTACCCATTCAGAACCAACTAATAATCCCAAAACATGATTACCTACTTTCTTATCAAAATTTAAAGTATTTGTCCAAGTATATTTCAAGGTATTGGTATTCTTAGTATTTGCTGTCGCATTTGCTGGATTCCCTTTTCCATTCTTTGACTGTGCTCCATAATACATACCATATCTGTCAAAATATGCATCGGGAGAAAGTTGAGTTTTAAATGTAATCCAGTCTATTGGCTTAAATTGCAAATAAGCATTACCAAAAGTATGAAGAGCTAAAGTTTCTGTCGTATCGTTTTTCTTCTCAACCAAAGGATTGGAAACATTAGTCAATCCATCGTCAGGGAATGTACGCAAACTTCCATCCTCATTATACATATCAGTAAGAGGATTTAGTCTATATGCTTGACGAACCGTCTCCGGACTTGTTTTTGTCTTGGTATAGGCTGTATATATGCTCATACCGACTTTCAATTTTTTATTTATCTCTTTATCAATGGACATACTAAAATTATATCTCTTATAATTATCTGTTCCTGTTACACCAGCTTCGTCCGTATAGCCCACGCCAAACGAATACACTAATCCTTTAGAACTGCCATATACTCGTAAAGCATGATTTTGCGACACAGCTGTTTGCAACAAAGCATCCACCCAGTCAACACTTTTCCCCGAAATATAATTATTATAAGCTTGAGTCGTTAAAGCCTGTCCATAATCAGCCCGTTTTCCCGTATAGGTATAATCTTTCCAGTTATTGCCCATAAAGCGTTCCACTTTGTAATCTGCATATTCGGAACCATTAAGCATATCAGGAAGATGGTTAGCTGTTGTGAAACTGATAAACCCATTGTACTCAACATTTGTCTTTTCTTTCACTGCTGATCCATTCTTGGTAGTAACGATGACAACACCATTTGCACCACGTGAGCCATAAATAGCAGTAGAAGAGGCATCCTTTAATACGTCTATCCGCTCAATATCATCTGGCGCAATATCATTCATGTTATCCATCATCATACCATCAATGACATAAAGTGGAGAATTAATTCCATTAGCATTGCCTGTCCCACTATTCGTTATCGTATTCTGTCCACGTACCATAATATTGAATCCCGAACCAGGATTATTACCATTACGTGTAATATCAACGCCTGCAATAGTTCCTTGTAAAGCAGCGGCAGCACTCTGCTTGTGGGAATCTACGATGTTATCTGATGTAACCGAAGTTAGAGAACCTGTAAAATCGCTCTTTTTTGCGACTCCATACCCTACAACAACAACCTCCTCAAGTTGTTTGTTATCTTCTTTCATCGTAATGTCAAGATGAGTATTATTTCCCACAAGAAGGTCCTTCATTTGAAAGCCAACATAAGAGACCTCAAGGGTACTATTATTATTAAGACCTAAAAGGGTGAAATTCCCATCTAAATCTGTCACCGTAGCATTATTTGTGCCTTTCTCTCTTACTGTGGCTCCAATGATTGGCTCACCCATTTGATCAACAATGCGGCCTGTCACTTTTCGCTTTCCTAAGGTTCCTTCGGCACTCGTTATATGTTCACTGCGTTTCCCCTCACTTGAAATAGAAAGAACGATGGTTTTTTCTACTATTTTATAATCAATATTCGTTCTAGAGAAAAGCCTATTTAGGACTTCATCCAAATTCTCTTTTCTTGAACTAATAGTCACTTTACGGGTGACATTGATCTGCGTATTATTATAAAAGAACTTATAGCCTGTTTGTTTTTCAATCTGCGACATCACTTGCTTGATAGTTACAGTTTGATTTGGCAATGTCACTTTTTGTGCCAAGCCTGGGAGGCTCAGCAAAAAGAAAAGCATAAAAAACGTTACTTTCTTTGGCAAAGTAAATAGATTCGTTGATTTTTTCATATCTTTGTAATGATTTTAGGATAGTTATTGCCTGCTTATGCAGGTGATAGATTACTAATGACATGCAGGGAGATGTGCCAGCATCTTTCTGCATGATTGTTTTAAGGGGATTGTTCTTTCATACTTCTTTCATTTAAAGGGTTATTAATAAACTTGGATAATCTGCTGTTTCTGACTGATGTCATCAGCAGACTCATACTTGAAACGCATGTTCGAAGAGATGGACAGGATCTCCAATATCCGGTCAAGACGCTGCCGATCCAACGTACCGGTAAAGGAGTTGTGATATACCTGAGGGTTACGGACATCGAAGGTCACGTCAAAGCGCTTAGACAAGCTGCGCAATACATCCTTGACGGATGTGTTCCTAAAGATCAGTTTCTCGTCTTTCCAGGAGGTACATACATCTACCTCGGCTCCCAATACCTTGATATGCCGGTTTGAGGCGGAATAAATAATCTGCTCTCCGGGCTCGATCTTGGCTTCTTTCCATTGGTTGCTTCCCGTAAGGTACCTTAAGGCGATAGAACCTTCTTCCAATGTAGCAGTGACCTGCTTGTCCTCAGGATAGGCATCGACATTGAAATGGGTGCCATATACCTTCACGCTCGCCTGACAGGGGGTGCTGACGATAAAGGGATGGTGGGCATCCTTGGTCACGGAGAAATAAGCCTCGCCCTGAAGACTGACATATCTGTTCTTAGAGGAGAATTCCTGAGGATAGGTAATGCGAGAATTTGAGTTCAGCGTCACCGTTGATCCATCTGGCAATGTGATGGTTCCTGTCATGCCTGGATTTGTCGTATAGGACACCAGGGGTTCCGTAGCTGAATGCGTACTGGAGTAAAATTGATATAAAGAGACCATCAACACGGGAACCAGTAATACTGCCGCAACCCTTTCTATCTTGCGAAGAAGTATCTTGAAACGATCCTTGCGTATCTTCCCGTCTATCTTCTTCCATGCTGCCGCTGTATCCACGTGCTGCAAGACAAACAACTGGTCCGTGGAATGATAAATAGCCGCCATATCAGCTGCGATGGATCGATGTTCTTCCGATTCATTCACCCAGTCCTCAACTGCCTTGATCTGCTCTTCATTGAGTTTCCCCTCGAAATAAAGAGGAAGGAGGGATTCTATTTGATCGTTTAGGTTAGACATATTTCAGCTTCTTTATCATTATGACGGAGCAAAAAGATGGATTCCTAAAAAAACTACATTTTTTTAATTTATTGCCATCCATCATGATCCAGAAATCGAAAAAGATAGCGATTTTACCATTCTTTTTCCTTAAAAGCTTGGACCGTCATAGAATTTTCGCTATTTTTGCAGTGATAGAAATAAAGGCGAGATGAAATATACAGAACTACATCGAAGTCCCAAAAAGCTGGTTATAAGTATGACCACGCGGAAGGAAGCCACTATTTTTACACGAAGGACGGTGTGCTTACAGAGCCCATCCCATATCACGGATCGCACGAGATCGCTAAGGGATTGGCGAATAAGCTGATTAAAAAAATATAAAGTATAAATATCAAAGAAGCAAGGGGGAAGACTCCCTCACTTATAAGAAAAAAGAGGAGAATTGATTATGGAAAAGATTATCATGACGATCGAGAAGTCAAAGGACTATTTTGACGCATACTCAGATAATTGCGACGGCATCTACGCAGGGGGGGCAAGCATTGATGAGGTAAAGAACAACACCTATGAGGCTATTAATGCCTTGAAGCGCAACCTTCCGGAAGACAGATGGCCTAAGCCGTTGAAGAGTGAATTTGAGATAGAATGGAAACTCGATGTACCCAGCTTTCTCGAATATTATTCCCATTATATGTCCCTCGCAGGAATGCAGAGAATTACAGGCATTAATCAAAAACAATTATCCAACTATCTCAACCATCGGGCAGTTCCAAGGCAGAAACAGGCAGACCGCATTATAAATGGTATACACAAGTTCGCTGCGGAACTGATGAATATCACGCTCTGATTTGTGAAATGCCACCCTTCTCATCATCATAAGACGGCAAGGGGATGCTTTGAGGAATGGATAAGGAAAACCCCAGGCCACTTAACTGCGAACTGGGGTTATTCTGATTCGTGAACTCATGCTACGTTGGAGGCCATCCTCCATGACGAGCATTCGTATGCTTACTGTACCATATACTTGAATAGAGAGGTCTTGTTGCCCTCACGCGTCACCCTGATCAGGATGACACCAGGATGTACGCTGACGGTTACGTTGTCTGCGCCGTTCACACTTACTTTATCAAGCAACATGCCATTCTCAGCATAAGCCTCAACTCCGGTGATGTCTTTGCGTGAGCTTGTCACCGTAGCCTTATCCTTGGCTGTCGTCACATAGATACCTTCCTTGTCGGATACGTTCTTCACGCCTGTCGTCTCACCCACCCGTGAGAGATAGAAACGACCGACGCAAGAGCCTTCCAGATAGACAATAGGTTCCTCACCAGCCATATACTTCATACCCGTAAGGCGGTCGTAAAGCATCCAGTCGGCAGCATCTGCATTGCCCTCAGCATGGAAGCTGAGCCGTACAGAGTCTGCCTTGGCGACACACACTCCTAATTCTACGACATCGCTGTCCAAAGGACGGATATCATAACCTCTGCCTCCATCGATGGTGAACACGGCAAGAGCAGGCTTATAGTCCTCATCCATGAGCGTCGCTGCCTTGGCCTTGCTGCCATTGAGCAGCACAGCACCAGAGGCATGACTACCGTCAGAAGCCGTGACGCGAAGCATTCCTCTTTCGGAAGCAGCGTCAGTCATTGCTCGTTTGGCCTGGGACGCTGTCGTTGCGGTCACTCCGGGCTGGTCACCGAACAAGGTATTGTCGTAGTTCACCTGTAGCTGATTGACTGTCTTTTCGGATGCCTCTACAAAGAAAGCTGCGGATGGTGCCACGAACTTGTCTGCATCTGTGAGCGTGGTGGAACTGATCAGGTCGCCATCCACATTGATGATGGAGAAAGCTCCATCCTGATTATAGAGTTTGATGCCGCTGATCACTTTCTTGTTTTCCTCATTCTCAAGGAAGTTAGCGATGTTCAGGTGACTCATCGTTGGATTGGCAACGAGGAAGATGCCATCGCCATTTGCCTTGCTGTCGTTGGTGTAGTTGAGCACAAGGGCATTATCTGCATCTCTCCAATACTGGGTGCTCCACAACTTGCTCGCCGTTGTTGCGTCATGTTTTACCGTTGCAGAACCTTCTGACTCTCCAAACACATTATAATAATTATAGGCGCGGTCGCCTGCCTTTGGCAGATGGATGGTATAGTCATCGCTCGAATGATTGTTATTGTCAGCCATGAGCGAGAAGCACAGCGGAGCCCCATGATCGGACATGGTTGCATAGTCTTGGCTCAGGCCGTTGAAGGCATGGCTCCAAGTACTCTTTGAGATGAGGGTCACGTCGCCGAGCGATGAGCTGCTGTTGGTATAGTTACCTTTCACGCTGGCTTTCCAGATGCGCTGGTAGACGAGTGGCGTGATACGGACAGCGAAGTTGTCTGGATCTAAGGTATTATCGAGATCCTTGAAGTAGTTCTCGGGCTTGACCTCAGAAGCATAGAAGTCACCACTAAAGACTTGGGCGAGGGGTGCCGACCACAAAGTTGCAATGCCGTTGGTGAGTTTCAGGTCTACCCAAGCCTTGTTGTAGTTGAGTCGGAACACATTCTCCACAGCTGCCCCGGGCTCGAAATGGATGCCATTGCAACTGTTGTCGTAAGTATCCTTGCTGTCAATAGCATTAAGCACTGGATACACTTCAGCGTTCGTTGGGATCACAACATCAGTACAATGGTAAGGAGATCCCTCGATCCAGTTGCTCCAAGTATTCCAGTCTGTGCTCTTCGTGTCAGGATTCCAGTGGGTTAGCGTGGGATGAACCACGTAGTCGATGGTACCGTCCTGTTTGACACCACCTTCTTCAGAGGCTTTCTCCTGCATGACGCGCGCCGTGTACATACCCGACTTCGTTGTCGTAACAGAGAACTCATAAGTAGTCGTACCATCGTTGTTGTTGGTTGTCTTTGGTGAAGACAGCTTATCAGTGCTCTGGTCGTAAGCTTCCACATAATAGTTCAGACCGGTCTTTCCCTTAAAAGAGAAGGTGATGTCAGTGCCCTTGCAGGCATGTGGGTTGTTCGCATCTGTGATGTCTCCGTTGCAGGAATCGTCGTCCTTGCAGTCGGGCACGCCATCTCCATCAATATCACTCTGAAGCAGGATGCCGTAAATCTTTTGCACATCGGCAGCCTTGACTACTCCGGCGATGGTGATGACCACCTCATCGTACTGCTTCTTCGGATTCCACACGTAGATATTGTTATTCTTTGTTGTAATCACGTCAGCGCCAATGACACTCCAGTCGGTCTTGGTATCGCCGGTAGCCACACCATCGAGATAGGTCTCCACCTTCATCCATTTGCCTACACCGATGCCTAAGGGGTCGAAGCCTTTGCCATCGGAGTTTCCACCAAAGATGCTCTGGTAGTTATTGTTGTCCATGACGATGGCAAGCTGTTGACGGTAGTCGGCACGTCGTCCGAGCTTCACTGCAATTTTGGTACCTCCGCCTATCTGAGCCACATTGCCGAGCGTGACGCCCGTAGAGAGTTTATTGTCGATGAGATAAGACAAATTACCGATGCCTCCTGCCACTGTCACGGTACTGAAGTTGCCCGTGAGGTTACCATCGATGCTGGCTCCGCTTGCGTGCGACTGGTCAGTAAGGGATGATGGTATAGGTGCAGAGATGAGCGTCGAGTCGCAGCCGAGCGGGTCGTCACATTTGTCAATGTCGTCTCCTGCCTCATAGAAGGGGTAGAAGAAGTCCTGCTCGGAAGCATTCACTCCTAAGACTCCATCGTGGTAGAGAGCCATCTGATCGAAGTCGATATCCTTGGGCACGATGGTGGCAAACTCCATCTTCTGCAGCTTGTCGGAGCCTGCAACAGCAAGGTTAAGCACGTTGGCCTGATTAAGGATTGAGCTATACACCTTGGTTCCAGCTTTATAGAACTCCATGCTGTAGCCGTTGAGCAGGTTCACATTAAGTCCTGTACCCTTCGACTGTACCACAAAGCCTATCTTTAGCCGTTGGTCAGAAGCCACGTCCAGAGCCTCGCGGAAGGTCTTAGCCTTGCCTATCGTCTGAATGGCAACCACACCGACGTGGCCGGCAACATTCAATCCTGCGATATACTTGGCATAGGTATCTTTCTTGCCGTCGAGCAAGTATTCGTCACCACCGTCGAACTTAGAAGCGGAGATGAGTGAACCTGTCACGCCAGGCATTTCTTTAGAGATTTCCATGCCATTGGCAGTAGATATCACGTTCTCACACTGTACGGGATTACTGCTCTGTCCTTGGTTCTTCACCACGGTTACATCATCATAGCAACCGTCATCGGCGGTAGCGCGGAAGACATATTTGGTGCCCGCTGTGCCGTTCATTCCGGTAACGTGACCGTCCTTGTCCACCGAGGCACCGCCTTCGATGCAGCTCCAGGTTACGGGAATCGTGTTGTTATGGTAGAGTTGAAGCGAGGTCTGGTCCTCGCAGATGTTCATATCAGGTGTGGGGTCGATGTCGCAGTGATGCTCAATATCAGGAGCTGGAGCCACAAAAGCATAATTGAATACCGTAGCCCCCAGGTCGAGCTTGAGGCCCACAAACTGAATGGACACACTGGAGAACGGCTTGGTGGTAAT
Source organism: uncultured Prevotella sp. (assembly GCA_905210845.1). GTDB lineage: Bacteria > Bacteroidota > Bacteroidia > Bacteroidales > Bacteroidaceae > Prevotella. The sequence continues at coordinate 36,502 of CAJLYG010000008.1, forward strand.
AAAGGAGAAGTTGACCGTACCACCCGTGGCAACATTCAATTTGAGAATATTTTGGTCCACCTGATAACTTTCCATCACCTTACCAGCCTTGTCGTATGTCTTAATACAGATGCCCCCACCTAACAAGTCAAGGTTAAGCACTGAAAACGAGCTTCCTTTGAAGCCCACAACAGTCCCTGCGCTGAAAGGTTCTCCTTCCTTAACGAAGGTCTGTACCTTGACCGGAATGGAGCTTCCTAAAGTGAGAATAGCCTCTGCAGGCACATTATCCGTTAAGTTAGCATTCACCAAATTAGCTCTTCCGTCAACGTCCTTGTCCTTTGTCAAGCCATAATCCGTACAATAATCGTCGAAGTCTTTCATCGTGTTGGTCACCGTACCCGTCTTGTCTTTGTTGGTCAGCGTGTAGGATGTCACCTCACCTACGTATGCATAGTGGACATCGATGGCAGCTATCAGCTTTACGGATACGCCCGTATTGACGAGCCTTACCTCATCGAATTCATCCGGAGCCACAGCCTGTATGTTGCAAGTGGCATTCTTGGAACCGGGTAAGGATCCCACGGAAAGACTCACCCCATTGAAGGAGCTGCCAGAAGTTGCATAAACAGAACCCACCTTCACACCCTCGCAATAGAACTCTAAGGTGAAATTCTTAATCAGCTCGACGCTCAATACACCAGTGCCACCTTCCTGCGCGATGCAGAACCCTGCCACAGTACCGGCTGCATAATGGTGTGTCAAGTCGCGTATGCTCGTTAAAGGTGTAGCGACCAAACCGGCTCCGACACCGTTCACGAAGGCGGTGTAGTCAGAAAGGTCGTTGTTGGTCATGTTGCCTAAGTTCTTAGGCCATGAGGCCACACCCACTGTGTTGTAGATGTCATTGGCTACGCAGTTGCGTCCCACGAGGGCGCGGCAATGTGGAAAGGCATACACCAAATCCTTGTGGGCTGTGATCTCCGACTGGATGCCTGCCTCATTCGCCTTGCTCTTCTCGTAGAGCAGCGTCTTATGGACATCATAGTAATGCTTCCCCGACAGGTCTGCGCCTGCAGCCCAAGCCTGTACGGTGCAAAGCGACATCACGAAGATGACTGCTAAAGATAAAATCTTTCTCATATCTCTATCCTTTTTATTTTCAATTGAATATACTGCTCTCATCAACGGGATTCGAGTCGTTTACGGTGCCTACGTATTCTGAGGCAGGTCCTGCGATATTCCCGTCTTTCAAGTCGTCATGCAATTGGTCGCCATCGTATTGCATCATAAGGTCGTGCCTCACCGTAATGCTCGCAAGAAGCGGCAGCGATGCCTCTATCTGATAGGAAACAGACTCTGGGGTGATATAATTCTTTTTCATTTGAATATGATTTTTTTACCGTTTGTGATATAAATGCCTTTGGAGGGATGGAGGACTCGCCTGCCTTGCAAGTCGTAATAGATCACTGGACCCTCCTGGTGGGTATGGATATTGCTGATGCCAGTGGTACTCCCATCTTCGAAACTGAAGGTAAAGGCCTTGCCTTTCGTCACCGTCTTCTCGGATTCCGTTGTCGCTTGGACGTAGCAACGGTTCGCCATCAGGAAATCATCGGCTGGATAACCTAACGAGAGATCAACATCTGTATAGCCTTTATCTTTATCTGCCAAGGTCTCAGAGAAAACATAGATGCCCTTGCGGTAATAAGGTGAAGAAGCATCGTCATTGAGCACGAAGTCCTCGCTTTCTGATACGCCCTTCAGGACATCCTCACTGATGTCTGAACGGTATCCTGTAGCCTTGTCGATATAGAACTTCAGCAATTGGTGGGCATCATCGTCTTTGGCGAGTGCCACGGCACCATAGCCTGCAGGCAGGGATGCGGTCTCATAGAAGCGTATGCCACTGTAGTCGGGCAGCCATTTGGCGATATAAAGGGTGACGTCAGGATCAGTATTGACAATATCGAAGGGGAACCACAACGATACATAGCGGTAACCTTTGAAGGCTGATGCGTTCTGACTGTCCACGGCACGGGCTTGGATGAAGCGGGCGCGATGGAAGCTCCAGTTGTAAGCATCAGCAGGAAGGCCGACTGTCGATGTGGCTTTCTGATAGACGAGCGCTGCTTGGTTGTAATTGGAAGAAACCGTATTATCGGGCACACCGTTGTCATTGGTGTCGGCAATGTCGAGATAGCCTAATGGCACCTCCTCAGCCTTGGATTTGCTTCTGTCGAGCAGCATCATGGCATACACGCCGTTATCGTTGCTCTCGTCCTTTGGCACGAGGTAGAAAAGGGCTCGCCGCGACTTGTCAGCGGTCTCAGAGATAAGAGGCATCATCTGGCTGGTGCCGGAGGGATTGCCTATAAATTTCTTGCTGTTGACGTTCTGTATGTAATAAAGACTATGTGTAAAGGTGCTCACAATGCCGATCGGCTGGTTGTTAGCATCGCCTTTTCCGGGTACGGCAAGCGTGAGATGCCAGATATTGGCGGCATCGCGCAGGTTGACACTATTGCTAAATATATCTGCCTTAGAGATGGTCGTCTTTTTCTCTGCATCAAATTCTTCAAGCGCAGCCTTATCCACATCAGTGAGGAAGCCGCCTTTGTTGGATCCGGTACCAGTACTACTGATGAGCTTGATGCGTTTTCCATTGTTCTCGATACGAAAATACCAGTTCTGTACATTTCGTATATCGGTCTTGCTCACGTTCAGATATTGCAGATTATCATCGTAGGGGCTTTGTGTTACCACCCATTCCTTGTCAAGGTTTGACAGCTCGTAGCTGCTTGAGGGGGCGGTCATGCTCACCTCGCCTGCGCTGTTCAGGCAGAGATACTTGTCGCCGCT
>CAJLYG010000009.1 GCA_905210845.1 uncultured Prevotella sp.
CGCGCGGATATAAGGTACGCGCACGAATATTGAATTTGCATTGAATTTAGAATCAATTTCGAATGCATCATGATTCATTTCCCAATGATTTCCAGTTTCGTTTGGATTCAATGGAAATTCCATTGGCAATGCCATTTTTTTCGGCACAGGTTCTCGTCAAGCGCAGGTCGTGTTACCGCCCAAAATCGACTTTCTTATATGCGCCATTGTTCGTAGATGGCTAAGGGAGAAAATAAAAATATCAGACAAAGAGGAATGAATCACTTGCCATGGTCAGGGCGCGAAGGAAAGGTTTGCTTGCCCTTGGTAAGAAGATCGAAAAAAATATCCCATTCCATGCAATCTTTTTGAAAACTTGTCTTTCTATAAAAAATGGCAATCCTTTAACTGATAAACAGTATGAAATGTATCTATGTAATGAAGAAAGCTTGGATCATATGCCTGTTGATGGGCATGACCGCTTGCTCCTCAGACAATGTGGTCGTAGGAAATGTGAAAGTGTCAGAAGTCAAGACCTCGGAATGTAAGACCTCGGTATCAAAGAATGACACTCGTCCTGAGTTTTATGATGATGTTTTTAACCAAAAAGCAACCCTGACGATGCAGATGGGGACCGGTAACACGGTTGATGCACGTTTCATGGATGTGCGGGATAATTGCATAATTGGTCAGTTCCATGTAGATGCAAGTTGCAATGATCATCAACTTGTCCTCGTTCTGTATCCGGAAAAAGATGCGCTTACGGATTGCGTCTGTATATATGATGTGGATTTCAAGATCCAAGACCTGCTCCCTGGTGACTATCAGTTAGCAGTTTATCATACTACTTCAACAAAGGAAGTCAATGCATCTAACCGGATCTATCAGGGGACAGTGACCTTGAATGCGCATCAAGCCATCTCTTTGACGATGGATCGTTAGCGTCTTGGTGTTTCATGACCGGGCCTTTCTCGATCTTTGTGTTTTTTAATAAAAAAGTTCTCAAACCCGTGCAGTCTTTTATGCATAGTCTACTCCTTTTAATAAAAAGGTTAAATATGTCTCTGAATGTAGATGTTGATATAGAAGCATGCAAGCAAGGGGAACGAGAAGCCCTCGGAAATTTATATAAAGCATATTCTGGCAGGTTGCTGAAGGTATGCTAGCACTTTCTGCACTTAAAAGTGTTAGGCATGGAGATTGAAAATATCATCAACTTTCTGTGTCTTGTCTCAAAGAAGCATCCTCAGACGAGCATGTTGGACCGTGCGGTCCAGTTCTCCCTATTAAAAATTGATTGCAAAAGCCAGCATTTTTCTTTCTGTGGGCGAGAAGAAAACAAAAAAGGAGAGCATATTACTCTCCTTTTTTGAGTGATCCGTTTGGGGCTCGAACCCAAGACCCCAACATTAAAAGTGTTGTGCTCTACCAGCTGAGCTAACGGATCAATCATTCGCTCCTTATAAAAGCGAGTGCAAAGGTACTGCCTTTTTTTGGAATAAACAAATTATTCTGAGGTTTTTTACTGATTTTTCTCCTTTTCCCCCATGATGGGTCATTCTTCTTCTCCCCGAGTGAGATCATCGCTCATGATAGGGCTTTGCTCCTTGGTGACATATTTCTGCCAGTAAGCAATGATGAGGGTGGTCAGCGGAAGGGCAATGATCAATCCGATGAATCCTAATAACGCGCCCCATACGGAAAGAGATAACAGGAGAATGGCAGGGTTGAGTCCCATCGCCTTTCCCATGACCTTCGGTGTAACGATCATGTCAGAGATGATCTGGACGATGATGAACACTAAAACGGCAGAGCCAAAGACAATCCAGAAGTTCTCTCCCGTGTCAGCAGCTTTCAGCATGGCCAGGAAGGCTGTTGGAATCAATGCAAACGTATGGAGATAAGGAACCAGATCGAGGATACCGATCAGAATTCCAAGGCCAATGGCCATGGGAAACCCGATGATGGTAAAGCCGATGCAGAACATGATGCCCATGATCAAGGCAACCATTCCCTGTCCTCTGATATAGTTATTCAATTCACGAGAGACATCAATGGACAGCTCATGCCAGAATGGGCGTACTTTCTTGGGAAAGATGCGGATCCAATTGTCTGTGAGATACTCATAGTCGAGCAAGATGAAGAACATGTAAAGCAAGGTGATGCATGATGCTACAATACTGATCAGCACATTTGCCGTTTGCCCTACGACGGAGAAGACCTTCGGCATGGTCGCCTTCAGCGTATCTGCAAAATCCTTGCTCCGGAAGAAATGCTCTATTTGCTTTTGGTTATCCCGCAGCCAGTCTTGGATGACAGCGATGATATTATTGGTATGAGTAGTCTGATTGATGAATTTCATGGCTACCTCGCCGAGCTTCTGGAATTGGTCAATCATGGGTGGGATGATGCAATAGATGATCCCACCAATGATCGCAATGCAGAAAATCATGGTGATGATGATGGCAATGGCGCGTATCCTGACGTGCATCTTGTATTGCACGAACTTCACAATAGGATAAAGCAGGTAGGCGAACAGCCATGCGATGAAAAATGGAAGCAGGACGCTGCTCAGATAATTCACGATACAGAATACAGCGGCTATGATCAGGGCGATCCCTATCCATCGTATCAGTTTGTCGAAAGTGATTTTTTCTGCCATATTGATTCTTGTTAAAATAAAGGCGTCAAGTTATGCCTTGTCCTCTTTTGCCTCTTCCTGGAGCGCCTTTTGATAGCATTCCCGGCAGAGAGGTTCGTATTCAGACTGTTCTCCCAGAAGGACTCGCTTGCTATTCTTCACCAGTCGGTGACTGACATAGGCGAGAGCCCCACATTTGACGCAGATGGCATGCACCTTTGTCACTTCGTCGGCAATGGCGCACAACGCAGGCATGGGCCCAAAGGGTACTCCCCGATAGTCCATGTCCAGTCCGGCGACGATGACACGTACCCCTCGGTTGGCAAGCTCGTTGCAGACATCTGGTAGCTGATTGTCAAGGAATTGTGCCTCATCAATCCCCACGACATCTATTTCCGATGATAAGAGTAGGATGGAAGCAGACGAGTCGACAGGCGTGCTGGGAATAGAATTCTGGTCATGACTGACCACATCCATCTCTGAATACCTGACGTCTATGGATGGCTTGAAGATCTCCACCCTTTGCCGGGCGAACTTCGCCCGTTTCATCCTGCGGATCAGTTCTTCTGTCTTACCAGAGAACATGGACCCGCACACCACTTCAATTCTTCCGGGACGGTGCGTCTCCCCGATTAAGTTTTCAGTCATTTCGCCGCAAAATTACAAAGACGTTTTAAAAATTGCAAAGAATTAGCTGTATTTTTTGTTAGTGAAGATTATTTAACTATATTTGTCCCTTAATAGTTAATGTACATGGGCATATTATATATTGTACCTACTCCGGTGGGAAATATGGAGGATATGACGCTGCGAGCCATTCGTATTCTGAAAGAGGCAGATCTGGTTCTGGCGGAGGATACTCGTACATCGGGTATTCTATTCAAGCATTTCGATATTCACAATCATCTGATGTCGCACCATAAGTTTAATGAGCATGGTACTACCGCAGGGATCGTGGAGCGATTGAAGGCTGGCCAAACAATTGCCTTAATCAGTGATGCGGGTACGCCTGGCATTAGTGATCCCGGCTTTTTCCTGGCTCGCGAGGCGGCTAAAGAGGGTATTACGGTGCAATGCCTTCCGGGTGCAACGGCATGCATACCGGCAATTGTCTCTTCCGGGTTGCCTTGCGACCGTTTCTGCTTTGAGGGGTTCCTTCCTCAGAAAAAGGGGCGTCAGACGCATTTGGAGGCTCTAAAAGGAGAAACACGGACGATGGTCTTTTACGAGTCTCCTTACCGACTCTTAAAAACTCTCAAGCAGTTCGTCGATACCTTTGGGGAAGACAGGCAAGCTTGCGTTTGCCGGGAGATCTCTAAAGTGCATGAGGAATCGGTGAGAGGGACCTTGGCAGAAATCGTTGCCCATTTTACAGAGACAGAACCGAGAGGAGAGATCGTTATCATCGTCGGTGGAAACAGCAACAAAGATAATAAACTAAAATAGGAACATTATGAAAAAACTACTAATTTTAGCGTGCATGGGAGTCTTCTTGCTATCTGGATGCAAGAATGAAAAACCGGCTCCGAACCTTGCAAACATAGAATCTACGGATTCGCTGAAGAGACTCATCGCTCAAAAAGATACAGAGATCAATGACATGGTGGGAACCTTAAATGAGATTCAAGAGGGCTTCCGCGAGATCAATGAGGCCGAAAACCGTGTTAGTCTGGTGAAAGATGGGGAAGGCGCTGATCAAAAACAGCAGATCAGGGAGAATATCCAGTTTATCTCCAACACGATGAAGAAGAACCGGGAGCTCATCAAGAAACTCCAGCGGCAGTTGCGGGAGAGCTCGTATAAGGGCGTGGAACTCAAGAAGACGATTGACAACATGCTTAAGCAGTTGGATGAGAAGGACCAGCAGCTACAACAGCTTCGTGCAGAATTGGATGCGAAAGATATCCATATCTCGGAGTTGGATGAGACTATTAATAACCTGAATACGGATGTTTCTGACCTGAAGACTGAAAGCGCACAGAAAACGGAGACGATCAACAACCAGGATAGGCAATTGAATACGGCATGGTTCGTTTTCGGTACGAAGAAAGAGTTGAAGGAACAGCATATCCTTGTTGGGGGAAAGGTACTGCAATCTAACTTCAACAAGAGCTATTTCACGAAGATCGATATCCGTGTGGACAAGGAGATCAAACTCTATTCGAAGTCTGCGAAGATCCTGACCATGCATCCGGGAAGCAGCTATACACTCACCCAGGATAATAACAAGCAGTATGTCCTGAGAATTACGAACCCACAGATCTTCTGGAGTACCAGCAAATATCTCGTGGTCTTGGTGAAGTGATTATCTTTTATCCCTGAAGAAATCTTGCATGAGTGCCCTGCACTCTTCTTCCAATACGCCCGATGTGACTGTCGCCTTAGGATGCAGCGCATCGGGCGCATATCGCGTGTATCCCCTTTTCTCGTCGGATGCCCCATAAACAACGCGTTTGATTTGTGCCCATCCGATCGCGCCTGCGCACATGATGCAAGGCTCAACTGTGACATACAACGTACAATCTTGTAAGTATTTGCCCCCTAAGGCATTCGCTGCCATTGTAATGACCTGCATTTCAGCATGGGCAGTAACGTCACACAAGGTCTCTGTCAGGTTGTGTGCCCTGGCAATGATCCGGTCGTTTGCCACCATGACAGCCCCAATGGGAATCTCCCCGGAGGCTCTCCCTGCTTGTGCTTCTTGGAGAGCTTTCCGCATAAACAGCTCATCTTTATTCTCTTCCATGTCTGCAAAAGTACAATATTATTTTGAGTTGTGAAATTAAATCATTACTTTTGCATAAAAAGTAAGGCAATGGCAGAACACAATGATCTGGGAAAATGGGTTGAGGAGATCGCGGCACGCTACCTTCAGGAACGTGGATATGTGATCAAAGACCGTGACTGGCGTTTTGGCAAGCGCGACTTGGACATCGTTGCCCTGACGGAGGACCTGTCTACGGTCGTCTTTGTAGAGGTCAAGACCAGGTCGACTGAAGAGCTGGAGCTTCCTGAAGAGGCAGTAGATTCCATGAAGGTCGCCAATCTTGGGATCGTGGCGAACTCCTATATTAAAATGAATGATATCGTAGAAGAGGTACGCTTTGACATCGTGACAGTAGTGGGCGATCCTGCCTCCACGCCTCAAATAGAGCATATTGAAGACGCCTTTAATCCTTTACTCTTATAAATGGCATGAAGAAGAAAATCATATACATAGATGAGATCGATTCAACGAATCGGTATTTGAAATCCCACCAGTCAGAATATCCTGAGGAGATGACGGTTGTCGTGGCTGATTATCAGTCTGCAGGAAAGGGGCAGGGGACTAACATATGGGAGAGTGAGGCAGGGAAGAATCTCCTATTCAGTATCTTGGTGCACCCTGTACGGGTACCCGTCGCACGTCAGTTTCTTCTTTCAATGGCACATGCGCTCTCGCTGAAGGATGCGCTTAGCGACTATTCAGATGGTTTTACGGTCAAGTGGCCGAATGATATCTATTGGAAAGACCAGAAAATATCAGGTACATTGATTGAGATGACATTAGGTCAGGGTCATATAAAGGACTGCATTTTTGGGACCGGGGTGGATGTCAACCAGCAGGTATTCCTTAGTGATGCTCCCAATCCCGTTTCTTTATGTCAGATCGTAGGGCATGAGGTGGACCGGCAGGAACTTTTGGAAAAGATTCTTGGCAATATGGACCGGTACATGAGTTTATTGGAAAATGGCGATTATATAGACATTGCCGGGATGTATCATGATTCTCTCTATCGGAAACATGGCTTCTATCACTACCGTGATGCAGAAGGGATATTTGAAGGTGCGATCGTCGAGGTGGAAGATGATGGCCATCTGATTTTAAGAGACCGTGTAGGCGTGATGCGTAGTTATGCTTTCAAGGAGGTGGAATTTCTCCTATCATCCATGAATTCATCAATTTAACAATATCATTATGACTAAATTTAAAAGAATACTTCTTAAACTCAGTGGGGAGAGCTTGATGGGGAAGCAAAGTTATGGCATTGACCCAGAGCGCTTGCAGGATTACGCACGGCAGATCAAGGAAGTCCATGAAATGGGCGTCCAAATGGGCATTGTCATTGGTGGCGGTAATATCTTCCGGGGATTGAGCGGTGCGCAGAAAGGCTTCGACCGTGTCAAGGGAGACCAGATGGGCATGTGCGCAACCGTGATCAATTCTTTGGCGTTGAGCAGTGCACTGGGTGCATTAGGCGTAAAGTCGAAAGTGCTGACGGCGATTAGGATGGAGCCTATCGGGGAATTCTATAGTAAATGGAAAGCGATTGAGGCGATGGAAGCTGGTTATATCTGTATCTTCTCTGCGGGAACGGGATCTCCTTATTTCACGACTGATACGGGCAGTTCTTTGCGAGGGATAGAAATAGAAGCGGATGTCATGCTGAAAGGAACACGGGTAGATGGCGTCTATACTGCTGATCCGGAAAAAGACCCAACGGCACAGAAATTCTCCCAGATTACCTATGAGGAGGTGTTGGAGCGTGGATTGAAAGTGATGGACCTGACGGCGATCTGTATGTGCAAGGAGAATAACCTGCCCATTTATGTCTTTAATATGGATGTTGTCGGCAATCTGAAGAAGGTGATGGATGGGGAAGAAATAGGAACGCTTGTGCATAATTAGTTTCTTCCTGGTTCCAAAGGACTTCTCATGTTGGAAACATAGCGACTTCCCTTCCCGCCCTCTCGTCGGGATAGGAAGCCGTGCCAGCTCTCAATCTTTAATTTCCTTGTACTCCGTATATTCCCCTTCTTCTTTAGGGAATATCTTCCGATTGACCTCATGAGGGTCACGCATGTCAATGATGGTTTTGTCGCCATCGTAGCGGTGCCCATGAGGCACCTTTTGCTCCCGGCTTCCCTGACCTTGGTAGCTTCCTTCCATCTGGTCCCGAAACCGGTTCACGCTGTCATGGATTCTCTTGTAAGCCTTATACAGGAAAATGCCGATGGCAATGATGCCAACGAGGAAGATGAAAAACAATATTTGAAAGAATGCTGCCATTATTTCTTCAGGTCACGAAGGATGGAGATGATTACATACATGATAATGACCAGGGCAAAGGCCGTGATGCCAAAAAGAACCAAAAGCAAGATGGAAAGCCCTGCAAAGCAATACTTCACCTCATTGCCTTTCCATCCCCATTGCTTGAACTTGAGGGCGAACATGGGAATTTCACAGACCATCAGCCAACTGCTGATGCAGATTCCCAAAAGAATGAAGGGCAACGACCAAGGTGTGCTCTCAATGAAATGGCTGGCACCTACGATAAGAGAGCCCCAGAACAAGGCATTCGCCGGGGTCGGCAGTCCGATGAAAGAAGTATGTTGCCGCTCGTCCAAATTGAATTTCGCCAGTCGCAACCCCGCAAAAGCAGCCATCACAAAGGCAAAGAAGGGTAGGACAGGGCGCAAGAACTCAAATGTGGGAGGATAGTCAATGACTCCTAATTCATAGAAAATCATGGCTGCGGGGGCAACCCCTGATGTCACCACGTCTGCTAAAGAGTCCAATTCCTTGCCGATTGGAGAGGGTACCTTCAAAAGGCGGGCACTCATGCCATCGAAGAAATCAAAGACATTGCCGATGATAATCCAGGCAAAGGCCCATTCGAGATTACCGCTGAGGGCATACGTCGTGGCGATGCAACCGGAAATCAGGTTGCAACTTGTAATGGTATTGGGGATATGTTTCTTGATCATTTCAGTTTCGCGATTATAGTCTGGTCACCTGTTGTGCTCTGACCCATCTTCACGCATACCTCTGATCCTAAAGGAAGGAATACGTCTACACGGGATCCGAGCTTGATGAATCCTAAATGCTCGTCAATATAGCACTCTTCCCCTTCTTTGGCATAGGTAACGATACGACGGGCAACAGCACCGGCAATCTGCCGACAGAGAATATCCACACCATCAGGAGTGGTAATCATGACATCTGCACGCTCATTTTCCTCGCTCGCCTTAGGGAGCCATGCTTTGTGGTAGTTTCCGTCGTGATGGCATACAGACTTTACTTTCCCATCGACAGGGAACCAATTGGCATGAACATTAAAGAGGCTCATAAAGATAGAGATCATCAGTCTCTTGTCATGGAAATATTCATTCTCCTCTACTTCTTCTATGACCACGACTTTGCCATCGGCAGGCGCCACCACAATTTGTGAAGGACGGTGCCACAATTTTGCTGGTGTCGTCTACGTCCAGATAACGGATCGGACAACGGTAGAAGTTTACGACAACTCCGTAAACGCTCCCGAAGAGGATGATAAAAATCCAAAACGGTATAGGGGAAGTGAAACAATGCCAAAGAAGGGCAGCAACCGCGACAATGAGGATGAGACCTAAGGTCAACGTGTCATTGCCCTCGCTATGCAGTCTTTGCTTTTTCAACTTTCTGATTCTTTTGCCCATCCTGGATTAATAATTGTTTATCGGGTACAAAGGTAATTCTTTTTATTTTATTCAGCAAATTTTTTATCCCATTCTTTTGGCATTATCAAGTTTTAGCAGTAACTTTACCGCACAAACGGAATGACAAGAAAGATATTTGATGGAAGATTTCATACATTTACATGTCCATACACATTATTCTATCTTGGATGGAATGTCCAAGATTCCAGAGCTCGTGGACAAGGCCGTAGATAATGGCATGCGAGGTATGGCGTTGACCGATCACGGAAACATGTTCGGCGTTAAAGAGTTCTTTGATTATGCCAACGGCGTCAATAAGAAACTGAAGAAGGAGGGAAAAGAACCTTTCAAGCCTATTTTTGGATGTGAGATGTATGTGGCTCATCATCGGTTGGAGGATAAGGTCAAGGAACATGGAGACATGAGCGGCTATCACCTGATCGTTTTAGCGAAGAATTACCATGGTTACAAGAACTTGATCAAGTTGGTATCACATTCTTGGGTAAAAGGTTATTACATGCGTCCTCGAACCGACCGTGAAGAATTAGAGAAATATCATGAGGACTTGATTGTCTGTTCTGCCTGCATTGCAGGGGAGGTGCCTTCCAAGATCATCAAAGATGATATCGAAGGTGCCCGTGAAGCCGTGGAATGGTATCATCGGGTGTTCGGGGATGATTATTATTTGGAGATCCAACGCCATGAGGTGAAGGACCCGACGGTCCGTGCCAATCGGGAAGCATACCCCTTGCAACAAAAGGCCAATCGGGTCATTTTGCAATTTGCCAAGGAATATGGCATCAAGGTGGTCTGCACAAATGACGTCCACTTTGTCAACCAAGAGAATGCTGAGGCTCATGATCATTTGCTCTGCCTGTCTACGGGAAAAGACCTGGATGACCCCACCCGTATGGTGTATTCTAAGCAAGAGTGGTTTAAGACACGGGAAGAGATGAACGAGATCTTCTCGGATGTTCCTGAGGCCCTTTCCAATACGCTTGAGATTTTGGACAAGGTAGAGACCTATAGCATAGAAAGTGGCCCGATCATGCCGTTCTTCCCCATTCCAAAAAGCTTTGGCACGGAGGAGGATATTCGGAAAAAATATTCAAAAGAGGATCTTTATAAGGAGTTTACATCGGATGAGAACGGTGAGAACCAGAAATCACCAGAGGAGGGTCAGCAGGTAATAGAGCGCCTGGGAGGATACGATAAGATTTACCGTATCAAATTCGAAGCGGAATATTTGGCTAAATTGGCGTATGATGGTGCCAAGGCAAAGTATGGTGATCCTATTCCCGACGAGGTAGCTGAACATGTCAAATTTGAGTTGCATGTCATGAAGACCATGGGCTTCCCGGGCTACTTCCTCATCGTGCAGGACTTTATCAATGCAGCCCGTAACGAGTTAGGGGTTATGGTCGGGCCCGGTAGAGGATCTGCCGCTGGGTCTGTCGTGGCATATTGCTTGGGAATCACGAAGATCGATCCCTTGAAATATGACTTGCTGTTTGAGCGTTTCTTGAACCCGGACCGCGTGAACCTTCCGGATATCGATACCGACTTTGATGATGACGGACGTGGGAAAGTGCTACAATGGGTCATGGATAAGTATGGTCATGACAACTGTGCCCATATCATCACTTATGGCACGATGGCTACCAAGAATGCAGTGAAAGATGTCGCCAGGGTAGAAAAAGTGCCCTTGTCTGTTTCCAATGCGTGGTGCAAGGCTATTCCTGACCGTTTGCCAGATGGAATGAAAATGAATTTGGGGAATGCCATCAAATGCACCCCTGAGCTTCGGAGCGCGGAATCGTCGAATGATATCCATGAGCGGAATACCATTGAGTATGCAAAAATGTTGGAGGGAACGATTCGGGGTACGGGTATCCATGCCTGTGGATTCATTATCTGTCGTGACCCCATTGATGACTGGGTCCCTGTTTCGACAGCTGATGACCCGGATTTCCCTGATGTCAAGACAGCGGTTACCCAATATGACGGTCATGTGATCGAGTCAACGGGGCTCATCAAAATGGACTTCCTGGGACTAAAGACCTTGTCGGAGTTGAAAGAAGCATGTAAGGTCATCAAGCAAACGACAGGAGAGGAGATTGACTTGGACCATATCCCAATCGATGATCCGCTAACTTATAAGCTCTATCAGGAAGGGAGGACCATCGGTACGTTCCAGTTTGAATCTGCGGGAATGCAGAAGTACCTGCGGGAGCTGAAGCCGACAGTCTTTGAGGATTTGATTGCCATGAATGCCCTTTATCGCCCAGGGCCAATGGATTATATTCCGTCCTTTATCGCCCGTAAGAATGGTAAGGAGGAGATCAAGTATGATATCCCATGTATGGAGAAATACTTGAAGGATACCTATGGGATTACGGTCTACCAGGAGCAAGTGATGTTGCTGAGCAGGCAGTTGGCAAACTTCACCAGAGGCGAGAGTGATGCATTGCGTAAGGCAATGGGTAAAAAGAAGAAGGCAATCGTTGATGCAATGAAGCCAAAGTTCCTGAAGCAAGGGACAGAGAATGGGCATGACCCCAAAGTCTTGGAGAAAATCTGGGGCGACTGGGAGAAATTCGCGTCTTATGCTTTCAATAAGTCCCATGCAACTTGTTACTCTTGGGTGGCATATCAGACGGCTTATTTAAAGGCTCATTATCCTGCTGAGTTCATGGCTGCACTGATGACGCGTCGGTCGAGTGATATCAAGGAGATTACCAAGTTGATGGAAGAATGTAAATCGATGGATATCTCTACCTTAGGACCGGATGTCAACGAGAGCTTTTCTCATTTTGGCGTCAACGAGAAAGGCGAGATCCGATTTGGTTTGTCGGCGATCAAGGGCTTGGGCGAGCCTGTGGCAATGGCGATTATCAATGAGCGGAAGAAGAATGGACCGTTCAAGAATATCTTTGATTTCGCACAGCGAGTCGACTACCGTAATGTCAACCGGAAAGCTTTTGAGAGCCTGGCGTTGAGTGGTGGCTTTGACGGACTTGGCATCCGCCGTGAGGAATTCTTTGGCGTGAATGGAAAAGGTGAGGTGTTCTTGGATACGTTGGTGCGCTATGGGCAGTTATACCAGCAGGAACAGCATGAGGCTCAGAACTCCCTGTTTGGAGCTGCGGAAGCTATCGAGATCGCCACGCCTCCTATTCCGAAATGTGATGAGTGGAGTACGATTGACAGGTTGAATAAGGAAAAAGACCTGGTGGGTATCTATCTTTCAGCCCATCCCTTGGACGACTACCGCTTGATCTTGAATTCTATGTGCAATACCAAGTGCTCGGAACTCAATGATAAGAAAGAGTTGGCAAAGAAAGAGGAGGTCTTCGTTGGAGGTATCATCACTGAGGCCCCGGAAAAGGAGAAGTTCACACGGAAAGGAACCCCTTGGGGGAATGTGACGATCGAGGACTTTGACTCCTCGGGTGAAATCGCCCTGTTTGGAGAAGAATGGGGCAAATGGAGAGGAATGCTCACGAAGGGCTGTGCGGTTTTCATCACTGCTAAGTGTGTGCAGAAATATCGAGACAGTGACTATTATGACTTTCGGATTTCTGATATCCAGTATATGCAGACTGTCAAGGAACAGCGTATTGAGAAGATCACCATTACAGTTGACAGTGATGCCATTGACGACGCTGTCGTTAACGACTTGTCGACCATTGTTGATGAGCATCCTGGTAAGACGCAATTGTATTTCCAGATTCGTGATGTGGAGACCAAGCATTCGCTTTTACTTCGTGCCCGGAACAAGGAAATAGACCTGCAGAAGGATCTCATCGACTATATTGAGAACAATGAGAAAATGTCATACCATATTAATTAGCAGTTTTTGGCATGCCTTTTGTAGGTATGAGTATATTCAGATATAGTAACACGAATAATTTATAAAGGATTCATAAAATGGAAGTTAAAATCACAAACGACAATTTCGAGAGTTATAAGAATGGCGCTTTGCCATTGATGGTTGATTTCTGGGCTACATGGTGTGGTCCCTGCCGCATGATTGCCCCTACAGTCAGCAAGCTGGCTGAGGAATATGATGGCAAGGTTGTTGTAGGAAAATGTGACGTGGAAGAGGCTGATGACATCGCTATGCAATTCGGTATCCGCAATATTCCTACATTGCTGTTCTTCAAGGATGGGCAACCGGTTGACAAACTGGTTGGTGCTGTCAGTGAAGGTAAGATCAAGGAGAAGTTAGACAGTCTCCTGTCATAAACATATACAGGACATGATTAATCGGGGATGATGGAGTATCCGTCATCCCCGATTTCGGTTAGCATGGGAACTCTACGACCCTGCTTCCATCTTCTTGCTCGGTGATGGTTACCTTTGTCGCATCTTCCGGCAGGAGATCTTCGATGAGTTCCGGCCATTCAAGGAAGCAGAGATGACCGCTATAGAAATAATCTTCATACCCCATGTCATATACTTCTTCGATTTTCTTGATGCGATAGAAATCGAAATGGTAGACAGGTTCACCTAATTTGTTGGACGTGTATTCATTCACGATGGCAAAGGTAGGGGATGTAATCACATCGTCTACCGCTAACTCCTCGCAGATTGCTTTGATAAATGTGGTCTTTCCTGCTCCCATCTTCCCATAGAAAGCAAAGACCTTTCCGTCACCCATGTTTTCAATGAACTGCTGAGCAGCCTCATTGATTTTCTCTAAAGAACTGATTGTAATTTTCATATTTCCTTATTTTATCTTTTCCGTTGTGATAATGTGATGATAGGGACCAGCATTTCTTCCATGGAAATTCCCCCATGTTGGAAGGTGTCCTTGTAGTAGCTCACATAGTAATTGTAGTTGTTGGGATAGGCAAAGAATGCATCTCCCGTGGCGAACACATAGGATGTGCTCAGGTTGGGGGAAGGCAGTTGCGCCTTTTGGGGGTCTCTGATCGTGAATACTTCCTTGGAGTCATAATTCAGGTTCTTCCCTAATTTATATCGAAGGTTGGTGTTCGTGTTCCTGTCACCGATGATCTTGATGGGCTTTGAACAGCGGATCGACCCGTGATCGGTGGTGAGGATGATCTTGTAATCGCTCTGGGCCAGACGCTTAAACAACTCAGACATCATGGAATGCCTGAACCAGCTGAGCGTTATCGACCGGTAGGCACTCTCGTTATGCGCGAGTTCCCTGACCATCTTAGATTCTGTCCTGGCATGAGAGAGCATGTCAATGAAGTTGACAACGACTGCATTCAGGTCGTAGTTCTTGAGTGTGTCTAATCTTTCTAAGAGTTTCTCCCCTCCTGTCGAGTCGTTGATCTTATGATAAGAGAAGGTGTTGTGCCGCCTGTAGCGGTCAAACTGTGTCTGGATAAGGGGTCCCTCGTTCAGGTTCTTCCCTTCTTCCTCATCTTCTTCCACCCACAGCTCCGGGAACAGCTTGGCGATCCTGTCAGGCATGAGCCCACTAAAAATGGCATTGCGTGCATATTGCGTGGCAGTAGGAAGTATACTGGTGTACATTTCTTCCTGGATATCGAACATATCACCGATCTCTTGCGCCAAGACCTTCCATTGATCATAGCGGAAATTGTCAATGACAATGAAGAAGACTTTCTCTCCTTCATTCAGTAGCGGGAATACTTTTTTCTTGAAGATGTCCGTACTCATCATGGGATGGTCGGGGTTATTGGGAGCAACCCAATCCATATAGTTCTTCTTGATATATTTGGCAAACCCATTATTGGCATCCTCTTTTTGCATTTTCAGGATTTCCATCATGTTGCTGTCCGTACTGCTCAGCTCCAGTTCCCAGTGAACTAACCGGCGGTAGACATCCATCCAGTCGGATAACGTCTTGCTGTCAGCGATTTGCATGGCGATTTGCTGGAAGTTCTGTTGGTATCCGCTTTGTGTTACTTCCGTGACGATTTCTTTCCGATGGATGTTCTTTTTTAAGGTCAGGAGGATCTGGTTGGGATTGACCGGCTTGATCAAATAATCTGCGATCTTGGCTCCGATAGCTTGGTCCATGATATTCTCTTCCTCACTCTTGGTTACCATAACGACGGGAGTGGCAGGCGCGATGTCCTTAATCCTTTGTAGGGTTTCCAGTCCGGTTAGTCCCGGCATCATCTCGTCTAAGAGAATCAGGTCGAAGGTATGCTGCCTGCATTGGTCAATGGCATCCACGCCATTGGTGACGGTGATCACCTCATATCCTTTCTTCTCAAGGAACAGTATGTGGGCTTTGAGAAGTTCCACCTCATCATCCACCCAAAGTAATAATCCATTGTTCATATTAAAATCCCTCCAATTCGTAATATTCGTCTTCTATAGGATTCCCCTCTTTCTTTTCCTTCTTCTTGACTTCCGTCTTTTTCTCTACTGCTTTCTTGGCTTCCGCCTTTTTGCTTGCCTGAGGGACTGGGACTTTTCCTGTTACCTGTGGTACCTGCCCTTTCTGTGCAGGGGCATCTTGCTTGACAGTCGTAGTCTTGGTTGCTGGTCGTGGAGTCTCATCCTCGAAATGATAGTCTTCATCTGTGACACTCTTTTCCGGTTGCTCTTGCTCCTTGGGCTGTGCATAAGTCCCTCGGTCCAAGGCATTTTCTATTTCCTCAGGAGTAGGCTGTGCTTCCTCTTCTGGTCTCTTCTGATACTCAATCTCTGCTGGCTCGGAAAGCAGCTTGAAGGTGCTGACCTTTAGAGGCGCGAAATGCTTGGTATAGAACTTATTGTAGTCTTCATAGCTAAAAGGATTACCGATCATGGCAAGGTTCTTCTCGCTGATGACGATCATCCTTCCCTTGTCTAAGAGACCTGAGATTTGCTTTTGCTGTACTAATTGCCGTGCATACTGTATGGCTTCATCATAGTTTCGGAATCCTTTGACTTGCATTCTGTGGAGCCCATCTATGTCTTCGATGTCAATGTCGAAGTTGCGTACCAGATAGCTGGTGAAGTTATATTTCGCCAGTTCGAATAGCAGTTGGTTTTCGTTGACAGAATCCGGGGCATAAGCTATGATAAACGAGAAGGGGATATCCCTTTCATTGCTGAACTTACGTGATTGGATAGAGTCACTGTCATTGAGCACGACGGAGCGCCGTGTCCACACATCTTCCATGTCAAACCGCCCTCCATGCAAGGTTCTTCCTTTCTTCACGCCATTGATAATCATGCCTGCCATCTTGCTCATTTGGCTCTCCGGGTATTTCTCTACTAAGGTTTCCATTTCTTGTAGGCAGCCTTGGGCATCACCCTCATTCAACTTGGCAAGTCCTTCGATGAAAATGAATTTGTCCCGGTTCTCTCCTTTGGAGAATCTCCGTGCTGATAATTGGGCATTTGCTTTTACTTCCTGTAGTCGGTTCGCCTTGAAGGCTTGATAGGTGGCGGTATAAAGAGAGTCTTCTATATGCTCTCCCAAGACTGCGTTCTCCTTGAAATAGGGATCGGTCAAGATACCTGTCCATTCGCTGTTGGGGAATTCCTTTTTCAGCTTTTCTATATAGCGGTTAGCGATGGTCTCCTTTCCCTCTCTTGAGTAAAGCAGGAAAAGGTGATAATACGCCTCGGCCTGATTTGGGTTCTGGGGATAGTCGTCGGTCAGTCTTCTGAGTGATCTTTCACTGAGGTCCAGTCGGTCGAGTTTATCCTTGAAGATAACGCCAGCATGGAAGAGCCCATCTTCTATCTTCTCGTTGCTTGCCTGCAACTGTTCTGCCGTGAAAGGGATCTGTGCCAGATAGTATTCCCTTTTATGGGGGTCGTTCTGGGCACTATCTGCGATTTGTTTCAAGGAGTCTTGCCTAACTTCTACTTGTCTTAAGGAGTCTTGCTGCTCGGTACTCTGTTCCTGTTGACTGCCGATGCCGGCAACGACCGTCTTGTTATTCCTTTGCCAGTCGTCAACGTTCTCTCTCTTCCCCCATAGCTTTTGGAAGGTTTGCTTTCCTTGTCCGACGGCGATCGGGTTATAGAAATACCATTGTGCGTTGCCTTGCTGGGTGGTTGTCGTATGCTGCGGGGTTATGTTAGGGAGTCCAGTGGCATTGCCATTCTGTGCTTGTGAGCCCTGTGCATTGCTCATTTCCTGTGCATTCCTTTCTTCTTTTTCCTTCTTCTTTAGGTTTTCGATTACTTGGTCGATGATGGCATTCCTGTCTTTTTCATTCATTTTGGCAAGTGTTTGTAGGCTATCTTGCAAATGGATGGATTCCGTATAGGGAGCCAGTTCATCCAAGATCTTGGAGCGATCGGAGAGCTGCTGATAGTCGGGTCGTTCCTTGTCCAACAAGCCAATAGCCTCGCCATAGCATTCCTGGGCATTTCCGAACTGCTCTTTCGTCCAGTATAGGTTTCCTAATTTCAGGAGCAGTACACCTTTCTCGATCCCATTGCGAGTCGATTTCTCCTTTCCTTTCTGGTAGGTAGCAATGGCTTTTAGGGTATCTCTCTCGTTTAGGTAGATGTTCCCCATGGCATAGTACACTTGATCAAGGTAGTCCTTGTTGTTGTCCGATGCCGCCATCCTTTTCAGCTTGCCTATCATCTTCTTCGCTTGTCCCTGTGCCATGACTTCTGTCATAGCAATACGGGCATTGAACTCCACCTCATGGGGTGGGGCTTGTCGGATTACCTTCTTGAAAGCCTGGTAAGCAGCGGCTTGGTTGTCGACCGCTTGTTGCAGTTGTCCCATGAGATACCATTCCCGGGCACGTTGTTTCCGGCGCATCTCATGCTTGATGACTTTCCGTAGGTAAGGGATTGCCTTTTCGTATTCATGGGTATGGATGTAATAGTCGGCATAGGTATAATCCCATTCTTTTACCGCCCTCCAGTCTAAGGAGTCGCGTTGTATGTCCCTGATTACGTCTTCTGCATCGTATAGCCATCCTCCCTCGATGTAGCTTTTTGCCAGCCAGGCGCGTGCCTTCCCATAGATCGCGGGCTGCGTGACATACAACCGGCTCATATAAGAGAAGGTGGAAGCCGCATCTTCGAAAGCTCCTTGGTGGAATTGAGCCCTTCCCATCAGTAGCCATGCTTTCCACAGGAAAGGATTGTACTCCCTGCGGTTCAGCCATTCGATGTCTTTTGGCGTCTTCCTTCTTTTCTTGTCCCATACCGGACGTTTCTTGATGCTATGTTGGTGGATGGCTTTCTCACATTTCAGAATGGCTCTGTCGAAGTTTGCCTTCCCTATTTCTTTGCTATTCTTGTTGCCGACAGTGTACAAGGGGATGATCTCCGTATAGTTGTCTTTGTTGCCTGTCTCTTTTTCCAAGGATCCCTCGATATAGGCAAGTGATCCATTGTAATACGTGTTGTAGTTCGCATTCAAGGCGTGCCACCATCTCGTTTGGGAGGTGTTCTTTGCTGTGGAACATCCAACCATGACCAGGATGACCGTCAGCAAGACGAGGGGTAGGTATGTCTTAGGACGCAGGTTCAATTTCGATATGGTGTTTAATGACAAGGGCGTGTACCCATTTCAGCAAGGCATAAACGATGATGCTGACGAAGATGATGGAAGCCCCTGAGGGGACATTCAGCAAGTATGAGGTGAAAAGTCCGATCAGGCAGTCTATCCATCCGATGACAATGCTCAAGGCAATGATCTTCTTGAAGTTAAAGGTGAAGGTATTTGCAGTCATCTGGGGAATCGTGAGCAAGCTAATCGCTAATACGACACCCACCATTCTTAGGGTTGACACGATGGTCATGGCTATCAGAGCCATCATGGCGTATTCGATGAGAGCCACCGGGAGGTGTTGGGAACGGGCGAAGACGGTATCAAAGGCTACGCTCAGAATCTGATGGTAGAAGAGAGCGAAGCCTATGATGGTCAGAATGGTCAGGACTCCTAAGAGGATCAGGTCTGACTGCCCGATGGTCAAGATGCTGCCAAACAGATAGGATGACAGGTCGGGCATGAAGCCTGGCGTGAGAAAGCAGCAGATAATGCCAACACTCATGCCAAAGGTCCAGAAGACGGCTATGGCGGAATCTTCCCGTACGTCTGCACGGTGCGACATCCATTGAACGCCGAATGCACTGAGTATGGAAAAGGCCATGGCACCCAAGATCGGGCTGATGCCCAGGAAAACGCCTAAGCCGATGCCTCCAAACGAGGCATGGGTGATCCCGCCACTGATAAAGACCAGTCGCCTCGACACGATATAGGTACCTACAAACCCACAGAGGATGCTTGCCAATAAGGATCCTAACAGTGCGTTTTGAAAAAATGCGTACTCAAATATGCTCATCCTTCTTTCAGTTCTCCATCATCATGATGACTTCATCCTTCACTTGGTCAGGCAGTTGAATGCCCCGTAAGACCAGGCTTCTGTTCCATCCTTTCACTTCGTCTTGCCGCATGGTATAGAGCACTTCCCTGAACTGCTCTGCCTCATCATCGGTGTAGTCATTGGACGGACGCCCTTTGAACCTATCCAGTTCCTCATCATCGTAGTATTCGATCTCCTTGGTGGCAGCTTCCATCATGCACAACTGCTCGCATTGGGGATCGTCACCATTGCAGGTGGAGCATGAAGCGGGTGCCGTTTGGATCGTCTCCTCTTCTCCACCACTCTTGCCATGCCGTGTAATGAGGGTGCCAACGGCAACGAGAATCCCCAGTCCGAGGAGCAATAGAATCAGGTATATCATATGCGGGCTCTATTCTTTGATGTGGAACCCTGCCGATTTCAGATCCTCCCAGAATGCAGGATACGATTTCGTCACGACTTCCGGATGGTTGATCTTGATCAATCCTGGGTATAGGATTGCCAAGGGGGCAAATGCCATGGCCATGCGATGATCTTCGTAGGTATCGATGGGCGCATAGGAAGGCTCGCATCGCGTCCCGTCCCAGATCAGCTCACATTCGTCCTTGTCTTGCAAGACATAACCTAATTTCTTCAATTCTTTCTTGAGTGCCTCGATGCGGTCGGTCTCCTTGATCTTCAGACTGCCGAGTCCCTTGAAATGAAAGGGGATCCCTAAGGCTGCGCAACAGACCGCAATGGTCTGTGTCAGGTCGGGGGAGTTGACAAAGTCGTATTCCAGCCGTGGCAGTTTCATCAGGTGGTTCGTCAGGGTGACCGTGGTCGGCACACCTTCCGTGCGTGTCCCGAAGGTGGTTTTGACGCCTAACAGACTGAAGATGTACCTTACGACGGAGTCGCCTTGCTTTGAGCCGTCCATCAGTCCTTCCAACTTGATTTCGGAATCGCGGTTGTTGCAGAGGGCAAGGATCTCATACCAGTAGGAGGCTGCGCTCCAATCGTTCTCGATCAAGTACTCTCTTTGCTGGTATGGAGTAGGTTGGACGGTGATGGTATCCACGTCGCTCCAGTCGGCTTCTGCCCCATATTCGCGCATGGTCCAAAGGGTGAGGTCGATATAGGGGCGGGAAACGATGTCTTCTGTTAACTTCAGTTCCAGTCCGTGCTTGAGTACCGGCCCGATCATCAGCAGTGCAGAGATGAATTGCGAGCTGATATTCCCCGGCACTTCAATGTGTCCGCCTTCTAAATGATGCCCAACAATGTGCAAGGGAGGGTAGCCCTCTTCTCCCACATATTGGATTTCTGCCCCCAAATAGCGCAGGGCATCCACTAAGACTTTGATCGGTCGGTGCTTCATCCTTTCTGTCCCTGTGATCGTATGTTCCCCCTCTGTCACGGCGAGATAAGCCGTCAGAAACCTCATGGCGGTACCTGCTGCCTTGATGTCAATGACGTCGGGCATTTGCAGAAAGGCTTGTTTCATCACCTCTGTGTCATCACAGTCGGAGAGGTTTTGTGGAACGATGTTCCCTCCAGATAGGGCATGGATCGTTAAGGCACGGTTGCTGATGCTCTTGGATGCTGGAAGGTTGATCGTGGCATGGATCTGCCTTGGGGCTGATATTGTGTATTGCATAAGTCTATTTGATGTTTTCAATTCTTCGTCCTCCTACTAACTTGCATTCTACCCAATGGATGGGCAAGTCCAGCACTCCCTCATGCCCCTCTTCGGGGCTACGAGTCGTGGCTGTGGTCCTTACTTTCGGACCCGGCATCAGGGGACTGTTATATAATACGTTTCTGATTCTTCTCTTTTGGTCTGCTGAGATCTTATAACCCAATCCGATGGAATAGTCCATGATATTGGCGGACAGGAAGTTCTCATTACTACAGTTGATGCGCCTTAGTAGTGCGTAAAAGTCGTCTGTGCCCAGGGAAGAATGCGTCTTGCTATACTCGTTCATATAGTCCTCGTATTCTGCCCTGAGATAGCTGGGAGTGTCCTTGCAATAGTCTGAATCATAACAAGAGTCCACGTTTTGGTATGACCCGTTTTTGTCTTCGGTGAAGATATGGTATAATCCTAAATAGTGCCCGAGCTCGTGGGCGAGGGTTACGACAATGTCGCTGGCATAGTAAGTGTAGCCGCTTGCTCCCTTGTCAAGGGCCGTGTAACGTGATGACATGTCGTTAATGTATAGGCTGTTGATGGAGGAACAATAGGCATAGCTTAAGTTGCTCTTCTTGATATTGCTGACCTGAACCGTGTCGAGGCCTGCCAAAGCTGAATCTCCTTTCAGGGTATAGGGCATGTCACTGATGCCTAAGGTGTCCCCGGCACTCGTATTGCTGGCCTTGAAGTTGTAGAGCATGACATTAATATACTCATTCGGGTCCCATAAGTACTTGACGTTAGCACCCGTATTGTCGCTCATAAAGGCATGGCAGTCAATCGGGTAGGAACCTGTATACTGGATATATTCCACGCCCGGCGTCTCCAGCTTCTTCCCATTTTCATCGTATTGGGCTAAGTTGAACGACAGTTTGATGTCCTCGCTCGCCCCATAGACATTGCCCTTGTAGATCTCGTTGACATAGGAGAGGATATTCTTCAACGTTGTTGCCGAGACATATTGCTTCGAATCGCTCTGATCGGAATAGAGGACATGGAAGATGACAGGCAGCTGATAGGTGTAGCTGTCATTGAGAGTGGAGGTGGTATTGTCGTCATCCTCATCCTGTTGTGTCGTCTCTTCAGGGTTGTCCACTGGTTCTATATCATCATTGCTCTTGCACCCGGCAAATGCCAGGCAGGCAAAAACCAGCATTGCATAGATGTATTTCTTCATCGTGATGTTCTTTATAATAGGCTACAAAAATACAAAATAAAAATGGTAGGACAAAGCACAGAAGTATGTTATAGGAATTAATAACTATTTTTTAACCCCTAACCATCCGCCCTTTCCTGCGTTGGGCAGGTCCTGATAAGGGGGAAAAGGACGGTTAAAGGCATCCAAAGGACAAGGAAAATGAATATTCATGTAAAATAATTGCTGTTTTCCTTGGCACTTTCCTGTTTTCTTCCTACATTTGCAGCCAAAAGAATACCTTTCTATCAAGCATAATTGCTATAACCTGAAATGAAAAGACTACTGACATTATTAATCCTCATGTGGGGTCTATGCCTTGGA
Organism: uncultured Prevotella sp.; assembly: GCA_905210845.1. Lineage (GTDB taxonomy): Bacteria > Bacteroidota > Bacteroidia > Bacteroidales > Bacteroidaceae > Prevotella. Next base: position 22,560 of record CAJLYG010000009.1, read on the forward strand.
TGTGATGCACAGGAAGAGACACGCGATCCGCTCGTATCAGTGAATTTCGACGCCCGTTTGGATGCCCAAAGGCAGACTTACGGCAAGGATGAGGCTGGCGTTCGCCCGGAAACCAAAGGTGGGTTTGAAGGTCGTTACATCAAACTGGTGCTGAATGGTGCCATCAGTGATAAGTTCCGGTATGCCTTCCGGCACAGGCTGTACCGGAATAATGACGAGTCCAAGAAGTTTTTCAATGCCACCGACTGGCTTTATCTCACTTACCAGCCTACGGATCACTGGGCATTCGTGGCAGGCAAGCAAGTGGTGATGATCGGGACGATGGAATATGACTATGCACCCATAGACGTGTATGATCCTATGTCGTCGGATTTCTGGAACCATATTGATTGCTACCAGTTAGGAGTCGCTGCCGAGTATATGCCTGCGAGCGGTCAGAAATTATGCTTTCAAGTGACCAATTCGCCAACTTCCCGCCAGTCCTTGGAAGACATTTATGCCTATAACCTGATCTGGTATGGCTCAATCGGCAAGCATTGGTCGACGATCTACTCTGCCAATATGATAGAAGTCAGGAAAGATCATTACATCCATTACCTCGCCTTGGGAAATAAGTTGAAGTGGAATTGGGGCGATATCGACTTGGATTTCATGAACCGATACGGAGGCAGGCATTGCGGATTCTTTGAGGACCTGACTTTTTCTTCGAAGGTGAATTGCCATGTTACGTCTCGTTTAAACGTCTTTGCCAAAGGAGGATATGACGTCAATCATGCCCAGCAGTCGGATACCCCGGAAGCCGAACGGACTGATACTTATGTGCTGCCAGGTGTGGAGCGGGCCTTCTGGGGTGCGGGCATGGAATACTTTCCCTTGGTCTCTGACCATCAGAAGGTACGCGTGCATGCTTTCTGGTGTGGCTCTAACGAAAAGCCGCGTTGCAATACCTTCAACGTAGGCATCAGGTGGCAGATGAATGTCCTCAACTGGAGGCAAAGCAAGAATTAATACCTTAATATATCATAGCACACTTTAATGAGTTGGAAAAATGATGAAACGGAGTGATCAATGGAAACGTTTTGAGGAGCCAACCATCTTCCTGATGGTGTTCTTCCTTATCTTTGGGGTTCTTGGAAACCGTATGGGATTGGCCAACATGTTGAATACCATGATGAAGACAGCCTATAGCCTGCTGATTGAGACCTGCTTCTACCTGATGGCAATATGCGTGTTGACCAGTGCGCTGGGTCGTCTCTTAGGAGAGTTCGGGGTGGTGTCTATCTTAGAGGCGATCCTGCGGCCTTTGATGCGACCTTTGTATAACCTCCCCGGTGTGGCAGCCTTGGGCGCGGTGCTGACCTTCTTGTCGGATAACCCGGCTATTATCAGCCTGTCCAAGGATGTCTCCTTTGCCAAATACTTCAAGAAATACCAGCTGGTATCCCTTACCAACTTCGGTACGGCATTTGGCATGGGACTGGTTGTCGTTGCCTTCATGGCCAGCCAAGGCTTCGGGACTGCAGCTTCCATAGTCTTGATCGGGGCGGTAGCGGGCAGCATCGTCTCGACGCGACTGATGCAGTATTACACACTGAAAGCCCATCCGTCCTTGGATTCCGACGTGGAAGTGAAGGAAAGGGTTGTCACGAAGGAAGAGGCGAAGGAAAGAGGCGTCTTCCTGCGGGTGCTGAATTCCTTGCTGGATGGTGGCAAGATGGGAGTGGACCTGGGACTTGCGATTATTCCTGGGGTGCTGATCATCTCCACGATGGTGATGATGCTCACCTTCGGGCCTTCTGCCCAAGGGCAGTTTACAGGGGCTGCCTACGAGGGAATCAAGCTATTGCCCAACTTAGCTGACAAGGTGGACTGGCTGTTTGCTGCCTTGTTGGGTTTCCACCATACGGAACTCATCGCCTTTCCCATCACCTCGTTGGGGGCAGTGGGCGCAGCCTTGGGCATCGTACCCCGTTTCGTCCATCAGGGCTTGATAGATGGCAATGCCATAGCCGTGTTCACCGCCATGGGAATGTGCTGGAGCGGGTACCTAAGTACGCATACTGCCATGCTCGACTCCTTAGGCTATCGTTATTTGACAACCAAGGCAATTGGTGCCCATACCATAGGTGGACTGGTCGCGGGGGTCGTGGCGCATTTGGCTTATGTTGGCTTGATGGCTATTTTTTAGCATCTTTTCTTGCCATTGAAAGCGACCAAACGCTATATTTTGAAAAAAATATTGAAATCCTTTTGCATAACAAATAATTATTTGTACCTTTGCACTTGAATTTAGAACGATCGGGATTTGGCGCAGTTGGTAGCGCACACTGGGGGGCGCGAGGTCGGCAGTTCGAGTCTGCTAATCCCGACGATTTTAGACATAAGGGGCTGGCTATCAGCCCCTTATTGTTTGTCGAGGGCGAAATGGTCGGCGAAAAGTCGGTATGAACTCTCACGGGCATGCTTATTATACTTATCACATAATTAATCAGGCCATTCGCACAAAAAATTGAGAATGGCAAAAAAAAATTTTATCTCCAGTGGAAAACGAGCAGATATTGATGCTATTGTAGGTTGGAAGTTACCTCGATTCCATCAAGCGTCTGAGTGCTATGTATCTCTCTCTGCATTTGACCCATCGAGGGGCGAATTCAGGACAAAGAAGATCATGCTCGATCACATAAAAGGGAAACGGGCACAAAGACAGTATGGCGAGGCTCTCATCAGGAGACTTACAGAAAAGCTCATGCAGGGCTGGAACCCATGGATTGAGATGGTTCAGCCCCTGGAGTATACTCCTTTCGATGAAGTTTGTGAGCGTTACAAGGACTATCTCATGAAAATGTTGAAGGAGCATAGCATGAGAGAGGAGACGGTTACCTCTTACTCCAGTCGGCTGAAAGTATTGATGGATTGGAAGGATGCGAAGAAGGTTAACCTTTTCTATACTTATCAGTTTGACAGAAGAATCGTCGGTCAGTTCATAGATTACATCTTCGTGGACAGGAACAATACGATCCGCACGCGGAACAACTATCTCGGCTGGACAAAGACGTTTTGCAAGTACCTTTTACAGCGTGGCTATATCTCCAAGGATCCTTCGGCTGGGATGTTTACCGTGCAGCATAGAGGTGAGGGAAAGAACCGGGATGTGATTCCGAACAATGTGTTAAAGGAAATACACGACCTCCTTTCCGTGAAAAACAAACATTTCCTGCTTGCCTGTAACATCCTACATTATTGCCTTGTGCGTCCTCACGAGATGAGCTTCTTGAAGGTCGGTGATTTCTCGATCGAGAAACAGACACTCTATCTGCATGGGGAAAACACAAAGAACAAGAATGATGCTGTCATCACAGTTCCACATCAGGTAATGAAATTGATGGTCGAGCTTGAGGTATTCAACAGCCCAAGCAACTACTATTTGTTCAGCGATGGATTTGCTCCAGGTAAGACCCGGAAAAGCGAAAAGCAATTCCGGGACTACTGGCTGGAGCATGTACGCAAGAAATTAGGCTTCTCTGACCGCTACAAGTTCTACTCCCTTAAGGACACTGGCATTACCAATATGCTGCGTGCCAATACCGACATCCTTACCGTGAGGGACCAAGCGCGGCACTCCAGCATCCTTATTACAGATATATATACCCCGAAGGATATCAAAGCAGCGAACAAGATGCTGCTCAATTATCATGGTGTATTGTGATTATACAAAACAGTTATAATCCTCAAAACGAAATGTTCAAGTTAAGAAAACAAAACGTATATTTTAAGAAAACGAAATGTCCATTTTGCGACTTTGAGAGAGTCTTTGATTTCGTATAGGATTATAATATAATTATAATGGCGTAAGTATATACTGAAAAAGTGCTATACATGATCATCTGATTTATTATATTTATAAAACATCCATCCGAAAGTGCGGACTAAGAAATAGTAAATATACGCCATTATACGCTGAAAGACATTCCGGCATGAAGAGAGGCAGGCACAGAGAAAAATTAGATCAAAGATCTTGCGCGATTCTCCGTCGCCCTGTGTGTCATAGCACTCGTCATGCATCCTTGCCGCAGTGTCAAACGCCTTGCGGCACGGAAGCCACCGGCGCAGCCACACAGGACCGACACCAAGGCCATTGCTGCCCTCATGCCAAAAACAACCTCTGAGACACATTATTCCCCAGTTGTCTTAAATTCGAGTTTGTCGGGGTATCCGGTTCTATAGTCGTACCCCAGCAGTTCTTGTACGGTCGCGAGTTCCTGAACTGCGGCTTTATGCGCGGCTGTCACGTCATAGCACTTGCAGGCATATACCTCTATCTCGTTGAGCATTCTGATAGCTTCTTCAACGGATAGGTTGAATACGTCCGTGCCATACCACAGGCTTGTCTTCGTTGCCCCGGTTGCCTGCTCTGCGGCAAACCGCTGCCGGAGCACAAGCCTTGTCCCGCGGTCCAGCCAGATTTGTTTCCCGTCAATAGAAAAGCTGTTCACCGCAGATGACTGGTCATACTCGGTTATAGCCTCTGTTACTAACTCCCTTACCGCCTCCGGCGTGTTGTCAACCTCAGCCTCCCCATATTCCATGAAGCCCCCTGATTCAGTCTCGTTATACCGGACGAGGAGTTTTCCGTCGTCAAGCTTCTTCGTCTTAAAGAAGTCTTCCTTCTTACAAAATGCGTTTACCTTATTCATTGTCCTTTTTCTTTAAATAATTATATTTTTTTGCCACAAATTTATCATAGTGCCCTGTCACGCATACCTTTCTCCACCATTCCGCAGGGATGATATTTATTAATCCCTTTCGAATGTTATACGATTTAAAATGCCGTAGGATCCCAAAGTAACTGTTCATCCTCTGACACATGCGCGTCACACAGCTATGAGGATGGTCGCAATAATAGAACATAGTCTGCACAGCATTGTTTACAGTCCTGTTGCTTACGTATGCCCGATTTGGATACACAAAGCTTCCACACGTCTTTATCCCGTGACGGATTGGCTGCAAATATGTCTTTCTTTCATTCAACTTTAATTTCACTGTCTCTAACTTACTCCTGAGCAATGGAATCAGATCTAAAAGCTTATCATGTCCCCCGATGGCATACCAATCGTCCATATACACACCAACTCTCCCAAAGGATTCCTCTAAAAAGAAACAGAAATCACGTAGTAGCAGCAAGGCCGTATACTGAGATACAAAGTCCCCTATCGGCATTCCCTTACCATCCCCGTTGGTAAAGAGAGACTTATGCGGAGGTATCAGGTTCCAGTCGTCATCACGAGAGAGTCTGATACAGTGCTTTTCCGGTTCATAGTAAATGATTTCTTTCATAATGTACAATATTTCATCCATGTACTCACCGCCATACCATTCTCTTATCGTCGTATTCCACTTCCCCCATACTACATCCTTGTCCATGGACATGAAATAGCTGTTAATGTCCCCGCCCAACACCCAAGGCTCTTCGATTTCTTTTGCGACCGCATCTTCTGCCGCTTCCTTCATGTCATTTTGCAATCTCTGCTGATATTGTAGCAGTCCAAATTCTTTCCTTACATTGTAATGCCTGTCGGAAAACATGCCGTCCATGCTTGGCTTTAGTATCATTATGCACAGACTGTCAAGAATCCTCTTGTAGATGCTTCCTGCAAATACCTCCCTTGGGCATGGTTTTTTCACGACAAAGGCGTAGCTTGTCCCGAGTTCTATATGGCGCTCCACGACATCACGGCGCATATTAAATAGGTTATAGGAATAACTTGCCTCGAAAGCCTGCTGGGCTTCCGTGTTTCTGCAATGTTTCCGAAACGAGTAGTAAGCATCGTAATACATGCTTAATGGTATATGCCTGTCTGTACAAGTTATTTGTTCTTTTTTCATATCGCTTTTTGTCTTGTTGTATAAATCGGAGAGAACGAGAACGTAGTTGCCGTTGCTCCAGTTGTTGTTGTCCGAACTTCTTTGCCAGTACCATGCGTAGTCCGAGCCGTACTGCTTACCTGCCTTGTTTTTTCTTAGGTGATTTGCGTTTTTTTGCATTGCCACCAGGCATCCTTTATACGTATTCAAGACGTAATCACGGCTGGGCAGAAAAACAGTCTCCACCATCGTGCCGCGCTTTAACAAAATATTGTCAGCACCTCATCCATCCATATAGCTGCTTGCTAACGGTAATGATAGAAGTCTGTATCTTTACTTCCGCTTTCGAACTGATCAATCTCTCCCATTTTTGTCCGTCTTTAGTCTGCACGCACATCTTTTCTTCGTTAATGATCCCCACCAATGCTTCGATGAGTGTCAGAGCATCAGACATGCGCTCCTGATGTATCTTTCGTTCTTGACTTCCGCGTTGCGAACGGTTCGATAGTAAACATTCCTTTACAACTTCCACGCTTGCATGCCGCAACTCAGCCCCCTCCTCGTAGTTCGCTTTCTTCGGGAAGTGACGGGTGATTGAGAATACAAGCCTTGACAGCTGTAAACATGAGTGATAGATCGGTGGTTGTTTTTGCTCCATGTTAAGTGAAAATTTAAAAGTCCTAAGTTTTTAAGCGGAGAGAACGAGAACGTAGTTGCCGTCGCTCCAGCTGATGCTGCCCGAACTTCTCTGCCAGTACCATGCGCAGTCCGAGTCGTCCTGCGTTGAACTCCAAAAAGTATAATTGCCCACAATGTTTTCTATTCCTGTAAGTTTATATAAGCACTTTTTTACTTCATACTGGTTGGCATATATAATTTTTAACTCACCGAGCGAAGACTGGTAACCGTGCTTCCCTGAACGGAAAATCTGATTATACGCATATCCTGCGGCAAAGTCGAATGCAATGTTCTTATTATATTTGTTAAATAACGCCTCCGTGTTTCCCATTCCATCCATGTCTTTCTCCGCTTCGCTTGAATTATTGGTCATTGTCTTTGCAACTTTTCCTCCTGGAGAGGATGGTGTCCACTTTATATTTTCTCCTATAACAGGCAGAATGCGACCTGTCCACGATGACGTTACGACCAATACAGAGTTTACGTTTGGATTATCTTGATACAGACCGCCCGTGTATTTATCTGCCGTAACAGCTTTTCCGTCTAAAGTTTCGATATAAACGCCAAGGCTCAATTTTTGTGGATTGTATGCAAGCGTAACATTGTTCGTGCTTCCTGTTGAGGATACTCGTATAGCTGATTCTGATCGAGAGATTACACATTTGTCCACTGATAAAGCGTCACCGACGATCTTGTACGCTACGCCTGCTGATATGTCAAATTCTATGGCGGTTCCTTTCCATGTCAAATCCGCTTGGACAGCGATCTCATTTCCGGACGAGTCCTGTACGTGAACCTTTAGCCCTTCAACAGACCCGACCGTTGTTGTCATTGTAACAATTACATGCTCTTTTGCCATGTATCGCTTGTCCGCATCTTCCTGCGTCAGGAAGCCGCCTGTCCCCATCCCGTCAAGCTTCTTTTTGTCTGCAGAGGACATCAATCCGTCTGATGTCTGTGTAGCATTGCTATACATCTTCCCCTCTGGAAGATCGATTGTTTCCCCAGTTTTCTGGTTGAGTGAAAAGCTTGCTATCTTATTGCCACCTTGGTTAATCGTGATGACGGAATCATTAACATCGGGGATGGTCGGCTTACCAGTAACTCCGCTCCACGCGACGCTGTCCGCACTCTTCGCGTGCTTCACATCCTTTGCTGAGTCAGCCGTGTTGTCCACATTCCCAAGACCGACCTCGTCCTTGGTGTAGGTTGGCTTCGTGTCCGCTTTTGCCCAAGCTTTTACATCACTTGCGGGCAGGGTCGTGGGGATGTCAGCTTTCTTCGCGTAAGCACTCAGGTCCGCCTCTACTGTCGCGAATTGCCCCTTCTGATTCAGGAACTTATTCGCGCTGCCGGTTGGATTGATACCCAAGACGTTTTGCTTAGAGGATAGCCCGGAATTGAGTTCGTCCTTCGTTGCAAATTTCGCCTTTATCTTACCCCATAGGGTGGACAATCCGTTTAAGTCAAGATATTTGCTCATATTGCTATTGTCTTTTAAGTTATGCGTCTGTTATTGATGATATTTCCGTGTCTGATATAGTCCCGACTGACACCATGCTTGCCATTTCTTTTTTCTGCGCCTCGGTAAGGGATGCATACGTAAGAGGATCGCCTTTGTCCCCCTTATCACCCTTTGGACCAGTTGCCCCCGTTGCGCCCGTGTCTCCCTTGTCTCCCTTCACGTTCAGGCTTGTTTTCTTATAAGCCCCCACGCTGGAGTCCCAACGGTACACGTAGTTATCCGTGCCTACATAGTCGGCCTTGGCGTTCTCTGCTGCTGTGTTTGCATTGTCAGCCGCGGAGTTGGCGTTACTGGCAGCTGTCTCGCATGCGGCCTTGGCAGAAGAGAAGTCGCTTTCTCTCTGCGTTTCTGCGTTTGCGCGTTGTGTCTCTGCCGATGCCCTTGCCGTTTCTGCGTCTGCCCTTGCGGTTTCGCTTTCTGCTCTTGCTGCCTCTGCCGTTTCTCGTTTTTTCTCTGCGTCCGCCCTGCTTGACTCAGCCTTAGCCCTATCCTCCTCTGCCTTAACTCTTCCGCTCTCAGCTTCCACCCTCGCAGACTCGGAGTCAGTCACCTTCCTGTAAGCCGTCTCCAGCGAAGCTACGTCCACGTTGATGTCGGAATATGCTGATACTTGCGTCCATGTCTTCCCGTTGTCATAGCTCGCTTCTACACCTTTCACCCCTCCCCGGAGCAGAGGGGTTACGCCCTTGGCTACCACCCCCGTGCTCTTGCCGTTTATGTACCACATTCCGTCTTCTCCTATGCTGGGCTTGATGCCGTCCGCAAGGTAAGCGCGGACGAACTCTGCCGGGATGAGGACGCTCTGGCTATTGCCTTGCGAGTCTCCTCCTGTCTGTACCCAAAATCCATCTGTGGAGAGCACGAGCCGAGATGCCTTGGTAAGCTGTGCGCTTATCTCCCCGATTCTCACTTCATTTGCTGTATCTGCCATAATATTTATCCTTTACGGTTGTTTCTCTTCCAACACGTCCAAGCGTCTGCCCTTTTTTGACCGGCCACGATCTGCCCGTATATCCCGGATGCGAGCGAGCCACTTGCTAACTTCTTGATTAATTCAATATCACCTCCATCTACGCTCACATGTTCTGGACTGTTAGCAAGCTGCACCGTAAGTTTGTAGGCTCTCCATTTCTCGTCCGGAGACAGGGGCGTGGAGCCCTGACTATTGCCAGATCCGGCGAAGAAGAGGAGAGGACCTAACACGTCCGACATTCTGACGATCCTTTGCGTAGTCACCCCGTTCTCTCCAGTGACGTTCTCTTTCATTGCCTTACCGTTGTAGGAAAGGACTTCTTTGCTAAAATCTCTTATCATAAAAACATATCATTAATCTTGTACTGAAACCAACTGTGCGTAATAACCTGTCGAAGAGGTATAACAGAGATCGAATACAAGGCAATCTCCTGCTTGCATGGATCTCTGCGAACTTTCCCACTCGCCGCCATCATTGTTTACAAGGTATCCACTTTCATACCGCGAGACAGAGGATGTTGATTTGTATGCCGTTGCGATATACATCTGGTTCGTGTCTTTCCGAGCCGTCACGCTGATGCGGACGCAGAATGCCTGTGAGGTAGATGTTATACCGAGTTGCTTCCGCAAGTCGCTCAATGTAGGAATGAAGAATGACGGTTTGCTGGTTAAGGAAGTGTAGAGCAAGAACCTCGTCCCAAAGCTCAGGTCGAGCATGTTCGCGTCACTGCTCTTGCGGTATTCCATGCTGTATCCACGTTCCATGATGCCTCCGTAGACCTGTACCCCGCCAACAACGCGCAAGGCGATATCTCTGTTGACGACATTGTCTGATATGATCTGCACTGCAGGGCGATAGACATCCGTCGCGCTGTTCATTTGCCTATAGATATACATCGCGGACGCGCAATAGGCATCCTGGTCTCCTTGTGACGTAGGGTCCGATCCTTCTCCGATGCCTACTTTTAGATGGGCGACATTGGCGGCTGCGTTATACCCGATAGCTTGCTCGAGCCAGATGGAGTTTTTCCCGATATGGACGAAGTTCGCGTCACCGCCAAACCATTTTGTATAATCTCCATTGTAGAGTCCGTCAGGTCCTATGCTGAAAGGACCTATCTTACCGCTGCTCGCTGTTATTTCTCCGGAGAACTTCCCGTTCGTGGCTTCGATCGTGCCATCTTCGTTTACCTTGAAATTACTGCCATTGATCACGATATTGTTGCCGGACTCCAAGACCATCTTGTAATTGGCAGTGATATGGATCTCTTTGCCTTGCATGGTAAAGCCATCCAGCGTCTGCCGGAACTCTGAGACATTCCCGAGCTCGTCCTGCAGGAGGCTTTCGAACTCCGTGTCGGTATGGTAGAATACGCTTCCTGCGTTGAACCCAATGGGCACGACCCCACTTTTCGCGTCCCTGCCATCGTTGCAGGTGACAGTGTACCGGCAAGACGTAATCTTGCTCGTGCCCTGGTTGCGGTAGTTGCTTTGTATGTCCAACTTTGAAGAGTTCACAAAAGAGAATGAGGATCCGTCGACAGAAGCCGTTCTCGTGACGACAACGCCGCCTGTTTCATTCAGAAATTCCAGCTTTAAGCCCAATCCGCTGCCACTCGCCTTCGTGGCAGAATCGCCTTCAACAAGGTAGAAGCTGCCCTTGAAAGACACAGAGACATAGCCTGTCTCAAAACCCTGCTCTACGTATACGGCAGCACGTTGCTCCGAGAATCTCGCCTCATAATATGTTGCGGGAGTTCCAGGGTCGCCGGGCTCGCCTTTGATCCTGCTCCACTCATATTGCGTATAGCTGGTCGGGTCGTTCCATTGCTGGCTGACGTTGATGCCAATGTATGTAGCCCCACTGAACCATGTAGTACTGAAATTGCTACGCCCGTCTGATGACGTGGCATAGGCGACGTGTATCCCATCCCCGGTGTCGCCATCATATCCGATACGGCTTACCCAATAGCGTGTGGATGAGGTATTAAGGGACGTGTTCTTTTTATATATATAGGTTGTGATCTCCCTGCACCATAGATAAGAGCCTTGGGATAAGCGTGGCACGAAATTCAACGTGAACGTGCCGTCATCAGGCTGTGTCGATGAGTTGGTAACAGAGGAATAACATACAGACGACGTGATCTCCGCAGTCTCTCCGTCCTCGCCCCAAGCAACGATGGGAACGGACTCTACATCCAGCTTTTCTCCACTCGCCTTGTCGAACAACCCAAAGGTTACGCTTTTGTCCGCATTGGTGACGCTTACATAAGTATCGTAAGCGGTGTCAGGGGTCCCATCGCCCTTGCAGTACTTGATCTCCAGACCTGCAGCGGACAAGTCCTCGACCTTATACCGCTTATCGTCAGAGCTTGTAGCCCAGACCTCGCAAGTGAGCCTGTTCACAGATAAGTTTTTACCTTTGTCCATGACGATGGAGGAAGAGGATGGAATAAGCTCGTAGACGGTAGTGTCCGCCAGCCGGTCAATTGTCAATACCTTGTTATACTCATACCTCGCGCCTGCATACGTGCCAATAATATGCACAGAGATATCATGTTTGGTGCCGACAAACCTGCCGTCCCTCGTTGCCAGAAAGTCACCCGTTTTTGTGCCGTCCGTGGTGATGCTGACCACCATCTTCTTGTTGTCTTTGCTTCCGCTGCCGGGAAATGACACATCAGCCTTCAAGCCATCAGGCAAGCCATTGATATGACTGTCCTTATCGACCTGCCAAAGTTCATTGTAGTGCATGAGAGATGCTACCGATATCACAGGGAACCCCGTGTATTCCTGCGCCTTCGTATTCCAGCTTACGGACGAGTGCTCATTGTCCAGATCGCATGCCAGGAAGGGCAGAGGATCGTGGGAAATACGCACAGGGAACTCGATGGTCTTGGCGGTCTTGCCCTCCAGTTCCACGACAATTGAGACCCTGCAGCCCCGCATTTTCCTCATTGCATCATAGTCTATCTCGTCCTCCGTGTTGGCGATGCCGTCACGCAAGTTCTTGATGCTCGTGATGTAGACGGTGGAGTTTGCGATCTCGCACTCGCAGCCATCGCCAAAAGCGGTCACCCGGTAATGGCCCTCTGTCACAAGCTCGTTGCCCGGATCTTCCTCCAACAGGATGTCTTGCCCCTTGCGGACGAACACAGCCGTTGACAATTGCCACTGCTTGACTTGTATTGTGGATCCGCTATCGTCCTTGGCATCTGCTAATGTGTATAATCCTCCGAGGACATTTCCCATGTCATCGACGGTAATGACCCCTTGATATCTACTGAGGCTGACATCATAAGCTCCGGCCATCTTCTGCAAGTCCTCCAAGTCTGAGATGTTGGACAACTTGATAATATCTCCGCCGAAATAGACGTGGTTCTGAGCAAACAACCCATTGCCGGACAGGTTCTGTCGCGCCCCGTCATCGTTCTCGATGGTGAGATTTCCCAGCCAACCATAACGGCAAACGCGGTTCTGCGGTTGTATTTCCCAGTTGTTCACACCATCAAGCACCTCGATGTAACTATGCCCACGTGAGGACAGGTACATGGAACTCTGCCGGCTGGAGTCCGTGAAGGATCCGTATTGGGCGAAATCCATGTAAGCACACGGGTCTGGCGTATCTGCAGATCTCTTGCGATACTGGAACACGCACTGGCCACGTTTGCTGGTAACGATCTTCTCGACCGTGAAATAGGTCGTGAAGAATCCACGGTGCACGACAAAGTTACAATCGTCCAAGTCCCCTTCCGTATTGCCGTCAGATTTGTAGGCATCGTCGATATCCGCGAAGATTCCCCTGCAGATATCACCTACCTCTACGCTGCCATACTCGTTCTCTTCAAGGTGTAGGGTAATCAGCCGGCTCTGTGTGTCGACGCATTCTATTGTCCCGTAGGCATTCGTATTCCACTGCTCAGCCTTCGTCACGTTGATCTCGTTAAAGACGAACTTGGGGGCACTGATGAATTTCCTAACGAAGAGGGAGTCGAGGACAGCATCACCATCCTTGCCTACCCTTGCTCCATGGTCGAAGAGCGTGTCGCCATCATAAGTCGCGGTTTTCCAGCCCGCGTGGAATATGGATACAGCCTTAGAGATAATTCCCTCAAGGAAGGTGATGACCTTGCTGGCAACGTCTTCCTTGTCTTTTCGGAGGAACTTCTTCCAGATCAGGCTGTCCTCTGCGAGGTCTTTCGCCTTGTCAGCATACCCAGCCTTTATCTTATTGCCGTTGACAAGAAGGTAGTCCTCGGCAAGGCGCATGGAATTCAGGAGGTTTATGTTCGGATGGGTATGGCCGATCCCCCCGTCTCCGGAATAGTTCTCCACAATGCCGTTGACAATATAGTCCAGAATAGCACCTGCCGTGGTGACGTTCCATTGGTCAGAATAAGGGTTCTCTACCGGGAACAAAGCCCCACCACTCAGCGTGAGGTGCGGAAACTCAGCAAGTCGTGGGGCGACGGTAAAAGACCCTAGGTCGGGTACTTTTATGTTGAGCACCTTTTGGGGCAACTCTGCGCGTGGCAGGTTGAGATAGGGTTGCGCGTCGGCATACTTGTACGTGAAGCTGTAGTCAGAGGGCAGTTTTTTGGCGTTGTAGCTTACGTCGCTTTCTGTGACCACGATCCTCCGTATGAAGTTGTCAGTATAGACATACTTTCCCGTTGAAGGGAAGAAATCGAGCAACCACGCTCTTTCCCTGTTGCCAAGGTAACCCGTGTTTTTCTTGTATTCGCGGGTGGTGTCGACCCGGTATTCCTCGTAGGTCTCCTCTATCTCCGCCACGTTGTGCGTGTGCTTCTGGAGTGTGAAGTCTCGCCATAGGCGCGGAATGTGTCAATGCCGCCCAAAGAGTTCTCGAAAAGTATCCACTCTTCTTCCTCGGAGCGCATGTCACTTGCCACGTAGCGTTGGATGTAGGTCAGCCTGGATCCGGAAGCGTTCTCAGCCCAGACCTCATAATACTGCGGCAGCTTGTCGCCAACCTTCCCGGCAATGACGGCATATTGGACTGGCACGGTCCAGCATTCCCCGGCTGGTATTTGTGCCAGGTCGATGGTCTGCGTGGTGCCATCCTCAAAGTATGCCTTGCAACGGATAGTAGCCATGACGACGGCATAATAGGTCAAGAATTCCGGCGTGTAGTAAGTCACCGGCTTTACGTTGGGCTGCCATGTGAGGAAATTTTGCGTGAGGAAGGATTCCGCGTCTCCGTCGAAATGGTCAACGCCGGCACGGATGACTGTGAAGGAAAAAGACTTTGTCTCGCCGCCACCTGTCTCTGTGACGGTAACGGAGAAAGACTTCGCGATACCGCTTTGCTGATAAGGGCTTGACACATCCTGTAGCTTGAACGTAAGCAGCGGGAGGATGATGTTTTTCAAGTCTACCTCTATGCGACCGGTCTCACTTGGCGCATAGACATGCTTTACGATGGCGTTCCCGCCACTGTCGGAAAGCACGAATGAAACTTCATTGTCAGCCATGATGATGACGTGGTTCATGCTGCCCACGAGGCTGAGTGAATGGGGCTGTAAGAGAATGTTCATTTACTTTAAACTTTACGCAAATTTAATAAGATTCCATACCCTGGTAAAGGACATGTCAACGATGCCCGCCGCCGAATCCATCAGAAGTGTTTCCGCTGTTTTCACCGTTCTCCGGAGTGGAAGCTGCAGATACTGCAGTCAGCCAGCAAGTGGTCTTGGTGTACTTCCATTTTGAGTGGCGGAACATCGTTGCATGCCTGGTCTTCTCTGCAGTATATGAGACTTGCTTGCCATATTCCTTTCCCACCCATTCTGCAGTTGGCGTGGGAGGATAGACGATGGTAAAGGTGCGGTCTTTGTCGGCTCCGCTGTTGTTGTACTCATCTTTCGATACTTCCGTCTCCAGTATTTTCCCTACCCATCGATATCCTGCAGTCATCTGTGGCAGCATGTCGTTAATATGCCTTGCCTCCGCCACTGGCTCGGTCAGGGCGATTGTCAGCATCTCGCTCTCGATAGGCTCGTCCTTTCCGCCAAGGGAAAATTTGAGCTTGTTGAAGAAGAAAGCCACGCCACGAACCACGACCTTCGCGTATGCCGCAAGATTCTGCTTTTGCGACTGCGAGAGCAGCAGCTTCATCTTCACCTGTTGCAGGGCATTGCGGTAGAGCGTGTCGCAGTCGCGCCAGAATTTCTCGAAGATGCCATCCTCGCCATAGTAATAAAGCGCATAGTCGAAGATGCGGGGCTTGTCAGCCGCCTGCAGGTCGTAGGCGGATATGGTCCCAGCGGGTTTCGAGCCTGACATGTAGGCGAAAGCAAGCATAGGCACGGACTTGCTGCTGTCTTCCTCAGTTTCCTGCTGGTCATCGCCTGTCATGGCGAGCAT
>CAJLYG010000010.1 GCA_905210845.1 uncultured Prevotella sp.
CCCATACCGTTAGGATCTAGCTGCTCAAACAAAGAGAGAACAAACTCCGATTTATCAATGATCGGATTGCCACCATCGCCATATCCTTCGACCATATCCATCGCATTGATATGATCTTCACTGCCGGCCGCAATATGAATGACTTCGCCACCCATCTGTTTAATTAGAGCTGAATACTCATTTTCCGGATCACAGATCAGGATATCATCCTCGGTGGCAAGTGCTAAAAAGAGGATCAGTTCTTTTGTACTGAACGATTTCCCGGAACCGGGAACCCCTAGCACAAAGGCCGACTGGTTCAAAAGATTTTCTTTGTTGACCAGGATCAAATTATGCGAGATGGCATTTTCACCAAAATAGATTCCAAGTTTATCCTGGATCTCCTGTACCCGGAAAGGATTGAGAACAGCCAGTGACTCGGTAGTTAAAGTACGAAGTGACTTTAGATAACAGACACCGATGGGCAAAACGGTATTTAATCCATCCATCTGCTGAAACTTAAGGATCGATAACTGACACAGGTGTTTTCTGGCCGTTGTCTGCAGGGCTTCGGTCTGTGCATCCAGTTCTTTTTTCGAATCGGCGGTCAATACAAAAGTCAGAAGGCCAAACATCATACGCTGATCCCTGGTTGTCAGATCGTCCAGAAACTCCTTGGCTTCCTTACGCTGCTGCTCCATATCATAGGGAACGACGGCCGTAAAGTTATTATTGGCATTTTGTTTGCGTGTCCAGTCTGTGATATTTTTTTCCACACCCAGAAGTCTTCGTTCCACTTCCCGTACCGCTTCATCGGTGGGAACCGGAATGATGTCAATGGACATCATCATATTCTGATTGCAGTCTGTCAGTTCCATGATCATACTGTCCTTGATATAACTGGCATACTCCTTTAGGAAAAGAACGCGCCCATACCGGTCTCCCATTTTGAAATGATCATCCTTGAATTCAAAGGAATCCGGACAGATCGTATCTTTAAAATGGTGCCCTTTTCGCATCAGATCCTTCAGATCGATATGAAAGTCGGTTTCTTCCCCGGTCCGATAAAAATCATGGAGCAGTCTGAGCTTGTCCACCGCATCCAGTGTTCTGCATTTTGAACCGAGTCTGGCCAGATGGGAAGACAATTCGGTCTCCACTCTACGAAAATAGGTTTGTGCTTCTTCGATGGTTTTACGGAAAACAGAAATCGTTAAAAACATCTCCCGAACCATACCGTTTGTCCCCAGAGCCTTTTCTTTTAACATATCGTTATATTCTTTACGATAGATATCCAGTTCATCATTCTTGTAGGGCAGTAAGATCTCTTTTTCAAAATCGATCGTATTCATCCTCCGTAAAGACACCGTCAGCTTGGTAACGGCTCCGCTGTCAAAGGAATTCAACAGATCAGAATACTCCAAAAACAGAGCTTTCTTATCTTCCTTGGATGCCGTGGCATAATTGATATCGGTAAACTGAAACGTTTTGGAATATTTGTTTTTTCCTACTTTAAAGATTCCATCTTTCCAGATCGTATCCGGTATCAATATGGGAAATGGGCGCGAAGGGAACTCTTTGACAGGAACTACTCAGAGACTCGAATCCCAGAAATACCGTCAGCCATCTTAGAGACGATGTCCCATCAGAATTTCCCGGACATGAAATGGGGAGAAGACCCCAACTTCCGCTTTACGCTGGCACGATCGATCTATAAAACGATTTTAAAGTATATCAACAGCCAACATGGGCACAATTATGTAATCCAACCTCTTGCCCCATCTCAATTCTCCATCGAATTTGTTGATGGAAACAAGGTTAGGCTCAGTTGGGCACCCACTAACGATCCCCAGGAAGCAACCTCACGACCCAATTCCTATAATATTTATACAGCCATAGGTACCGGAGGCTTTGACAACGGGAAAAATATCAAGGGACTTGGCTATACCGTAGCCTTGGAGCCTGGCGTGGTCTATAACTTCCGGATCACTGCCGTCAATCGCGGGGGTGAGAGCTTCCCGACAGAAACGTTGAGTGCCATATACCAGCCCGGAGCAAAGAAGACAATCTTGGTTGTCAACGGCTTCCACAGGATCTCTGCACCAGCAGTTATTGACAACGATTCCTTGCAAGGCTTTGACATGGACGCAGACCCAGGTGTGCCAGATGGATGGACGACAGGATGGAATGGGAAGCAACTTTGTTTCGACAAGACCAAAATGGGCAAGGAAGGTCCCGGTGGCCTGGGATACTGCGACAATGAACTGGCAGGGAAATTGATTGCAGGCAACACCTTCGACTTTGTCAATACCCATGTAAGAGCCATGGCAAGTGCCAAGAAATATAATATTGTGAGTTGCGCCAAGACATGTGTTGAAATAGGAAAAGTCAACCTACAAAAATATGCTTGTGTCAACCTGATCCTTGGACTTGAGAAGTATGACCCAAATGCGCTGAAATACTACAAGACCTTCTCCCCGATACTCAGGCAAAAGCTCTTGGCATATACCCAAGCCCATGGCAAGTTGATTGTCAGTGGCTCATACATAGGTGCCGACATGACTGAGAAGGACGAACAGCAATTCCTTTCCAAGGTGTTAAAACTGCGTTATGCAGGCAACAACCGTTCCAATCCTGATCCCCACGTGACAGGCATGGGGATTACCTTCGACTTTTACAAATCCCTCAATGACGTGCACTATGCAGCCACCTCACCAGATATTATCCAACCTGTAGCGCCAGCCTATTGCGCCATGCAGTATAGTGACGGGACTGATGCCTGCGTAGCTTATGGAGGGACTGACTACAAGTGCTTTACCATGGGATTCCCCTTTGAGTGCATCACTCTTGAAAAGGATAGGAACAACATCATGAGAGGCATCCTCAATTATATGATGAAATAATAATTACCAAAATATAAAGAAATATGTATAAGATCCAAGCAAATGCTTCAGGTACCAGAAGTATTGAAGTTTCAGAGGAACATCTTGAAACGATCGAGAAATACGCGTTGTTAAGGAATCTCGTTGACAGCAATGGTATCATTGACGAGAATGTCCTTGACAAGTTGAAATTCAACGTACGCTCCATCTTGGAGTCGGAAGCAGGTACTGACAAGGGACTATTGGACCTTTGTTTAGATGTCATCTACAACAATAACATGAAAGCTTTCGGGCTTCATCAGCTCGTACTCCTTTATATCGATTGGAAATCAAAACAACCCCAAGCATCTAATGACGACTTGGAAGTAACAGATTAAAGGTTTGGAACAACAGAAATATAAGCAAGACAACGGGCATACGCTTCAGCGTACGTACCAGTTGACAGACTTCCTGCCCACTACAAAGAAAGAATGCGAATTGCGAGGATGGGATCAACTGGACGTGATCCTGTTCTCGGGCGATGCTTATGTCGATCATCCTTCTTTTGGCGCGGCAGTCATTGGTCGAACCTTGGAGGCAGCAGGTTATAAGGTGGCTATCGTACCCCAGCCTGACTGGCATGGGGATTATCGCGATTTCAAGAAATTAGGTCGACCTAAATTGTTTTTTGGCATTGCCCCAGGATGCATGGACTCCATGGTAAACAAATACACCGCCAACAAACGACTTCGTTCTGAAGACGCATACAGTCCGGATGGGCGCCACGACTGTCGCCCAGAATACCCTACCATTGTCTATACACAGATACTTAAGAAGCTGTATCCAGATGTCCCTGTCATCTTAGGAGGGATCGAAGCATCCATGCGGCGGCTCACCCACTACGATTACTGGCAGGATCGTGTGAGGAAATGCATCCTTTGTGATTCTGGAGCAGACCTGATCATCTATGGGATGGGCGAAAAGCCTATCCTTGCCTTGTGCAAGGAATTAGAATCTGGCATAAGGATGGAGGAAGCCCATGACATCCCCCAGACCGTATTTCTGTGCAAGGAAGAACTAATCCCCGGTGGAATCAAAGATGACGACATTATCCTGCATAGCCACGAAGAATGCCTCCATAGTAAAAAAGCAGAGGCTGAAAATTTCCGGCATATCGAGGAAGAGTCCAATAAAATCCATGCACAGCGATTGTTGCAAGCCGTTGACAATGTCTATACGGTAGTCAACCCACCCTATCCAACCATGACCACAGAAGAATTGGATGCCTCATTTGATCTTCCGTACACCAGATTGCCCCATCCCAAATATAAGGGGAAGCGGATACCGGCTTACGAGATGATCAAATTTTCCATCAATATCCATCGCGGTTGCTTTGGAGGTTGTGCTTTCTGCACGATCAGTGCCCATCAAGGAAAGTTCGTGGTCTGCCGAAGTAAAGAGAGTATCCTCAAAGAAGTAAATAAGGTTATATCCATGCCCGACTTCAAAGGATACCTTTCTGACCTGGGAGGACCCTCCGCGAACATGTATGGCATGGGAGGAAGAAACAAAAAAGCCTGCGAGCATTGCAAGCGACCATCGTGTATTCATCCCCAAATCTGTCCGAACCTGAATACAGACCATAGCAAGTTGCTTAAGATCTACCATGCTGTGGATCATCTGCCGGGTATCAAGAAGAGCTTTATCGGAAGCGGTGTCAGGTATGACCTGCTCCTCCACCGGGGCAAGGACGAAAAGAGCAACCTGGCAGCTATGCAGTATACACGGGAATTGATTGCTCGCCATGTCAGTGGACGACTGAAAGTAGCACCGGAACATACCTCCGACCAAGTGTTAAGGCTGATGCGAAAGCCATCCTTTGCCGAATTCTATGAGTTCAAGCGGATCTTTGACCGAATCAACAAAGAAGAAGGACTGCACCAGCAATTAATCCCTTATTTCATCAGTAGTCATCCCGGGTGTCGTGAAGAAGACATGGCTGAACTGGCAGTCATCACAAAAGATCTTGACTTCCATCTCGAACAGGTACAGGACTTCACGCCTACTCCTATGACGGTAAGCACGGAAACATGGTACACAGGATATGATCCCTATACCTTGGAGCCCGTGTTTAGTGCCAAGACTCCGAGAGAGAAATTGGCACAGCGACAGTTCTTCTTCTGGTATAAGCCTGAAGAACGCAGTCATATAGAATTCGAACTCAAAAGAATGGGACGACCAGATCTCATCTCCAAGCTCTATTCAGGGCGTGGCACTTTCCATCAGCTGCAAGATGATGCCGATGATTACCACCATTTCACGGAAGGGCGTCAGGCAACAGAGCAGAACAGAAAAGGACGACAGAACAGATCGTCTTTCAACCCGAATTTCAATCCATCCTCTCAAAAGCGACATGAAGATCATCGAGGAAAAAATAGTTGGCAAACACAGTCAAGAGACATGCGAAGACGGAATCGTCGTGACCGATGACTTCGTTGCCGTCATAGATGGAAGCACCAGCAAGACATCCCTGCAAATCATACCTGGAATCAGCAATGGAAGGTATTGCATGCAACTGATATCTGCATTCATCCAAGTGATGGATGCCAATATCTGTCGCATGGAATTCTGTCAGCAGATTACAGAAGCGATCCAACAAGCTTATAGGAACTGCGGCATAGATATAGGACAACTCAAAGACCACCCGGTGGAACGGCTGACAGCCAGTGCCATCGTCTGGTCCCTTCAAAGACAAGAAATATGGATGGTTGGCGATTGCCAGTGCATCGCAAACCACCAATATGTTGACAATCCGAAACCGTATGAAAAGACATTAGCAGAAAAAAGGTCTGCTATCGCCCAACAACTGATCAACCAGGGAAAGAAGGTAGAGGAATTGCGAGAGAAAGACGATGCCCGCCAACAAATTCTCCCATTCCTGATCCAAAGCTGCGGCGAACAAAATATTTCTTATCCCGTCATTGATGGATTCCACATACCCATCTCCTACGTGAAAACAATCCATCTAAGTTGTCCAGAAGTAGTACTTGCAAGTGATGGATACCCCTTTCTCAAACCTACGCTGATAGAGAGTGAACGAGCCCTCCAACAACAACTTGAAACAGACCCTTTGAATATCCATACCTTTCAGGCAACCAAAGGATGGATGAAAGGGAATGGATCATTCGATGACCGGGCTTATATTCGGTTCCTTATTGAATGAGTATCGTCTTAAACCAATCCTTAAGCACCCCAGCATACTGGTTTTGTGAATCTGATACCAACAACAAGACCTGTCTTCCATCAGCAAGTCGAGGTCCCAGGCACATACCTTCATAATTGGCAATCTCATGCTTGAAAAGGCTTAATGTCGTTTTCCATTCATAAAGAAGTCGTTTCTTCAGAAACGGACTTGTCTCTGACAAGGGTCGATCCATTGCAATGGTATCCGTATCCTGAGGTCTCACCACATAAATTTTATGGTTTACCCAAGCCCCCAGTTTAGAAGACGGCACATAGAACTCTCGTTCAAGGACAAGGAGTTCGCCTTGATCCAGAGCCGTCAGCTCACTAATTCCCATCGCATAAAGAGAGGCCGCCTGACGTGAAAGAGGAGCATCCATCTCATAGGCATACTGACGCACGCATCGAAGATCCCTATCAAAAGACTGGATACGGATACGGTTCTTAACCCCATTCGTTGCATTGGCAGCTTCGCCATCTACGGTCAGCGTGCTCTCTGTACAAGTCCAAAGCAATTGCGTATGTGCATTATAGCTCAAGGACTCGAAGCCATAATTCCCACGGGCACAATGAAAAATAGGAGGTACTGTCACCTCACGTAAAGTCCTATTGCCATTCAAGTCATATTCAAGGATCCGATTATCCTCCTCCCCACTGATCAACACAGACCTCGTTTCTGGCAAATAAACGATCCCTTCCTGATCACGGTTCCTACCCTGTTGACCCCGGAATCCAAGATTCTCTACATCTTCGATATCCCCATTCTGAGGATTGATGCCAACCCGAAAAACGAAGAAGCCCTCATGGGCAGACTTATCACTGACTACAGCATATAAATTACTGTCAATCCTGCAAATCCCACTGTAGTTCCCTGCAGGGATACGGTCAGGAAAGGCATGCTGTGAATTAGCCTGGACAAAAGAGACAGCTCCTCCTTGGGCATACAGGCTACTCATACAGAAGAGAGCCACCCATACAGTTAAGATTTTTTTCATCGGCAAGAAATATATGAAAAGATCAAAAATTAAAAGACCCGAGTCAGCACATACGCCTCCGTAATCTGATAGAAGACCTTCACCTTAGCGGGAACTTTCAAGTCAAGAACCTCCACGATTCCCTCCCTCTCTTGCTGGAAAGGGAGAAGTTTCATTTCAAAATATTGCAAGTTCTGTTCCGTGAAATACTTATACACTGCCTCCTTCGCACACCAATTGACCAGTTGAACCAAGACCGTAGAAGAATCCTCATCCGGACGGATAAAACGTTCTGTGATCTTTGTCACTCGGTCACTCATATATTCAACATCAATGCCAACACGTTGTCCCTTATTTTCCGATAGAATAAGAGCCACATAGCCTTTTGTATGACTAATACTAATCTGATAGCCCTCTACGGCAGGACAGTCTCCCACATGCGAGATCCTAAGATCTTTCTTTCCAGACATCAAGAACAACAAGGCGTAAGTTCCCAATCTCTCTAACTTCCTGCTTTCGCACTGAAAGGACTGTAATTCTGGTTGTATGGATGACAAGCAGGGATAGGAAGACAGCATTTCATCTACTCCTTCTGACATTTTCCATAATCCTAATAGTACACCGGGCTCTAAATGCTCAATTTTCACCAATGGCATGTTCAGGAGGATTATCATGGACAACGACCTTTACCCTGCTGATTCGGCGCTCTTCAATTGCCATCACCTCGAAGGTATAGCCTTTATAATCTATTTTCTCATGAAGACTGGGGAAATCGCCTTTGATTTCCAGCAACAAACCAGCCAACGTATCTGCATCACCCGCAACCTCGTCAAACTCCCCATCATCAATTTTCAGGATCTTGCAGAAATCAGAGAGCAAGGTTTTACCTTCAAAAATATAGGTACTATCATTTAACTTCGAATAAAACTTCTCTTCTTCGTCGTATTCATCGTTAATCTCACCCACGATTTCCTCCAAAATATCTTCTAAGGTACAAATGCCACTGGTTCCACCAAATTCATCCACGACAATAGCGATATGTACTTTATTCTCTTGAAACTCCCTCAGCAAATCGTCTATCTTCTTGGTCTCAGGGACGAAATATGGAGGACGGATCAAACTTTGCCAGCGGAAGTGGGAAGGTTTGTCCAAATGAGGGAGCAAGCTTTTTATATAGAGGATTCCCCGTATGTTGTCTTCATTATCTTGATAAACAGGGATACGGCTGTAATTATTCTCAACAATGCACTTCAACACATCCGTATAGCTACTATGGATTTCGATGCCAACAATATCCTGACGGCTCGTCATCACCTCTTTAGCGGTCTCATCTCCAAAGCGGATAATCCCCTGAAGCATGCTTTGCTCATCTTTGATCTCATTCTTGTCTGTCAATTCCAAAGCCTGCTCCAGTTCATCAACACTCAATTGATGATTCTCTTCCTTTACGACTTTCTTAGCCAAGATCCCACTTTTCAGAAGCAACCATTCCAAAGGCCAGAAAATCTTTCTCAGAACCATCACGCCATTCACGGCAAAACGACAGAATTTCAAGGCATTCTGACGAGAATAGATCTTGGGCATGATCTCACCGAACAACAGTAAAAGGAATGTCAGCAATACGGTCATGCACAGCAGTTGCAACCAGTATGCCTTTGCCCCAAAATGGACAATGGAACCGAAGACGCTATTACACAGCATGATAATCGTGACATTCACGAAATCATTAGCAATCAGAATCGTTGCCAAAGTCCGTTCGGAATCATCCCGAAGCAACTGTATCTTCCGGTCCTTAGGATTCTTATCAGGGTCTAGTTCCTCTAAGTCCTCAGGAGTCAGACTAAAGAAAGCGATTTCAGAGCCACTTGCGTAACCAGACACAAGAAGTAATATTGCAGCCAAAATGGCTGCCATGATAACGCCCTCGCTCGGTGCCTGGAAATAAACGTCGGAGAGAGCATCTGTTAGTGTTGAAATATCCAAATTCTACTTGTAATTTAAAAAGGAAGATTGTCGGCGGAGCCCTCAGGTGTGGCTGTCGGCTCAGAGGCAACAGTCCCTGTCTGGTTGGGAGTTGTGCCCATAGGCTTTGGACTCAACAGTTCCATATTCTCGCCGAGGATCTCAGTTACATAACGGCGCTGTCCCTTCTGGTCATCATACTGACGATAACGGATACGCCCCTCAATAAAGAGTTTATCACCTTTGTGTACATACTTCTCAGCCACCTTGGCCAAGCCTCTCCACAAAACGATATTGTGCCAATCGGTATGGTCAGGGACCTTCGTCCCGTTTTGAAGAACATAACCTTTTTCTGTAGTAGCAAGAGGAAAGGTCACGACAGCCTGGTCGGTGTCATAATAGCGGACGTCGGGATCTTTTCCGACATTCCCAATCAGCATTACTTTGTTCATAGCGTTAATTTAATTAGTGAATATGAAATTATTTCCACATACCCAAGTATTTAAAGTGGAAGTTCTTTCCCTTAGCAGAAGGGAACTGACTGCGATTATCAACACGTTCTTTCAGATGTTCCACAATGCGGTTGTAACAGTCCATTCCAGAATTAGCCTTGCACTGTGCCACGAAATGGGTATCACGATATTCATGCTTACCCGTAGAAGGAATCATGACTACCCTTTTGAAGTCCAATGAGCCCTCATACCACCCCGGATGCTCTTCAGTGAGTCTCGTTACCGCTGAAATATTGACATCTCTCCGGTCGGGAACACCAGGAGTCGGTGGCAGATTAGTACGAAGTGCCTTTTTTTGTTTAAAATCAAGCATAGTTGCAGCTGCAGTTTTGATAATGATAAAGTAGATACGAGGACGCACCTTATAGCGTTTGGGATAAAAAACATCACTGGCTACATAGTCTCTAATATCAGCTTCCAACTCCGGAGTTAACTCGATTTCTGGAATGGAATGCAAAAAGTCTAATGCTTCCTCAACATTACTGACTAATGTTTCCTTATCAAAATATCTTAAATATAAGTTCATGATTTGTTATGCTTCTCGATAAAAAAAAAGAGCGGCAAACGGGACTCGGACGCGCGACCTCGACCTTGGCAAGGTCGCGCTCTACCAACTGAGCTATTGCCGCATATTTACTGTTCTTCCCCAAAAACGATCTTTTGTGAAGAGGAGGAGACTCGAACTCCCACGAAACAATTTTCACTACCCCCTCAAAGTAGCGCGTCTACCAATTCCGCCACCTCTCCAACAAAAAATAATTCTGAATAAATAGTGCCCAGAACAGGACTCGAACCTGCACGTCGTGAAACACACGCACCTGAAACGTGCGCGTCTACCAATTCCGCCACCTGGGCAATTGGCGAGGATAAAACCTCATTCTTTATTCAGAATATTGAGCGGCAAACGGGACTCGGACCCGCGACCTCGACCTTGGCAAGGTCGCGCTCTACCAACTGAGCTATTGCCGCATTACCTTTTCTCAAGGGCATTTCTCTAAATGCGGTTGCAAAGGTAAGGGATTTTTTCGGATGCACCAAACTTTTCAATAGTTTTTTTTCAAAAATCTATGAAAAAGCTCTAATCCATACGGGTCTTATAATCCTGGTAAGTATATTCCCTCAACACCTCTAACTCTCCATTTGAATGCAAAAACGCGATGGACGGATGGGAAACACCGTTGAACATGTTCGTCTTGACCGTTGTATAGTGGAGCATGTCCTCCAAGATAATATTCTCACCGGTTTTTAGTTCATGGTCAAACTTCCAGTATCCCATGTAATCGCCGCTCAAGCAACTATTTCCTCCTAAGCGATATAAAAGAGGAGCCGTCACTTCCTCTGGATGCTCAATGGTATCCGCACCTCTTACGGTCGGAAGATAGGGCATCTCCAGGCAATCTGGCATATGACAGGAAAAGCTGACATTCAAAATTGCGGTCTTGATGCCATGGTCTTCCACGACATCCACGACTTGGGAAACAAGAGGACCTGTCTGCCATCCAAAGGCACTGCCTGGCTCCAAAATAACTTTCAAATAAGGATAGCGGTTCCGGAAATCCTGAATCAAGCGAATCAACAAAGGAACGTCATAGTCCTTTCTTGTCATCAAATGACCGCCACCAAAGTTTATCCAACGGAGTTGTGGGAACCAAGATGAGAATTTATCCTCTATGTGAGAAAGTGTCCTTTCAAAGACATCTGCCCCACTCTCGCAATGGCAATGGCAATGGAATCCTTCTATTCCATGGGGAAGAAGCCGGGGAAGGCGATCTGCAACGACTCCAAACCGCGTCCCTGGTGAGCAAGGATTATACAGTGCTGTTCCCACTTCCGAGTATTCAGGATTCACACGCAACCCAAGGCTGATATCTGGGTTCATCTTCATGACAAGATCCTTCAGATGATCATACTGTGACAAGGAATTAAATGTAAGATGGGAAGAATATCTTGCAATCTCTTCAATCTCATAATCAGTATACGCTGGTGAATAGGTGTGCGCCGGGGCACCAAACTCTTCAAAAGCCAATCTTGCTTCATAAAGGGAAGAGGCTGTCGTCGCATGGATATATTCACGAAAGACAGGAAAGGTCTTCCACAAGGCATAGGCTTTAAAAGCTAAGATGATTTCCGCACCACTTTTCTCACTCACCTCGCGAATTAACTGTAAATTCCGACGAAGCTTATCTTCCTCTAAAATATACATTGGACGAATAAGTCCGGCAAAAGAACGATTGTCTATTCTCATTTTTTCAATACTGTCTCAACGAATTGCCTTAGCTGGTCTCCCCGATAACCTTTGCCTATGATCTTTCCCTGCTGATTGACGATCAGCGTATGAGGGATGGACTGCACATTGAACATGATTGCCCCTGTATCTTCCCAACCACGGAGATCAGACACCTGTGGCCATGTCATCTTCAAATCAGAGATGGCTTTTTTCCATGCTACTGGATCAGAATCCAAAGAGATCCCGATGATTTGCAAGCCTTTCGGCTTATATTGGCGATATAAGTCGACCATGCTGGGCATCTCCGCGCGGCATGGACCGCACCAACTTGCCCAAAAGTCAATGATAGTCACAGGATGCTTTTTTACCTCTGCAAGAATCTGGTAAGGGTTCCTGTCAAGATCCCTCTCTTCCCAGTCAGCTGTCACGACGGTTGCCTTTGCACGATTCAAGAGGCTCTGGACTTTGGGACGCTGCTTGAAGTCATTTGGCATTTTGTCAATCAATGCCTTCAAGGTTTCCTCTGGGAGATCACCTTCCGCAAAATAATCAGTTACGAGGAAATAGCCGAATTCGTTATTAATGTTCTTTTTAGCAAGGTCAACAGCTACTTGATTCATTTTCTTTTGCAAGAGAAGGATTTGATCCATGGCTACCTTCTGCCGCTGTTGAGAGAGGTTGGCTGCGAAAGAACGGGATGCGATCTCTTGAATACGGTCGCCATACACAAGCGAAGAATCATTTAGGACTTGCCATTGGTCATTGACCAAAGTACCACTGACCCTTGTAGTCCTCACATTGCCTGTCAACTTGATCTGGATATCTCCAGGTTCGAGGAAGAAAGGACAATTTAACGAGTGATTCTTGGAAGAGTAAATCATACACTGATAGGTAGAGTCAGTTTCTCCTGTATAAGAGAACTGACTATCCTTGACAAGGATCGTATCACGTGGCGTTCCCCTATAAAGGTCTGTCGTGAGGAACAAAGTATCACCATCATGGAGACCATTGACGGTACCTGATATTTTAAACGACTTGGACTGACAAGCCGTGAGCATCAAGCCCAAGGTCGCCAGTCCAATAATATGTTTTATTTTCATCATGAAAACTTAAACAAGATACTGAGAAGAGATACTCTCATTATTGACCACCCGACGGATAGTCTCTGCAAACATATTCGCTACTGAAAGTTGCTTTACCTTCGCACACCGATTGCTATAAGGAATAGAGTCTGTGAAAACGATCTCCTCTAAAGCTGAGTTTTGCACACGCTCCGAAGCCGGTCCACTCATCACGCAGTGGGAGGCACAGGCACGAACGCTCTTTGCACCCGCCTGCTTCATGATATCAGCAGCCTTGGTAATGGTGCCTGCTGTATCGACCATGTCATCGACGATCACGACGTTCTTTCCCTTGACATCACCAATGATCTGCATGCTCTCTACGACATTGGCGCGGGCACGTGTCTTATTGCAAAGGACAAGGGGGCAGCCTAAATACTTGGCATAAGTGTTGGCACGCTTAGAACCACCGACATCTGGAGAAGCAATAACCAGATCCTTAAGATGCAAGCTTTGCAGATAGGGCAAGATAACCCCAGAAGCATATAAGTGATCCACAGGAACATTAAAAAAGCCCTGAATCTGGTCAGCATGCAAGTCCATTGTGATCAGACGGTCAATACCAGCCGCCATCAACAAGTCTGCTACCAATTTGGCACCAATACTCACACGTGGCTTATCCTTCCTGTCTTGACGAGCCCATCCAAAATAAGGAATCACGGCATTGATATGACGGGCAGAGGCGCGCTTGGCTGCATCTATCATCAGCAACAGTTCCATCAAGTTATCAGAGTTTGGAAAGGTGCTCTGAACTAGGAAGACATCCCGCCCGCGAATAGATTCCTCATAGGACACGGCGAACTCGCCATCAGAAAACCTCGTTACGACCAGGTTTCCCAATGGACAACCTAAACTATTACAGATTTTCTCTGCAAGGTATCTGGTGTTAGTACCAGAAAAAACCAAAAAAGAGCTATTATCACTCATTTCTATATAGCGTTTAAATAATAAAAGTTTTCTCTTCCTCTTGGAACATCATCATTTTGAGCCATCAGGCAAACATTACATTAGTCACATGCCTTTTTCAACTTCACGAACCGATCGATCAGGCCTCTATAATCAGTCTCGTTATGGATATCGAAATGATTCCAAAGATCTCCACAAACGACAACGCCACCGAACCCCAAATCCTTAGCTATATGGATATTATCCAATCCTAAACCGCCAAGCGCATAAACTTTCTTGTCGATGAGTCCTCTCTGGGATGCCTCTTCCAACTGAGACAACTTAAAGGATTGCCTCTCTTCCTTGAATTCAATGCAATCAAAGATATTCTTCAAGAATACATAATTGGATTGCTTCTTGATCTCCTTCAAGGTAGACAGGTCGGTACATGTACGCCCTATCCTACCTCTATAGCCTTTTGGAGTTTCTTCTTGGGGATCGTCAATATGAATTCCTGCCAAATCAAATTCACTTTTCAAGTAATAGTGATCGTGGACCCATATATTCCTATGGGTCTCTTCAGGCAACAAAGTAAGAAGGCGCTCTGAATAGAGTGGAGATGATCCAGGCTTGTAAAGCTGTAGATTATCCATCCCCTCATCAAAGAGAGTTGCAAGTATCTTATCTTCCTCCACAAAGAATGTGGATTTAGTCATTATAAAGAGCTTCATCGTCTATTTTTGATTTCACAATGCAAAAATAGATATTTTTAATGAAACTTCCAATAATTTTCTATAATAAAAAAGCACCGGAGGTTGTTCCGGTGCTTTTACAATTTCTAATCAAGCCACTTCACATAGCAGAAATCCTGTCTGTGGGGCAGTTGGTCATTCTTAGGATACATACGGATACCGCACTTGAAGCTTCCTGCTACATTGGGTTCGATATTCGCTTCAAAGGTATAGTTGTTTCCTTCAACTTTGGTCCGCTTAAATGGATAGACATGGAAGACTTGGTGATCATCATCGCTTTGGTCATTCTTCAGTACGACCAGTTCCAAGCCAATGGCATCATTCAAGCCTTGCTCGTTGATAACATATTTCATATTATAAGTCTCACCTGTCTCACCGCCATTGTCTAATATATCTGTTTGCTTGGAAACGACACTGATCGCATCCCAACGCTCTGCCACTGTTTCCTTCCACAAAGCGATATCCTTTGCCAACTGGTTATCATTCGCAGACAACTTCTTGAAGCGCGCAGCTTCCTTATTATAGAACTTGCTATAATAATCATCCAACTGGCGCTTCATTGTATAATGCGGCGCAATAGTAGCGATAGAATTCTTAATGACCTTGATCCAGCCTTCACTATAGCCTTTCGTTCCCTTATTATAATATAGAGGGATAATGTCATTCTCAAGAAGTCCATAAATGGTAGCTGCATCGAGCTGGTCTTGATAGGCCTGGTTCTGATAGGTACGCTTCTGCGGAAGTGCCCATCCAGCACCCTTGCGATACCCTTCAACCCACCATCCGTCTAAGACGGACAGGTTGACGACACCATTCATCTCAGCTTTCTCACCAGAGGTACCAGATGCCTCCAATGGACGAGTTGGCGTATTCATCCAGATGTCCACGCCAGATACCAAACGGCGAGCCAAGCGCATGTCATAGTCTTCCAAGAAAATGATTTTGCCAAGGAACTCTGGACGCTGGCTGATCTCAAAGATCTTCTTAATCAAGCCTTGCCCTGCGCCATCGGCAGGATGCGCTTTTCCAGAGAAGAAGAATAAAACAGGATGCTCAGGGTCATTGACGATCTTGGAGAGACGATCCAAATCTGTGAACAACAAGTGAGCGCGCTTGTAAGTGGCAAAGCGACGGCAGAAACCGATCATCAGGGCATTGGGGTTGATACGCTCCAACAATGATACTACCCTTGAAGGATCTCCTTGGTTCTTCAACCATGTCTGAGTGAACTTTTCACGGATATAGTCAACCAGCTTTTTCTTCAAAGACATACGGGTATCCCAAATCTCATCATCTGGGACATTATAGATGGCATGCCAGATTTCCTCGTTGCTCTGGTCATTCATGAAATTCTCATCGAAATACTGCGCATACAATTTACGCCATTCCGTGGCAGTCCATGTCGGGAAATGTACGCCGTTTGTAACATATCCCACATGATTCTCCTCTGGATAATAGCCATTCCAAATAGGTGCGAACATTTTCTGGGATACCCAACCATGCAACTTGCTGACACCGTTCACTTCCTGACAGGTATTCACAGCAAAGATAGACATACAGAATCTCTCACCGTGATCATCCGGATTCTGGCGACCCATGCCAATGAACTCATCCCAAGAAATGCCCAACTTAGCAGGATAGCCTCCCATATACTTACCGAAGAGACCTTCATCAAAATAATCATGTCCAGCTGGTACAGGAGTATGAACTGTATAAAGACCTGAAGCACGAACAAGCTCCAAGGCTTGATTGAAGGATAAGCCCTCATCAACATAATCACAGAGACGCTGGAGGTTGCATAATGCTGCATGACCTTCATTGCAATGATAGATGGTCTTCTTGATGCCTAACTTCTTCAACATCAACACGCCGCCAATACCGAGCAAGATTTCTTGTTTCAGACGATTTTCCCAGTCACCTCCATACAGGGCATGCGTAATAGGCTTATCAAACTGAGAGTTCATATCATTATCCGTATCAAGCAGATAAAGTTTGATACGACCCACATTGACACGCCACACTAACGCATGAACCTGATAGTTCATGTAAGGTACATCCACAACCACCTGATTACCATTCTCATCAAGCTCACGCTCAATAGGAAGGGAATTAAAGTTCTGTGCCTCGTAATTGGCAATCTGTGTTCCATCGATGCTCAAACTTTGGGTAAAATATCCATAGCGATAGAGGAATCCTACGCCACACATATCAACATTTGAATCAGATGCCTCTTTCATATAATCGCCAGCCAACATGCCAAGACCACCAGAATAGATCTTCAACACCTGGTTGATGCCATATTCCATACTGAAATAAGCAACAGAAGGACGTTTCTTATCAGGTTTTACATCCATATATTTACGGAATTGTGCGTAAACATCCTTCACTTTCTTCATAATAACTTTGTTCTTGACAATTGCCTCTTTTCTATCGTAAGAGAGACGTTCAAGCAACAAAACAGGATTATGTCCCACCTTTTCATAAAGATCCTCATCAAGGCTCTTCCACATGTTGCGTGCCTCGAAATTCCAAGCCCACCACATATTATGGGCAAGCTCGTCAAGACACTTCAGCTGTTCTGGAAGACTGGATTTGATGGTCAACTCCTTCCCCTGAGGAGCATTCGCATAATCAGCTTTAATTTTCATAAGATTCTTAACTTAAGTTTATATTCAATCTATCTATTCTTCTAACTTATTTTACTCTTTCCCCTGCCTTTCTCAAAGCAAGGTCGTAAGCCTTCCAATAATACTTAATGAACTCACTCCAAAGAGCTTTCTTTGAGAGCTTCTCCGCTTGGGCACGAGCCTGCTTCAATTCCTCCGGAGAGAAATTTGAATAGGCTGCGACGGATGTCTTAATCTCTTCCACTACCTCATCATAATTATAATCATCCCGATGAACGACCTTAACGCCATCTTCTATCTGACCATAACCTCCTTTCATCTTATTGACCCACATGCCAAACCCTGATAGGTCTGTCGTAATGCAAGGAACCTTAAAGGCAATAGCCTCTAATGGTGTGTATCCCCAGGGCTCATAATAAGAGGGATAAATGCAAAGATCATTTCCTAATATAATGTCATAATAGGTCATATTGACAATGCCATCATCTCCAATCAGATAAGACGGAATAAAAACAATCTTGACCTTATCCTTGGGGTCGTTATGGACATTCAGATAATTAAGCATTCCCAAGGTTCGGTCGTCATTCTGGTTGCATAGCCAATGGGTAATGACCGGTAGGTCCAAAGGGATGTCATCATGCTTGCCTGCCGACAACCGTGCTGCCAAATCCTTTCTAGGCTCCTTAACCCACCCGGGAACTTCAATAAAGGCAACAACATTCTTGTTTAATTCCTGATCATTCCTCAAACGGCTCATCGCATCAATATATACATCAATGCCTTTGTTCCTCCACTCATAACGTCCACTTGTAGAAACAATTAAAGTCTGATCATCTAAATGACTTCCTATCAGTGCATTGGCAACATCTAGCAATCGCTTACGAGCCGCTTTCCGCTTTTGGACAAAGGCATTGCCTTTTGGCACGAAATCATTTTCGAAACCATTGGGCAAGACTATATCCACAGGTTTGTCCAACAACTCCTCACATTCATGGGCCGTAATGTCGCTAACTGTCGTAAAGCAATCAACATACTTGGCCGTTTGCTTTTCAATAGACTGCTTACTCTGCATATTCAGTTCAACAGCCATCTGGTCACCGTTGTATGCAAAAAGATACTGATAAAGGGGCTTGTTATTCCCTGCAATAGAACGTCCTATACTTGTGGCATGTGTGGTAAAAACCGTCCCTATCTGGGGAAGAACTTTATGAATATAGAGCAAGCCAAGACCTGTCATCCACTCATTACCATGATAGATAACCTTCTTGCCAACAGGAATATTATGCTTATAAAAGCTTTCCACCACCCTGCCTGCAGCATAGGAAAACATGGAAGCCTCATCATAATCGCCATATGCATGGAGACTGTCTACCTGAAAATCTTCCCATAGGTGGGCGTAGATCGTATTCTTTTCCTCGAAGAATGGCTTGAAATCCACCAAAATGGAGATGGGCCTTCCTGGAATATTCCAGCGTCCAACCTTTACGTTCAAGCCTTCTTGGGCAGCCTGAGCTCTCCATGATGCAAAAAGAGCCTTATCCTCTTCAAAAAAAGGACAGGTCTTCTGATCCCAGCAATCTGGACCTATAAAAATGATATGATCCCTCATTGCATCCTGAAGTGTCCTCGCTCTCGTAGACAACACAGTGTATATGCCTCCGACCTTATTGCAAACCTCCCAACTTGATTCAAATATATAATCGGGAGACAACAAATCTTTTCCCATACAAAACTTAATATCTTTGCTGCAAAGATACGAGAAAAAGGTTAAAACCGCAATTTTTCCAAGTATAAAAATGCTAAAACCGGTAATTTCTTGATGCAATCGTATGCATGGCATTTACCTGCTATTGTCTCTTCAGCACCAAAGTCTTAGGTATCTTTACCCATTTCCTATTAACGGCGATCTTTATCGTGCTGCCTTCTCCTTGATGCAAGATGTACTCACCATTGCCTTCATAGGTCAATGTCGCCTCCAAATCCTCACTGCCATAATCATTCGTTACGGATAGCGTCGCAGAAGTAGGAGATGTTATCTTTGCCGCGACAAATGGCCATTTGCGCGTATCGCGTTTAGCGCCGAAATATCCAGGTAACTGTCCAAAGAGTTCCTGCCCAGGAATGACTACTGCATTATGGTAGAAATCCATTTGTATATACACCTGATATTCCGCATTATAGATGTATCCCTTAAAAGTTGTACTATCAGCTTTGTCTACCTGTGCTTTTGCAGAAAGCAAAGATGTCAGGACAATCATGAATAATAAGATTCTTTTCATCATTCTATCTTCCTTGAATAAGTGAGACTTTCTTTTTCTAATTGGCTGCAAATATAATGAATTCTTGCCAATGAAGGCATGAAAGGGGAAAAAATTCCTTCTTGTCATCACAAAATAAGAAAGGACCAGCCGAAGCTGATCCTATATTGCTAAAGCGTAATTGGTTCGTATTTCAATCCATAAGCATCGGCGACTGCCTTAAATGTTACTTTCCCATTCACGATGTTGAGTCCTCTGTAGAGCGATTGATCATCTTTGCAGGCTTGCTTCCAACCCTTGTCAGCGAGTGCTAAGGCATAATGCAAAGTGGCATTGGTGAGGGCTATCGTACTCGTATGAGGCACTGCGCCAGGAATATTGGCTACCGCATAATGGACAATGCCATCTATCACATAAACTGGATCAGTATGGGTTGTCGGATGACTGGTCTCGAAGCAACCGCCCTGATCAATGGCAACATCTACCAGAACCGTTCCTGGCTCCATCAATTTCAGCATATCCCTTGTAACCAGGTGTGGGGTCTTGCCGCCCGGAATCAGGACACTGCCAATAACGATGTCGACATCATGCAATTGCTGACGGATATTGTGCTCCGTGGAAAACATCGTATGGACATTCACGGGAAGCTCCATACTCAATTGCCGAAGTCGAGGCAGAGAGATATCTGCAATAGTGACATCAGCACCCATGCCTGCTGCCATACGGGCTGCAGCCTCTCCGACCGTGCCACCTCCCAAGACGAGCACCTTTGCAGGAAGGACACCTGGGACACCACTGATCAGTTTTCCTTTGCCGCCCTTCGTCTTCTGGAGATAATAGGCACCGTTCATGACTCCCATTCTCCCTGCAACCTCACTCATTGGGATGAGAAGCGGCAAAGAACGGTCGCCCTTCTGTACTGTCTCATAGGCAAGACAAACAGCGCCACTCTTGATCATTGCCTCCGTCAAGGGCTTGTCACATGCGAAATGGAAATAAGTGAAAAGCAACTGGTTCTCGCGTATCAATGGGTATTCCGGCTCTATCGGTTCTTTCACCTTCACGATCATATCAGCTGCCTTGTAGACATCTTCAATCGAGGGGAGAATCTCTGCCCCGACAGCCTGATAAGAGGCATCGGAGAAACCACTGTTCTCACCTGCTGTGTGCTGAACATAAACACGATGACCATGTTTGATAAACTCTGCAACGCCCGAAGGAGTCATTCCGACCCTATTCTCGTTGTCCTTGATCTCTTTAGGTATACCGATTTTCATGATAAAATAATTTTTAGTTGGTTTAACCGCTTGCAAATATAAGGAAAAATCGGTTCCGTTGTTCTCACGAAACCGATTTTTTCAAATAAAAACATCATTTTTATTCATAATCATCTATGACGGCATTCATGAAATCCATCATCGGCTTGGCTATTTGAAAGATCTTCGCAGATTTCTCCAACCAATCGTCGCCGTCAAAGAATGTATCCGGAACATGCGTCCAACAACAGTAATCTTTCATCCGAAGATACTGGATATATTCATAGTCACGCGGGAAACCTGCCGGACATGTCTTCAAGGGATCTGCCCCACCAAATCCTTTTTTATCACCCCACTGGTGTTCATTGGGCAACCCAAAGTATTTGCGGAATTCCTCATTCTCCACAGCTGCACGCCACTGGTCGATATTACCCATGATTTCATTCCGACAAGAGGTGAGTATAGGGGTGGGTAGCCAATAGCTGCCTCCAGCCAAAAGGCATCCATCTGGCTCCAGATGGATGTAATAGCCACCCCGCAATGACTTTTTACCATGGGCACAAAGATAAGCACCCATATGATTTTTATACGGAGACTTGTCCTCACTGAACCTGATATCTCGATAAAAACGGTAGGTACAGTCTTTCACCTGAAGATGGGCAATCTCCGGGTCAAACTCTGCATAGCGTGCTATAGCTTGTGCCACCCCCTGTTCGAATTCTGCCTTGCAAGCTAAATACTCTGCCTTGTGTTCCTGAAACCAAGGACGGTTGTTGTTCATCATCACTTCCCGAAGGAAGGCTAAAATTCTTGTTGCATTCATGATCGATTCTTCTGAATAATACGTGAGCCAAAACATGATACCGGATTGATGATCATTCCAGTTTGCTATGATCAAACAGCTTAGGGCAAATAGCATCAAAAGGACACTGAGAACACTTAGGATTCCTGCTTGTGCAGACATAACGCCCATGGAGAAGAAGCCAATGGTGGGCATGAGGAATATCCACCTCGGGAATATGCCTGACCAGTTCTTGTTCTGTCAGAAGCGGAGTGTTAGCGGCACGTGAAACCAATCCTAATCGGTGACTGACCCGAAACACATGGGTATCGACAGCCATCGTTGCCTTACCGAACCATACAGCCTGCAGGACATTGGCTGTCTTGCGCCCCACACCGGGAAGCTTCATCAGGTCTTCCCTGCTTTCTGGCACTTCCCCACCGAAATCATGGACGATCATTCGAGCCATTTCCACCAAATGCCTTGCCTTGGCATTTGGGTAGCTGACACTCTTCACGTACTCTAACACATCCTCTGGCTCAGCCTTCGCCATAGCCTCAGGGGTGGGATAATGTCGGAAGAGTTCTGGCGTCACCTGATTGATACGCTTATCCGTACACTGAGCGCTTAACAGGGTGGCACAAATCAACTGGAATGCACTGCCAAACTGCAACTCCGTAGTGACAGGACCTACATTCTTCCGAAAATAATCAAGGATATAGTCGTAACGTTGCTGACGAGTCATTGGATATTAACTAAATAGTGAAAGAAGAAAGGTGAAAAATGAAGCTTACCCTATCGTCAGGCCCCCATTTTTCACCTCTCCTACCCCACCTAAGTCTATGATTATTTCTTTTCTGATGTGGTATTTGCTGCCTTCATCGATTTAGAAGGCTTGTAAGCCTTGTTCAGTCCGGCAATCACCTCACCTGTAATATCATAGGCTTTGTCTGCATAAAGGATATTGTCGCCAGCCTTGCTCAAAATCAGGCTATACTTCTTATCCTTATTATATAGAGCGAGGAAATGCTGGATGGAATCCCGCAGAGCTGCATTATACTTATCTGTTTCATTCTGGAACTCTGCACTCAAACGCTGATTCAAAGCCTGAAGATCCTGATTCTGGCGCTGCAAGCCAGCCTGGATGGCTTCTGCCTGCTCACGGGTATAGGCATTCTGCTGTACCTTCTGCTGGAAATTAGCGGCTGCTGCCTGCAACTGCTGTTGCTTGGCACCCAATGTATTTTGAATGTTCTGCCCCTTCTTTTGCAGAATCAAAGAATAATCCTTGGCGAACTGATATTGGTTCATAATGGAGTCAACTTCTACATAAGCAATCTTGACGCCTGAAGCAGATGTAGAAGTTTGTGATTTCTGGTCCATCTGAGGATTACTCTGGTTACAGGATGTCATGGCGATAGTTGCCATTGCAGCCAAAGCACATGCACGAATTACTTTCTTGTTCATTGTCTATATGGTTTTACTAATTTATTTCGACTGAAGTAAGATGCAATGACAGGGGCGTCCTTCAACTTCTTCCTACATCGCCTTGTCAGCAATACGCGCCTCCTTGTCCTGATCCAATACGCAATGGATTCCACGAGACTTCATACCAGGATTGTCGTGGATATGCTGTGAAGAGAGCTTTCCGTTCTTCTTGAAAATCAGTTTTACGGATAATAATGCAATCGATATAGCAATTATTAACACGCTGAATGCCAAAGTTTCTATCATTTTTCTTACTTTTGCAGTGCGCAGATGGGAAGTAGGTCCACCATAGGCACCTGACTTGTTGCAGGAACAGTGCCAATCGGATGCGAAGCCCAAGCGAATTGAACTGAGCAGGAATG
The DNA here is from genome assembly GCA_905210845.1 of uncultured Prevotella sp. GTDB lineage: Bacteria > Bacteroidota > Bacteroidia > Bacteroidales > Bacteroidaceae > Prevotella. The sequence continues at coordinate 23,289 of CAJLYG010000010.1, forward strand.
AACCCTGTTGATGCGGCATCTTTCTTAAAGATGCTGCAAAGATACATCAAAAGGAACAAAATACAAAATAAAATAACAAAATAATGAGTGAAAGTAATTTAAAACCAGCTCGCGTATTTGAGCAGTTCGCAAAAATCAACCAAATTCCCCGGCCTTCTAAGCACGAGGAAAAAATGATTGAGTATCTGAAGAAATTTGGTGAGGAACATCATCTTGAGACAAAGGTAGACGAAACAGGCAATGTTCTGATTCGTAAACCTGCCACTCCAGGGTATGAAAACCGAGAAACCGTTATCCTGCAAAGCCACATGGATATGGTGTGCGATAAGTTGGTCGATCTCGACTTCGACTTCAACAAAGATGCTATCCAGACGTATGTGGATGGTGATTGGATGCATGCTAAGGGTACTACCCTTGGTGCAGACGACGGCATTGGAGATGCGATCGAACTGGCTCTGCTCGATAGCGATGACGTAGAACATGGTCCCATCGAATGTGTCTTCACAAGAGATGAAGAGACTCAGCTGACCGGTGCATTAGGCATGAAGGCTGGATTCATGACGGGTAAGATGCTGATCAACCTTGATTCTGAGGACGAGGGACAGATCTTTATTTCCTGTGCAGGGGGACGGAGCACAATTGCCACCTTCAAGTTCGAACGCGAAGATGCCCCCAAAGATGACTTCTTCGTGGAGATATCCCTGAAAGGTCTGAATGGCGGGCACTCCGGAGATGACATCAACAAGAAACGCGCCAATGCCATCAAGATTATCGCAAGGTTCCTCTACAACGAACTCAGCAAGGGGATTTCCTTACGTCTGGCCAGCTGGAACTCAGGAAAATTGCACAATGCTATTCCGCGTGATGGCAAGGCAGTCATCGCTATTCCTCAAGACAAGAAGGAAGAGGTTCGCGCCGATTGGAATATCTTTGCTAAAAACGTCGAGGATGAGTTCCATGTAACAGACAAGACCATGGTATTCAACATGTCCAGTTCGACGGCACAGAAAGTCGTTCCCGCTCAGGTCAGCCGCAACCTAATCTTAGCTTTACAGGGCATCGACAACGGAGTATTCGCTATGTGCCAGGATGAAGAGCTGGCTTGGATGGTAGAGACATCCAGCAACGTCGCTGTGGTCAAGACTTCCGAGAACGAGATCGAGGTTCTCTCTTCGCAGCGTAGTAATGTGATGAGCAACCTTGACAACCAGTGCAACACCATTAAGGCTGTCTTCCAGCTCGCAGGAGCAGAGGTTGTCCAGAACGATGGATATCCCGCATGGAAGATGAACCCCAATAGTAAGTTGACGAAACTGGCTGTAGAGGCTTACAAGAAACTGTTCCACAAGGAGCCAAAGGTACTGGGTATCCATGCAGGATTGGAATGCGGACTGTTCTCTGAGCGTTATCCTGACTTAGACATGGTATCCTTCGGTCCTACGCTGAGGAATGTACATACTCCAGATGAGTGCCTTTACATCCCAACTGTTCAAATGGTTTGGGATCACTTGACCGAAATCCTGAAGAACATACCTGTAAAAGCTGAATAATGAGAACATTAAGGATAATTCCACTTCTGTTGGCCGCAGTCCTATTCGTGGGCTGTGGTCAACAGCATAGTGCCAAGGAAATGGTGAAGGCGTTCTTGGACGATCACTTGACGAAGAAAGACCTTACCATCAAAGGTTTTTCAAAACTTGATTCCACGGTCTATATCACAGACAGCATGATAAAAGTGATGAGGAACGATGCTTCCAAGAATCCGATTTTCATGCAACCAATCCATTACGCACCGGGGAAATACACGAACCAGCTCAAATTCTTGAGGATTACATATCTGTTGACAGACAATTCTGGCAACGAAACTGAATACAAGCAAACTTATTATTTGGATAACTCCCTGACTCGCGTCATCTGCTTTAAGCAAGACGGAGAGGAAAGAAAGTGAGCCATCCGTGCACACGCGACCCTATCCCAGTAATTTTGGCAGGGCTTCCAGCAAGTCATGGAATGCCTTCTCAAAATCACCGGTATACCAGGGGTCGTTGACATCCCTGTCCTTATTATGTCGGTCAGCACCCTATCTATGGGCTGATGGTACCCAAAGACGGAACTTTATATAACTAAAAAAGTCTAGCAATTTCTTGCTAGACTTTGTGACTCCGCTGGGATTCAAACCCGGAACCTTCTGATCCGTAGTCAGATGCTCTATTCAGTTGAGCTACGGAGCCTCGGAGCATTGATTTCTCAAATGCGAGTGCAAAGGTATAGACTTTTTTTGTAACCGCCAAACTTTTGCATAACTTTTTTCAAAAAAAGTGTGATTGACCTCTGATCAATCACACTTTCCTACCCATTATCACTGGATGAGATCAACACTTCGCTTCAAGAACTTGTCAAGAGCCTCACCTTTTAACATGCCATTCTGGAGCAAGGCAAGGTCGATTAGCTGATGAACAGCCTTATCGTCCTTAGCAAATCCAGAGAGGATTTCCGTCTTCTTCTCCCTTTGCTCTTGAACTGCCTTCTCGGTGTTCTTGAGATCATCCTTCTCTTCTTGGCTGATCTCCTCTGGTTTCTTCTTACTCTGGCTCTGATGAAGCGCTGCCAAGCGAGCCTGCTGTCCCTTCAGCTCGCTCACGATTGGCTTCAGGGCTTCTGCCGTAGCATGGCTTGTGTCATCCAATATCCCCTTCAAGAGCTTATGGTCGCTGTTCAGTACCAGCGTATAGGAATCTGGCATCTGGGCATAGAAGCTCATACCGCTCTGGAACTTGCTGATATCCTTCATACGGCGCATATACTCGTTTTGGGTTATAATGACCGGTTGCTGGTCTTCTCCCAAGGCCTGCACCTCCACTGTGAACTCTGCCTTATCTATCTTTGGCATCTGAGAACGGAACACCTCTGTCAAAATGTCACGCTCATCACTGCTCAGTTCACTCTTCTTTGCATCCTCCTTGATGATCAGGCGGTCAATAATATCACTGTCCACACGCACAAACCTGCTCTTCTCCAGTTTCTGCTCAAGCATGCTAACCATTGGAACGTCCAACTGGCCGTCAAGCAACAGGACGCTATAGCCTTTATTCTTAGCTGCCTCGATATAGGTATACTGGCTCTGTACGTTCGTAGCATACAGGTACACCAGCTGTCCACTCTTATCCGTCTGATTGTCCTTGATCAAAGTCTTATATTCCTCGAAGGTGAAATATTTGCCTTCCGTATCCTTCATCAGGGCGAAATCCTTGGCACGCTCATAGAAATCCTCTTGCGAGAGCATTCCGTAATTGATAAAGATCTTCAGGTTATCCCATTTCTCCTCATAGCCCTTACGGTCTTCCTTGAAGATACTCTGCAAGCGGTCGGCCACCTTCTTCGTGATATACGTAGAGATTTTCTTGACGTTCGCATCGCTCTGCAGGTAGGAACGGCTGACATTCAACGGGATATCCGGGGAGTCAATGACACCATGGAGCAAGGTCAGGAACTCTGGCACGATCCCTTCCACCTGATCGGTCACAAATACTTGATTGCAATAAAGCTGAATCTTATTGCGTTGCAAGTCAATGTTGCTATGGATTCGAGGGAAATAGAGGATACCCGTGAGGTTAAATGGATAGTCCACATTCAGATGAATCCAGAACAGAGGCTCGTCCTGCATAGGATACAAAGTACGATAGAACTTCTTGTAATCTTCATCCTTCAACGTACTGGGAGCCTTCGTCCAAAGGGGTTCCACATTATTAATAATGTTATCCTCAGCAGTCTCTACGTTCTTGCCGTCTTTCCATTCTGTCTTCTTTCCAAAAGCAATAGGTACTGGCATAAACTTGCAATATTTGTTCAAGAGCTCCTCTATCTTCTCCTTCTCCAAATATTCCTTGCAATCGTCTGCGATATGGAGGATAATGTCTGATCCTCTGCCTTCCTTCTCAGCGTCGGTAATCTCAAACTCCGGATTACCCTCACAGCTCCATCTTACTGCCTTCGAGCCTTCCTTATAACTCTTGGTCACGATCTCCACTTGCTTGCTTACCATGAAAGCGCTATAGAATCCCAAACCAAAATGACCGATAATGGCATTGGCATTATCCTTATATTTCTCCAGGAAATCATTCACGCCAGAGAATGCGATCTGGTTGATATACTTATCAATCTCTTCCTCTGTCATGCCGATACCACGATCGCTGATGGTGAGTGTGCCCTTATCTTTGTCCAAAACAACATGTACGGTCAGGTCGCCTAAGTCACCCTTGAAGTCACCCTTTTCCGCAAGGGTCTTCATCTTCTGGGTAGCATCGACTGCGTTCGAAACCATCTCACGGAGAAAGATCTCGTGATCAGAATAAAGGAACTTTTTAATGACGGGGAATATGTTCTCTGTTGTAACCCCAATATTACCTTTCTGCATATGATTTAATTTGTTATTTTATCTTCTACCGGCATTCTTGCAAATAACGTGCCAAAACGGGAGCCAATGAAAAAAGCAAGGGGAAGCGCGCACACCCCTGACAAAGATGGGTATTCACGGCTATATAGTGAAAATATCTAAAGGAATTTTGTCAATCCTCTTTTTTGTACTACCTTTGCATAAGCTAATTGCATATTAACGATAATATCACGAAAATGATTAGGAAAACTTTTTTCTCTCTCCTCTTGATGGCTTTCTAGATTTCATGCTTTTTAGGCAAATTCCGCTCATGATGGGAACGAGACCGCGCCTTCCGGACAGGAATGGCAATCTGTTGAATTACTCGGATATAACAAGTTGCAGCCTCATGCCACTTTTTATTCTTTCGGGAATGTGGATGAGGCGCGGAAGGTTCTGCCGGAGAACAGCAGGTATTGGAAGAGTTTGGACGGAACTTGGAAGTTCCATTTTGCCAAGACTCCTGCCGAACGCCCTGTTCGTTTCTATGAGACTAGGTATGATGTTTCAGGATGGGACAATATACCTGTGCCTGATTCTTGGAACATCTATGGCGTACAGAAGGACGGAACCTTGAAGTACGGCGTTCCTATCTATGTCAACCAACCGGTGATTTTCTACCACGAGATTAAGGTAGATGACTGGAGAAAGGGTGTCATGCGTGAACCGCCTCACAACTGGACTACCTATACTTACCGGAATGAGGTGGGATCATACCGTAGGACTTTCGACATTCCTGCTTCATGGGACGGGCGCGAGTTCTATATCTCCTTTGATGGCGTCGACAGTTTCTTCTACTTATGGATCAATGGACATTACGTAGGATTCTCCAAGAACTCCCGTAATACTGCCACATTCGACATTAGTCCATACGCACACCCGGGCGAGAACACAGTTGCCGTGGAGGTCTATCGCAACAGCGACGGGTCTTTCTTGGAATCGCAGGACATGTTCCGGCTGCCAGGCATCTTCCGTACCGTATCCGTTTACTCCACTCCTAAGGTCCATATCCAAGACTTGGTGGCAAGGGGGTCGGCTGACGGGACTTTGGACATTCAGACTTCCTTGGGCAACTTGACCAAGAAAGCTGCAAAGAACTACCAACTGCGCTATTCCCTTTACCTGAACAAGCTCTACAGCGATGAGAATAGTAAGGTGGATGCAGGGCTTACCACGGACAAGTTCTTCGTTAAGCCGGGCGCTGACCATCAGGTAATCAGCAACCAGATCCATGTGCCGAACGTCAAGCCATGGACTGGGGAAGAGCCGAACGTCTACGTGTTAGTGGCGGAACTCTTGGACAAGAAGGGCAATACCGTGGAGACCGTGTCCGCACAAGTGGGATTCCGCACCATCGAAATTAAGGATGTACCCGCTGATCAGGACGAGTTCGGGCTCGCAGGAAGGTACTATCTCATCAATGGAAAGCCCCTGAAGCTGAAAGGCGTGAACCGGCATGAGACCAATCCAGGACTGGGACACGCCATCACCCGAGAGCAGATGGAGAAGGAGATCATGCTCATGAAACGTGCCAATATCAATCATGTGCGCACGGCTCATTACACGAACGACCCTTATTGGTATTACCTCTGCAATAAATATGGTATCTACCTTGAGTCGGAGGCGAACATCGAGAGCCATGAATATTACTATGGAAAGGCAAGTCTCTCACATCCTGAAGAATGGCGCAAGGCACATGTCGCCCGTGTCATGGAGATGGTTCATTCCCGCATCAACGATCCGAGCATCGTCATCTGGAGCTTGGGGAACGAAGCAGGACCTGGGCAGAACTTCAAAGCTGCCTATGACACCCTGAAAACGTTCGACCTGACTCGCCCCGTACAATACGAACGGAACAACGACATCGTGGACATGGGATCCAACCAATACCCTTCGATCGCTTGGGTGAACGATGCCGTCAAGGGAAAAATGAATATCAAATATCCATTCCACATCTCTGAATATGCTCATTCCATGGGAAATGCCTGCGGAAACTTGGTGGATTACTGGAAGGCTATCGAGTCGACAAACTTCTTCTGCGGTGGTGCGATCTGGGACTGGGTAGATCAAAGCATGTACAACTATACCAAAGACGGAAAACGTTACCTGGCGTATGGCGGTGACTTTGGGGACACACCCAACGACGGGCAGTTTGTCATGAACGGCATTATGTTTGGCGAACTGGATCCGAAACCACAGTACTTCGAGGTGAAAAAGGTTTACCAGTATGTCGATGTCACCGCAAAAGACATGAGCAAAGGTGAAATTGATATCTTCAACAAGAACTATTATACGGACGACCTGAGCGATTACCATTGCAACTGGAGCCTGACCGCAGACGGCCAAGAGGTCAAGAAGGGAACGATCAACTTAGGATCTGTCGCTCCCCGCTCCCACCGGACTGTCACCATTCCGGGACTGACCGACGGACTGGATGCGAGCAAGGAATACTTGCTTCACGTTACCTTTACCTTGAAACAGGACATGCCATGGGCCAAAGCAGGATATGTACAAGCCGAGGAACAGTTGATGGTACAAGAGGCTGCCCCACGCCCAGCAATGGCTGCACATGGAAACAAAGGCCTGAAATCGACGGTCATGACAGACAAGGACCTCAAACTCCAGACGATCGAAGGCAAGGACTTCAAGGCTTCCTTCAATGTGAACGACGGAAGCATCTATGCGCTCACCTATGGAGGACAGCAAGTGATCAAAGATGGCAATGGACCGAAACTGGATGTGTTCCGGGCCTGGGTCAACAATGACAACTGGGCATACCAGGCTTGGTATAACAATGGATTGCACAACCTGAAGCATCACGTGACTGCCTACACCACTTACCAACGCGCAGACGGCACAATCGTCCTGAGCTTCGCCATCCAGTCGCAAGCTCCTTATGGCGCAACCTTAAAGGGGGACGTGAAGAACTGGAAGCAATTGGTAGAGCACAAGGACAAGCCTTTCGGCAAGAACGATTTCATGTTCAACAGCAATGTCGTGTACACGGTCTACCCTGACGGGACCATTGAGCAGCAGAGCGCGGTGACTTCTAACAACAGCAAGCTGAACTTGGCACGGTTCGGATATTCCCTGAAATTGGATAAGCAGTTTAATAACCTTACCTATTATGGGCGGGGACCCATTGACAACTACCCCGATCGCAAGACCGGGCAGATGATCGGAATCTACAAGAACACTGTCGACAAGGAGTTCGAAAACTTCCCGAAGCCTCAGGACATGGGGAATCATCAGGATTGTCGCTGGGCTGCCATCACGAATGCTGCTGGCGAGGGCATGATCTTTGTCCCTGACGCACCGATGTCCGTGTCTGCACTACCGTATTCAGCCAATCAGTTGGCAATGGCAAACCATCCTTATGAATTAGGTTCATCCGATGGAACGTATCTGCATATCGACCAGGCTATTACAGGCTTAGGTGGAAACAGTTGCGGACAAGGGGCTCCCTTGGACCCTGACCGCGTGAAAGCCGATACCCATACCTTCGGATTCTTGATCCGCCCAGCCTCAGGTGACTTGTCTGCCTTGGTACGGGTAAGCCCCGCAGGCCCTTCCGCTGTTACCATCGAGCGCAACGCGAACGGGGATGTTAAGATCGAGTCCAAGAAGGAAAAGGCGGAGATCTACTATTCCCTGAACGGCTCGAAGAAGGTGATGAAATACAACGGTACCCTGAACATGCGTAATGGAGGTTCCATCAAGGCGTATGAAAAGAGCAATCCCAAGATCGTTACGACAAAAAGCTTCGACCGCATTGAGGCCATTCCCTTGACCGTGATCAGTGCCAGCAGCCAGGAACCTGACGAGGGTGAGGCAACCCACCTTGTCGATGGGGATCCCGATACCTATTGGCACACAATGTATTCCGTGACCATGGCTAACTTCCCACATTGGATAGACTTCGACTGTGGGACGGTTAAGACCATGAAAGGGTTCACCTTCCTGCCCCGACAGGACACATCTGCCGGAAACATCAAGGACTATAAGATCCAAGTAAGTGTGGATGGGAAGAATTGGGGCGAGCCCATTGTCTCGGCACAGTTCAGCAACGATTCGAAGCTGAAAAAGGTGATGTTCAACACACCTGTCAAGGCTCGCTACCTGAGGTTCACGGCTCTCAGCTCACACAACGGCAGGGACTATGCCTGTGGTGCAGAGTTCTCTATCCTCGAAAAATAAAGGAATAGAAACATAATAACAAAGAAGAACTCCGGTATTCTTAACGCTTGCGTGAGGAATACCGGAGTTCTTCTTTAGAACATTAACCCACTGATACACAATAAGATAGTAATCATGATCGTAAAAGGTTACCTATCAGCCGCCAAAAGATCATCTCCGGTCGCTCAATAGGCCACCTCCAGCCTCTCAACAGGACATCTCCAGCCCTATGAAAGGTCACCTCTTGGAAAGCAACCTGAATCCTATGCCTTTTTCATTCACGGATATAGTCTTTCGTCAACATGTCATAGTACAAAGCCTCCAGCTCTCCCGTAGTGAGTTTTTCCACGGAATGTTCGATCTTGCGGACCAATTCTTCCCTTCTATATTCATCGTCCGAAGACCCGAAATGCATAAATGTATTCGTCATATCCTTATTTTTGATAACAAGTGCAAATATAATAAGAAAATCATGAACGGATGGTAAGGAGTATCGGAAATTATCATTATATTTGCAACTGATATAAAATGAACATCATGGAAAATAGCTTAAGACTTTACACCTTATCGCTACGCGAGTCGCGTACCTACACGCTCGCAGGTCTGTTTGTGATCGGCAACATTCTTCTGCCGCAATTGTGCCACCTGATTCCACAAGGAGGGCTTATCTTCCTGCCCATCTATTTCTTTACGCTCATTGCGCCCGCAGTTATCGCTGAAAAATCTCGCTGAAGTATTGCCCGAACTGAAAGCTGTGCTCGAATCGCCCGAGAACAGAAAAGAAGAAATTGCAGAGGCTGCTGAAATCAAGATGAAATACAAGGGATATATCGAGCGCGAGAAAATCGTAGCAGACAAGATGCACCGCTTAGAAGACATCAAGATTCGCGGACATTTCAAGTACAGCGAGATTCAGGAAATCATTTCGTGCTGATTCTGGTTCGTGCCG
>CAJLYG010000011.1 GCA_905210845.1 uncultured Prevotella sp.
TCGCGTCGCCCGTGCAGGAGATGAGCCAGAGGGGCTTCTTCGCCATGGGCGCGATGACGTTCGGGTCCCATTGCCCTGCCACGAGCATGCCTGCCGCGAATTCATCGGGATGGGTGGACATGAGCAAATAGCTGAGCATGCATCCCATCGACTGTCCCGTGGTGTAGACGCGGTCAGCATCAATGGAGTATTGCTTCTTGATGGCTTCAAGCAAGTCGATGGTAGTCTCGGCACTGGAGGTGACGCGGAAGCTGTCGTCCACCACGATCTCATCGTATTGTGGGGCAAGGACGAAACAGGGGTGTTTCGCCTGGTCCAGAGGCGAAGCCCATACCGTGGCCCCATTGCCTTGCAGGAGCGTATAGTTGTCATTCTGGTTGGCACCGCTGGCATCGTGCATGAACAATACGAGTGGGTAGTGCTTGGAACTGTCGTAGCCTTTCGGCACGAACAGGTTATAGCGCAGTGCCACTCCGGTCTTTTCATCTTTGAAGGTTAACTGTTTGAATTCTTCAGCCACAAGGACTTTGCTCTTGTCATTGGTGAGGGTAGCCCCACTTTTGTAAACCTTTCCTGTTGATGTCTTGATGGCTTTGCTTTGGGTTACGGTCGCGGTGATCGGGAAGGGGTTAGCCTCTCGCGTTGGCCTATTTCCTGCGGTGATGCCTCCAGCAGGTCCTCCTCCAGCAGTATCTTTCGCATCCTGAGGCTTGCCCTGACCCTTCTTCTTGTCTGGTCCGAAGTCTGGAGTGAGCGACACCGTTGTCTTCAACTCTATAATGACGAAATTTCCTTTTCGCGGTGCGCGCGCCTTCATTGCCTCGGTGTTTGTATAGACACGCTTGACCGTGCGCCCAGCTACGGCATAGGTCGCTGTCGTGAGACTGCTGCCGTTGACCGGTGCGTCGTATTCTATCGCCACGGCTGTCGTCTTGGCTCCATCGCCAAGCACCTCCCCAATGGCTGTCACACTCTTTACATGGCTCGTTGCTCCCCAAGAGGAAAGGGCGACGAGCAATAAACATACTGCTGATACAATCTTTTTCATAAACCTATTTTTTATAATGTAATACCAATCGTTATTGGTGCTGCTCGAACAGCCAGTCCCTGATGGCAGCAAAGCCATAGGCTACGCGCCATGTGTCGAAATGAGAACCTGACGTCAGATGCGCATAGTGGATATTGCTGCCTTGCCTCAAGAGATCCTGGGCTTCGGCATCACGCTCTTTGTCTGTGGCGAGAAGCGGCCAGTCGGCAGAGACACACTTGCCACCTTGTCCTTGCCATTCTTGGATAGCTTCCTCAGCGCCTTGCTTCGACTTCCCCGCGCTGGCTACCAGCCAGAGTGGTTTCTTTGCCATGGATGCCAGGTCGGAGGCACGCCAATGGCCGGCAACGAGATACCCCGCCGTGAAAAGAGAGGGATATGACGACATGAGCACGTAGGACATCATGCAACCCATCGACTGTCCGGTGAGATAGACCCTCGTCGTATCAATCGGATACCGGACAAGCAAGTCTTTGATCAAGTCAAGGGTCGTCTCTATGCTGGAGGTCTTGCCGTAGTTATCGTCCACCACCACCTCATCGTATTGTGGGGCGAGCACAAAGCAAGGATGCTTCGCTTGGCTTTCAGGGTCAGCCCATACCACAGCGCCCATCCCTTGTCGAAGCGTATAAGTATCTTCCTGCCCAGAGCAACTGGCATCATGCAGGAAGATGACCAAGGGCAGGCGTCGTGTGTATAGCGAGTCTGCCGGCTTGAAAAGATTATAGCGCAAGGTATCACCTGTGTGGGCATCATGGAAAGAGCCTTGGGCAAAGTCATCCACCACAAGCGTCTTAGCCATGGTATTTCTTAGCAGCAATTTCTCGGTGTAGCTTTCTCCATCCACCGTCTTGACGGGTTCAACCTGTCGGAAGACAACTGTCGTAGGGAAGGGGTTCGTCTTTCTCACTGGCCGGTTGCCCGCAATGATCTGTGGGATGGCATGGCGTTGCTCGTCCAACGTCTTGCCACTTGTTCCTTTTGCCATACGTGTCGTGTCCATGGCATCTAAGTGCAAGTCGTTTTTCAGCAGGATAATGACATGGCGACCTTCGGGTGCCTTGCCTTGCGGTGTCTCCGTACTGCTTGTAAAGGCGTCTGCCACCTCATGCCCTTCCACTTGGTAAGTAGCTTTCGACACAGTAGACCCATCGATAGGCTGCTCATAGCGCACCATGATGTAGGCGACCTTCTGCCCATCGCCATAAACCTTGCTGACCGATTGCGAGGCGATGACATGGCTAACTCCAAGGAAGCTGTTGAATGCCTTGGGTGCATTGGTGATGAAAACGGTTATGCCAGCACGCTGAAGCCTTCCGTAGACCATGTTCATGCTATCCCGGGTTGTCCGCTTTTGCTCGATAGGCATTCTCCAGGTCTCTGCGCTTTTCCTCGTCAAGCTGCCGAGGTTGACAAACTCCGTTTGGGTGCCCGTACGCCTCACCAGACTATCAATATCTTTTTTATATTCCGCATAATTGCTAATGGCAACCAAGATCTTTCCTTTGCAGAAGCAAAGAGCCTCTTCAAGTGTGGGGATCTGCAGTGGGGTCATACCTCCATGATATTCTTTTAGCCGGAGGCCCTTGAGTTGTGCCAATGTCAGGTCAGACACCTTCCCCGACCCGTTGGTCATGCGGTTGACAGTTGCGTCCGCCATCAGAACCAGAGTGCCATCCTTGCTCCTTCTCACGTCAACTTCCACGCCAGCACAGCCTTTTTCTATTGCTTTCTGTATGGAATGGAGAGAATTTTCTGCAGTGCCATTCCAATCGCCTCGGTGGGCAATAACGAAGAGGGACGTACCGTTCTTGTCTAAAAGCTGTTGGCGGAGGTCTCTCGTATTGTAGTTGCTTTCCACACTGTCATTGACGGTAAAATCTACCTGATGATCCTTGTCGGCATAGGATGCGATGGAACCTATGGCAAACACGACAAGCAAGAGTGCCTGCTTCAGGCGACCTTTTGTCACCTTGACGAGAAAAGGAGCTAAGAGAAAGAGGCTGCTCCCTGTAATGAAACACTTTTTCATAAACCTATACTTTTAAAGAAAATATTCCTATCATGTATGTGGAGCTCATTCATGCCTTCACCCTAAAAAGCATAGGTTCCTACCAGGACCTCATGATATTGGATGGGAGACCTGCCCGAAGGTTTACCGCAGCCTTCCTCTTTTGACTTATTTTTCATGATTTTTGCTCTTTTTGCACTTCTCTGCCTCCCTGACACACTCCTATGCAGGGCATACCATATATTCATAAGATTTATCCATGATCATATAACAGAAATGGAGAAAGACCGTAGTACTTTTGCCACATCAAAGATAGACAAGATGAAGATGGATAAGAAAATGAGATTCAGGATGTTGATATCCGTTGTTGCCCTCGCCATCATGGGTTTGGGCGCAGACATGCTAAAAGACCGTGAGGTGATCTTCCCGGAGGTGTCAGCACTTGCTGTCGGCTTATGGGTTGCCGACAAAAGAATATGGAATGTGCGTGGGTATGAGATTCCCTTGCTGATGACCCTCTCGGCTGTGGAAGGAGTTATCCTTACGCGCTATGCTATGATCCCCCTATTTGTGCAGTTGACAGTTGCATTTGCCTTGTCGGCATTGTCGATGTCGCTGCTACGTATCCCCCTGATCCCCTCCATAGCAGCCATTCTCCTGCCCGTCCTCCTGCACACAGAGTCGTGGTACTATCCGGCTTCTGTGGCATTGATGACAACGGTAATGGCCATAGGGACCAAACTCTTGCAATCCTTCGGGCTAAAGGAGCCGCTTACCCCTGTGTCAAGCAGGGAGGGACTGACAGTGAGCACAGCTAAGCAATGGATTGACCGCTATCTTCTCTTGCTGCCCTTGCTAGTCATCGCCACGTGGCATAGCTGGCTTTTCGCCATTGTCCCCCCATTAGTCATCATCCTCATAGAGTTGTCCAACCCGAAGAACATGTTCAGATCGCGCCCCCTATCCTTATGGTTTACGACGATGGCCGTCGCCATCATCGGGACCATATGCCGAATGCTGCTCTTAGAACGACTTTCCCTTCCGTATAGGGTGTCAGTCTCCACATCTTTCCTTGCAGCCTTTTGGGTGATGCAGCGGACAAGGATGATGTTCCCTCCCATACCTGCATTGGCAATTATCCCCTTTATTCTTCCTGATAGCTATCCTCTCTTCCCCCTTGAGGTGGCAGCAGGCTCGGCGTATGCCATTGCCGTACCATTATTGAAGGGTGCGGTGATGCGCAAGTTCTCCTGGAATAGGATCTGAGGCGAACTTGCATTTGGTCCTGTGCAAAGAAGAAGTTAAAGCAGCGGTGGAGGGCAACCTCCCAAGAATAGGACTGCGCCTGTAGCTTGGTGACGGGCAGCAGTGCTAAGAAGACTATCCCTGCCATTGTTGGAATCTCTTCTTAGGCGATGCTAATCGTTTATGGGAATACTGACAATTTACCACATCTCCATGCAAAGATAGTTCATTCGAAGAACGACAAGAGGTTTGTCATTAAAAATGAAGGGCTCCTTGTGATATAATTTTCGCATTTTTGAAAATAATATGTCAACATGTATTGCTGTTTATCAAATTTATAATATCTTTGCCATCGTTATACAATCATTTTAATGAGTGATCAGAGTACATTGGCACAAAAGTTACATGAGGGAGATCTAAAATCTTTTCAAAGGATTTATGAAAACTATTATGAAATTTTGTGCCGTTTCGCTTTTCGTTTCACTCAGGATCATGGTTCTGCGGAAGAAATTGTTGATGATGTCATGTTCAGTCTTTGGGATCATCATGAGGATGTAGTGATCACGCAAATTAGGCCTTATCTTTTTCGTGCCGTTAGGAATCTCTGTATAAATCATTTGAAATCTGTTGCCGTAAGATTCTATTCTGCTAAGAATATTTCTATAGACGAAGATGAAAAATTCCTTAATAGCCTTTTCCAGAATGATGAGCACCCCCTTGGTATTCTTTTGGAAAAAGAATTAGAGATACATTTCCAACAGGCTATCCATGAGCTTCCAGCAGAATGTAGACGCGTATTCTTAATGAGTAGATCGGAATGTTTAACTTATGAGGAAATAGCGCAGGAACTTGGTATTTCTGTCAATACGGTTAAATACCACATGAAAAATGCTTTGAGAATATTGTCTAAGGAAATGGGACGTTACCTTATTCTATTATTAGCATTGATATAACTTTTTTTTCGTTTTGATAGAAAAAATAAACTGATTGACTACCCATCCTTTTTCTAAACTTGACTATAAGTATGATGACAGGCAATTTTGACATAGACAAACTTGTCGGCTTTTATCTTGATGGTAGTATCAAGGAAGACGACTTTGAAACGTTGAAGCGATGGACTTCAGCTTCAGAGGAAAACAAATCATATGTAAGGAACATTATAGAAATGTATTTCTCGCTCATGGTGCAGTCGGATAAAACATATTATAATAAACTGGCTGCATTCAGACGTCTTGAGGATCATATTCAAGAGACTAAAGCCCAATCTCCTTTCAAATGGAAAATATTCGTTGCAACAATAGCAGCTACTATCCTTTTCTTACTTATACCTTTTACTTTGTATGACCAACATCGTCAACATCAAATGAATGATGTTACCACATTAAAGGTTCCTGATGGATCTCAGTTGAGTTGTGTGCTCCCAGATGGGACAAAAATAACATTAAATTCGGGATCCGAGTTGAGCTATAGCCGTGGTTTCGGTATTGTAAACCGAGATATTAGAATGAAAGGAGAAGGCTATTTTGACGTCGTGCATAAGGAGGATATCCCATTTACGATAAATTCTAACTACATGAAGATGACAGACCTTGGTACGAAATTTTATTTTCGTGATTATAGCAATGAGACTCGTATCCGTGTTCGACTTGTTGATGGTAAGGTTTCTGTGCACAATAATATGATTAAAACAGATGATGTTTTTTTAAATCCAGGTGAGATCTTGATTTTGGATAAGGCAACAGGTAAAATAATAACTACAATAGCGAACAAAGTTGCTCAGCAACAAGATGACTTAAACTTGATAGAGTTTGATAATTTGCCTCTTGCGCAAATTGCGGAAATCCTTTCTCGCATGTATGGCGTGAAGTTAAGTATCGTTCCTACATCTCAAAACAAGAGATTCTATGGGAGTTTTAATAGGAAAACGGATACCTTCCAAGATGTGTTGGACAATCTCGTTTCTACCAAGCGTTTACATTATAAACGATTAAAAGGTCAATATCTACTCTATTAATGACGTGATCATATCACCATATAATAAGTTTGTATAATTCATTAAAAATTTAAAGTCATGGAAAGGAAAAAATTAACGCCAGTTTAGTTTGGCACACTATGGGTACGCAATGGGCACGAATATAATCTTGACTTGTCATTGCGTAGGATTTATTCACAAAAAAGATAATCTAAAAAAAATGAAAAGCTATGAGTAGATTTAACAAGAAAGTCGCAATAGTGATGTCTTTGTGTCTTATGTGCAGTCTTGCTTCATTCGCCCAGCATATTACGCTCAATGCAAGCAACATCACCGTTAAACAAGCTATGAATAGATTACAAAGGGCTTCGGGATATTCATTCGTTTTTTATAGTTCCGATGTGAACACCTCTAAAAAGGTGAGTATCAATGCAGAAAATGAACCTTTGGCGCAAGTAATAGACCAGATCTTAACCGGTCAGGACTTAACCTATCAGATTAAGGGAAAATCTATCGTTATCAGTAAAAAGGAGACTTCCCCCCAGTCTTCAACAGCGATAAATCGAAAGGAGAATAAAAGCTCAAAAGCGGTACAGGGTCGCGTTATCGATTCAAACGGCGATCCTATCATAGGGGCTTCTATAATCATTAAAGGAAGAAAGGCACAGGGTACAATAACGGATGCAGAGGGCCATTTCATGCTAACAAATGTTCCGAATAATGGTTCTCTTGAAATCTCTTATGTAGGCTTCTCTACTGTTGAGATTCCGGTTCATGGAAAGACCTCATTTGAAATTACCATGAAAGAAGATGCCAAGGAATTGGATGAAGTGGTAGCAATAGGTTATGGTACACAAAGGAAAATAACATTGACTGGCTCTACCGCCAGTACAACAGGCAAGGCTTTGGAAGCAAATTCTTCTGTTAACCTTTCACAAGGTCTTGCTGGCCGTCTCTCAGGTGTTATCATCAATAACCGCTCTGGCGAGCCAGGTAAAGATGATGCAATAATGTACATTCGCGGTCGTAGTACTTTAGGGAATAATAATCCATTGATTATCATTGATGGTATTGCCGGTCGTGATGCGGAGTTCAGTCGTTTATCTCCTGATGAAATAGAAAGCGTTACTGTCTTGAAAGATGCATCCGCAGCAATTTATGGCTCACGTTCAGCAAATGGAGTTATCCTTGTGACTACGAAGAGGGGTACGAATAGTGGCAAGCCGACTATTGACTTTACCTATGATTTGGGACTCCAGCAACCAACTCGTTTGCCTGATATGGCAGATGCCATTCAATACGCTAAAGCAGTAAATGCTTCTAATGCTATTGATGGGGAAGGTCCACGTTATACAGACGAGGACATCCAAAAATTTGCAGACGGGAGTGACCCTATTCTTTTTCCTAATACGGATTGGTATGACGAAGTGATTAAAAATTTGTCAATTCAGCATAAGTATGGAGTGACAGCGCGTGGTGGTACAAGCCGATTTAACTATTTTGCTTCTTTAAATGGGCAGTACCAGGATGGTATCTATCGCAAGAGTGCCACCAATTATAAGCAGTATAATATGCGCACTAACCTTGATTTTATGATCACAGACTGGTTGAAAATAGGTTTCGATATGTCCGCTCGAGAGCAGCATAAGAACTATTCTGCTTTCCCCAGTGATGATTATGGAATTTTTTACGTTACTCAGCGTGCACTTCCTACAGGTGCCCCCTATTATCCTGATGGGCGACTCAGAGGTGGACTGAATCCTGCCATAATGGTACAGTCAACCACTGGTTATGACAAGACCACCATTCATTCTCTGAATACAACATTAACAGGAAGCATTGATCTTAACAAATGGGTTAAAGGTCTTACTCTGACAGGTCATCTTGCTTATGATAAAAATAATAGTTTTGGCAAGAACTGGAAAACTCCTTGGAATTATTGGACTTATGATGAGGTGTCAAAGACTTTCACAGAGCAAACTTCAACTTATTGGCCATCCGCCCAGTTGGATGAATCCTATGTAGGTTGGCATCGTTTAACTTTAAATGGTCAGATTAACTATGATCGCGTATTGTTTAATTCTCATCATGTCAACTTAATGTTTGGCGCAGAACAGAGTGAATACCATCTTGACAGATTCAGTGCTGGCAGATCGCACTTTGGGAGTGATGCTTTAGATCAGTTGTTCGCAGGTGATGCTGACCATACATACTGGAGCAATACAGGAAGTGCAAATGAAACTGCTCGCCGTTCATTCTTCGGTCGTGTAAACTATGATTACCTGAGCAAATATCTCATCTCATTCATCTGCCGTTGGGATGGGTCTGAGAATTTCCCAAAAGGAAAACGATGGGGATTCTTCCCTGGGGTATCTGCAGGCTGGCGTATTAGTGAGGAAAAATTTGTAAAAGACAAATGGGGAAGTTGGTTGTCTAACCTAAAGTTACGAGCTTCTTATGGTGAACAGGGTAATGATAATATTGATCCGTTCCAATATATGACTACGTACAGCTATTCCACCTCTTCTTGGTATAGAACAAATTATATTACTATGCTAAATGGTGCTGATGCCAATATTATCGTCCCAGGTGTGGTTGGTAATCCTGATGTTACGTGGGAAGTTGCCAAGACTTGGAATATAGGCCTTGATGGCGATATTCTCAATGGCTTGTTCAATTGGGAAATAGAATTCTTCCATACATCTCGATCAAATATTCTTGTCACCCGTAATGCTTCTGTTCCTTCTTATACTGGTCTGACCTCCTTGCCTGACGAGAATATCGGTAAAGTTACCAATCATGGATTTGAATTGCAACTGGGTCATCAGAAGCGTATCAATAAGGATTTTCTTTATAGTATAAAAGCTAATTTCCTCTATGCAAAGAATAAAATTGTTTACATGGATGAAACTCCATGGGGTGATGGTCATGAGTATTTAAATGCTACGGGACATCCGATGGGATCCCATCTCTATTATCATGTCATTGGAATTAATAAAACACAGGATGACCTGACAAAATATCCCCAGATCTCTGGTGCCACATTGGGAGAATTCATTTATGAAGATATCGATGGAGATGGAAAGATCACCTCTTACGACCGAAAACGTGATGACTTAACAGCAGTTCCTCAGATCGTCTTTGGTACCACTTTCAACGCTCAATGGAAAAACTTTGATATTACAATGCTGTTGCAAGGGCAGGCACGTGCACATTTCTATGATGCTCCTTTGATCGACTGGCGCTCAAGCAACATCTATGCAAAGGCTGCAAAGAAAGCTTGGACTCTGGATCGTCCTGATTCTAATTATCCACGTATTGGACAGAGACATGGCAGTGCAGACTATTGGGCTAAGAACGCATCTTTTATCCGTCTGAAAAATGTAGAAATAGGCTATACATTGCCGAAGACATGGCTGGCACCTATAGGCGTAACAGCATGCCGCATTTATGTTGCGGGTTATAATCTGCTCACCTTTAGCGGACTTAAGGATGTCGATCCAGAGAATAGTGATGAAGAAACTCAAACTTATCCTCAGACTCGTGTATATAATTTTGGTGTTAAAATAACTTTCTAAAGAATTTGCCTTATGAAAAGATATATTTTGCTATGTAGTGTCGTTGTTGCTTTCTTGTTCAGTGCGTGTTCTGATGAGTTCCTGGACAAGAAGCCGTTAACAACATTGTCAGAAGATGATGTGTTTTCAAATGCAGCTTTATTGGAAGATTATGTGAACAGTTTCTATACTGTTGTCCCTGATCCATTTACAGAAGGCAATATTGCAGCAATCACAGATGAGGCTTTCTTCCGTTATGGTGGTTCTTCAACTAATTTTGTTGAAAGAGGGCAGATGACCCCAGATAAAGTTATGTATGACTACGAAGGCGGATATTCTCATAACAGTAGGACTACGTTCTTAAATATTTGGAACCGCGCTTATACCGGAATCCGAAACATGAATCATGTGCTGTCTCGTATTGATGATTGTACCTTCCTTACTGAAGAAAAGAAAAGGCAGCTAAAAGGGGAGACATATTTTTTCCGCGCATGGGCGTATGGGAATCTTGTTGAACGCTTTGGAGGTGTACCCTTAATAACTAAACTTTATCAAGTGCAGGATACCTTTGGCGTCAAGCGTAGTACAATTGATGAATGCACAGAGTTTATCCTAAATGATCTTCATGCCGCAGAAAGTCTGTTAGTTGACAAATCTACAGAACTTGGACGTGTTAGTAAGGATGTTTGCTTAGCTTATGAGTCACGTTACACCCTGATGGTTGCCAGGAAGTTCTTTAATGACCCAGATAACCCTTCCGATAATTTTGTACATGGGAGGTATGACAAGGCAAAATGGACCCGTGCCTTGAATGCTGCCAAGGCAATTGTAGAACGTGCCGATAAGGATGGCGCATATTCGTTAAGCACTTATGACGATTATTGGAAGAATGTAAATTGTCCGGAAGTAATTTGGGGAAAATTCTTCTCTACAACTGCAGGCGATAAAGCTCAATTATACTATTCTCCAACATATTTTAATGGTTGGACATCTTGTGAGCCATGCGAAGCTTTAATGTTAGACTATGAAATGGCAGCAACTGGCTTGAAGCCTTTTGAAGAAGGCTCAGGATATGACCCACATAAGCCGTGGATGGGTCGTGATCCCCGTTTCTATAAGACGATCTTGTATTCTGATTGCATATTCCGTGATTCAGTTTTCGATAATCATTATTATATTGATCAAAATGGTAAACGTATTGCAAGAGGTTTATTTTGGAGAAACGAGAGCGACGATACTGGATATGGTCTCAGAAAATGGCATATAGAAAATGCAGATATCTCAGAGACAGAAAATACCACGATTATGTTTCCATGGATCCGTCTTGCAGAAATGTACCTAAATTATGCAGAGGCAGCTTATGAATGTGGTGATGAAGTCACATGCCGTAAGTATTTGAACAAAGTTCGTTCACGATCTGATGTTCAGATGCCTCCTGTTACGGATACAGGAACCTCCTTGTTTGATAGAATTGTCAATGAACGAAGAGTGGAACTCGCATTTGAACCCTTCAGATATTTTGATCTACGTCAATGGAAACTGGCACCTTTTTATGAGAACATTCCTGCAATGGGTTGTGTCGTGATAGAATACCCCGACCATTCTCTACAATATCGTATTGCCCAAGTAAAAGGAGCCGAAACTAAGGAAAATATTGGGACTAATTGGGTTTATCAGCCTGGATATACCTACGACTATTCGTATAGAGGGAAGACCTATACCATAGATTACGGCTATTGCCACAGTATGCAGGGGACTCAGAAAAAGTTTACCAATAAACAATATCTCTATCCTATTCCTCAAAATGAAATAACAAAGAGTGAGGGTAGTTTGGAGCAAAATCCTGATTATTAAGTTTCAATAGTGGGGATAGGTAGATTCTTTGCCTGTCCCCATGTATCCAACATCAATTCTATTATAAGCATATGACGAATATTTTAAAAATAAGTTTCAGTTTCGCTTTTCTTTTTATATTTTATATACTGCCTGCTCAAGGTAAGAATATGTTCTCTTGTAATATCGGGATTGCGGACATCACGCCAGAAGATCATGTCGTCTTAGCTGGATTTGCAGCTAGGAAAGGACTCTCCACATCTGTCCAAACCCATCTGTATAGTCATTGTCTTGTCATCCGTAGTCCTAAAGGTGAAAAGGTATGTATCATTACAAATGATATGATGGAACTAGACATAGATGAGACTTCTGACATGCGTGAATCCATTTCATCTCAAACAGGTCTTCCTTTGGATCATATTTTTATGCATAATATTCATACGCATTCTGCTCCTAGGACGGGAGGATCCAGTGCTGTTCCTGGTGGTAGTAACTATAAATATTCCATTACGTATGACAAGATAATAGTAAATAATGCGGTCAAGACCATCAAAGATGAAAATGGCTACAAACAATTTTTCTTAGAGTTTGGAAATACGACCTGTGCCATCAATATGAACCGAGGAGAAAAAAATGGACCATGTACCCACGAAGTATATGTCTTAAGATTAATAGGCCTGGATAACAAGCCCATTGTTTCTTTGGTCAATTATTGTTGCCATCCGGTATGCTTAGGCCCAGGGAGCCATGTGGTTTCAGCTGATTTCCCTGGATATGAGACTAAATTTTTGAAAGAGTCATGGGGTGGAGAGGTCTTTCATCTTACTTCTGCTTCAGGAAATGTGGATCCTATTGGTGGACCCAAAAGTGACACATTGAATTCTTATAAAAAAGGGAAGATGATGGCGGATTCCATTCTCCTAAAAATGAAATTTCACAAAATTAAAATGAATAAGGAATTCAAAGTTTGCTGTATGGAGGCACGCCTTCCTTTCCGTATCAATCATATAACGCCTGATTCCATCATGAGATTTGCACAATCCATTATTGATAATCCAGTAGAAGTTTCCCCAACATGGAAGCGAGATGTCTTAAATTGGAGCCACCAGATGGTTGAGCGATATAAATCAGGGAAAATCCATGACTATTTACCAGTAGAGATTGCTGCTGTAAATATTGGAGGGTTCCCAATACTTTTCACGCAAGGAGAACCTTTTAATGAATATGACGTACAGTTGCGCAGGGAGATCAACAAACCTATGTTGTTCGTCGCCTATACGAACGGTCAGAATTCTTATTTACCGAGTGCTCATGCTTATCTTACGCCATATTATGCTTATGAAAAAGACCAAATGTTCGTCTATGTCAAGTCTCCATATCCGTTGTCAGATAAGTTCCCTAAAGTCTATTCCAAGGCATTATATGATATCGTAGAAAAGTCTTTGAAAAAGTAAAGTCAAATAATTATGAAAGTTATTTTCGTGAAAACTATGTCTCTAATAGGGTTAATGTTTCTGACCCTTAATATACATGCTCAACGTTATGGGATCATTCCCAAGCCGAAGACTTTGATAGAGGAGCAGGGAGCTTTCAAATTGGATCCCTCAACTGTGATCTGTGTAAGTTGTCAGGATTCTGATTTTATAAATGTTGCGCAGAACTTTGCACATCAGCTAAGAACGGTATCTGGTTATCATATTCAAGTAAAGACTTCCGACATCAATCCATCAGTTCAACAGATCGTTTTCATAAAAAAGCTTGGCATGGATAAAGAAGCTTATCAACTCACCATTGAGAAGAAGAAAATTTCCATCATAGCTACCGCACCCAATGGCGCTTTTTATGGTGTGCAAAGTCTATGTCAATTGCTGCCAGCAGAGATCTATGGTAAGAAAGTAAATCGAAAAGTCAAATGGACAGTACCATGCTGTAAAATACAAGATGAGCCTCGGTTCTCTTATAGAGGAATGATGCTTGATTGTGGTAGGTACTTCATGCCAAAAGATTTTATCTTTAAATTTATAGATCTATTATCCATGCACAAGCAAAATATATTCCATTGGCATCTTACTGATGACCAAGGATGGAGAATAGAGATAAAGAAATATCCAAAGTTGACGACAATAGGAGCTTGGCGGTCTGAGACTGGTGGATACAATAGTACGCAAGGAGATGGGAAGCCTCATGGAGGTTATTATAGCCAAGATGATATTAAGGAAATTGTAGAGTATGCACGTCAGCGCTATGTGACAGTGGTTCCGGAAATAGAGTTACCAGGGCATGCTACTGCAGCTTTGGCTTCTTATCCAGAATTGGCAGTTTTTCCTAAACGTCAGTACAAAGTGGCTACGAGTTGGGGTATAAAAAAAGACATCATGTCCCCTACAGTTTATACATTTCAATTTTTAGAGGACGTTTTTAAAGAATTGTTGCCACTGTTTCCTTCCCCATATTATAGTATTGGAGGCGATGAATGTCCACGAGATCAGTGGAAAGAGAGCGAATATTGTAGAAATTTAATGAAGGTTTTGGGTACTGACAATGCAGGAGATCTGCAAACTCTTTTCGTACAGCACATGACAAAATTCCTTGAAAAGGAAGGAAAAAGAGTGATAGGCTGGGATGATATTTTGGACGATGGTGCTGTACCCTCAACTATCGCACTATCCTATCGTGGTCATGCCCCTGCAGTTAAAGCTGTTTGGCGGAATATGAATGCCGTGATGTGCCCTAACAGATGGTGCTATTTTGATTATTACCAGGAAGATCCTGAAAAGGAGCCAAAAGCTCAAGGGCTTTTCTTGCCACTTCATAAAGTTTATGATTATTTCCCTATTGGAGATACTCTTTCTTCAAGCCGATATAAGTATATTTTGGGCGTGCAGGGATGTATTTGGACAGAATTCATCCAAAATCCTAAACGAGTGGAGTATATGGGATTTCCTCGTGCCATAGCTCTCGCCGAAGTTGGATGGTGCGATAGAAATAATAAAGATTGGAATAGTTTCTGCAAACGGATGGGAAAAGAATTCGCACGTCTTGACCAAAAAGATGTAGCCTACAGTAAAGCTTTCTATCATGTACTGTTCAACTATGATAGAAATGAAGTGAAGTATCCAAAGTCTGTAGAGCTAACATTAGATGACCCTGATACAGAAATCCATTATACATTGGATGGTACGTGTCCTACGAGACATTCCCCCATTTACAAGTCAGCATTGTCAGTTAACAAGGGTGATTACATCCGTGCACGTGGATTTAAGCAAACAGGTGAGGCTGTTGGCATAGAAGTAGAAAAACACTTTAAATAAAAAGAAATGATACATAGATTATCTTCTATCATATTTACATTCTTAATGATGATTCCTGCTCATGCAGGAAGAATAAACATCATTCCACAACCATTGAAAGTCGTTGAGTACGAGGGGGAATTTAGGATTAATGCCAATACTCGCATTGTCGTGCCTAATGATAATGATGTAAAACGCGTGGCTGGTTATTTGGTAAAGGCATTGCGACAAACTGCTGGATATACGCTATCTATTGTGGGAGATCCACCTGTTAGTAATTATATCCATTTCAAAAAAGTAAATAATTTGGGGAAAGAAGCATATCGCCTAAAAGTATCATCCAAGTCTATCGTGATAGAAAGTAGCCAGGCTAATGGGGCGTTTTATGGATTGCAGTCTCTTTATCAACTTTTGCCACCGGACATCTTTGGCTTAAAGATATCAAAAGTGGTATTTTCTGTTCCATGCTGCCAGATTGACGACAAGCCCAGGTTCATTTGGCGAGGTCAACATCTTGATGTATGCAGTCATTTCTTTTCTCCACAAGATATTAAACGCTATATAGACTTGATTGCACTACACAAGGGGAACATCTTTCATTGGCATCTTACAGAAGATCAAGGATGGAGATTACAAATCATGAAATACCCTTTGTTGACAGAAAAAGGCTCAATCAGAAAAGAGACTGTAGTAGGCTCTTATAAGTCTAAAATCTTTGATGGTATTCCTTACGGAGGATATTATACACAGGAAGAGATACGAGACATCGTCAAATACGCATCCGATCGATTCGTCACCATTATACCTGAGATTGAGATGCCGGGACATGCTTTATCTGCGATCGCTTGCTATCCGGAACTATCTTGCCAGTTGGAAAACAAATATGAAGTAGGAACTCGATGGGGCATTTATCGACAAGTGTACTGTCCAAAAGAAGAAACATTCTCGTTTTTAGAGAATGTCTTGTTGGAGGTTTTTAAGCTATTCCCTTCTAAGATTATACATATTGGCGGCGATGAATGTCCTAAAAGCAGTTGGAAAAAATGTCCACATTGCCAGGCCTTGATCAAGAAACTTGGATTAAAGAACGAAGATGAACTACAAAGTTACTTCATTAAGCGCATAGAAAAATTTGCCAATGAGCATGGGCATGAGATTATAGGCTGGGATGAGATCTTGCAAGGTGGAATAGCTCCAAACGCTAAGGTCATGACTTGGCTGGAAGAACAAGGTGGAATCACTGCAGCTAAAATGCACCATGAGGTAGTAATGACACCCTACTCAAAATATTATCTTGATTACTATCAAGCAGATCCTGAAACAGAACAGATCTGCATGGGGGACTTGACGACGTTAAAGACAATGTATGATTATGAGCCTGTACCTGATTCTCTAAGCAAAGAAGACCAAGACTATATTATTGGCGTCCAAGGTTGTGTCTGGACTGAATATATGAAAGATATGAAGAGAGTAGAATATATGGCTTATCCGAGGGCATGCGCTATTAGTGAATCAGCCTGGAGTAGTAAGGAAAACAAGGACTGGAAAAGCTTCATCCACCGTCTCGAATATCATTTCCACCGTCTTGACAATTTAAATGTCAACTATTGCCATGCTTTCTACAATGTCCAAATAGAGGCTTACAAGGATGATGCTTGGGATAAGGTCATTGTGATGAATGTAGATGCACCCGACTCAGAAATCAGATATACTCTTGATGGAAGTACTCCAACATCCTCTTCAACCTTATATACTTCGCCATTTACCATTAACAAGTCCCAGGTTGTCAAGGCTATAGCTTTCCGTAAGGGGCATGCATTGGGTAAGATCATGCAAAAAAGCTTCTAACGTTTTGTCAATGTACAATGCTTTCTTTCTGTCTAAGAAGAAAAATAAATAATACTCAATAACAATTTATAGAAATAATCATATGATGACATTAAGATTAACAGAACAACCTTCCAAGTATCGGCACTTGGAAAAAAAATCAGTAGATGAACTGGTAACATTAATCAATCAAGAAGATCAAACTGTTCCTTTAGCTATTCAAAAGGTCCTTCCAGACCTTGCAAGGCTGATTGAAGCTATTGAAGAGAAACTAAAGAATGGGGGCAGAATGTTCTATTGCGGATGTGGAACTGGAGGACATTTAGCAGTTGATGATGTCCTGGAGTTACCAAACACTTATGGCATTGATCCGGAAATGATACAATGCGTTCTTGCTGGGGGAGTAGAGAACTTGGTCCTTGATTTAGAAGAAAAGGAAGACGACACAGAAGAAGGATGGCAAACCTTGAAAAGTAAGCATATCTCCGAGCAGGATATAGTAGTTGGAATTTCGGCGAGTGGAACTACTCCGTATGTATTGGCCACACTCAAAAAATGCAAAGAAAATGGTATTACAACTGGATCGTTTGTCAATAATCCTGATGCCCCAATATCTAAATATAGCGACTATCCTGTAGAAGTCATTACAGGACCAGAGTTCGTCACAGGTAGCACCCGTATGAAAGCTGGGACTTCCCAGAAACTCATCTGTGACATGATCTCTACTACCTTGATGATCAGACTCGGTCGCGTGGAAGATAATATGATGGTCAATGCAAATTTGATTAATGACAAAGTAATTGATCGCTCTGTCAGGATGCTTATGGAGCGCAATCCAGAACTATCAGACTATGACTACTGTAAGAAAATGATAGAGAAATGTGGCAGTGTAAAAAAGACTGAAGCATACTTGAAACAACAACAAATTATCAAATGAAACTAATTGCAGACAGCGGATCGACAAAGACAGATTGGGCATGTTTACAGCATGACAAAACCTGCATTCGTTTTACGAGTGCAGGTTATAATCCCAATTATATCACGGCAGAGTACATGTCAAAAGATATCCAAAATTCCTTGCCTCTTTGCATGAATAAGGCAGAAATAACAGAGATATATTTCTATGGAGCAGGTGTAACAGAATTACAATTTCCATTTGTTCGCTCTGTGCTCCATGGCATTTTTCCAAATGCAAGCACTATCTTTGTTGAAATGGACTTATTGGCAAGTGCCCGTGCTTTGTTAGGTGACCGTCCTGGATTTGCAGCAATTCTTGGTACTGGAACAAACAGTTGTCTCTATGATGGTCAAAAAATAGCTCTCAACATTGATTCTTTAGGATTTATTTTGGGGGATGAAGGGAGTGGAGCCTATATGGGCAAACAATTAATGATTGATTATATCCGACATAACATGCCCAATGATGTCTGGAAAATGGTTGCTGATTATGTTAAGATGAGTGGTGATGAAATCATTGATCAGATATATACGAAGCCGTATCCAAATAGATGGTGTGCTCATTTTAGCAAGTTTATAGGAGATCATCTTCAGGATGAAAATCCCTATTTTAGAAATCTTGTTGAAAGATCGTTTTATGATCTTTTTGAAAAGATTATCACGCATTATCCAAACTATCAAGCCTATGAGTTCAATTGTGTAGGATCAATTGCCTATTGTTTTCATGACTACTTGGAAAAGGTGGTTTCTTCTTTTGGCATGAAAATGGGAAAGATTATAAGATATCCTATTGATGGTTTAGTAGACTACCACAGTATTCATTAATAAAAAATGCTAAGAAATGAGAACCAATTCATATCTGATACCTTTGATTTATATTGGTGCCATGTTTTTTACCGTGGGCTTTACCCTTGGCATTAACAGTTATCTGATACCACTCCTTCAGACAGCCTTAAAAATATCATCTGGATACTCTTATTTAGTATTGGCGGCAAATTTCTCTGCATTCCTTGCATTTTCATATCCAGCAACTCTTGTCATAAAAAAAGTTGGATACAAGCGAACGATGGCACTATCATTCTTATGCTTTTCCATTGCCTTCCTTCTCTTTATTCCTTCAGCTTTCATGAAATCGTTCAGTTTGTTTCTGATAGCTTCTTTTATCAGTGGAACAGCAAATGCCATCTTACAATCTGCTATCAATCCTTATGTCACAATTCTGGGACCTATAGAAAGTGCAGCTCGGAGAATGAGCTTAATGGGATGCTGTAATGCTCTTGCTTGGTCAATAGCCCCCATTGCTTTAACTTGGATGATAGGAAAGCCTTTGCAAGATGTAGGACTGATGGATATAAAGCGTCCTTTTGCATTAATAGCTTTCTTTTCTATCGGCATGGCAATCGTCATGCTAAAGTCCCCTCTCCAAGAAATTAAGGCTACCGGTGAAGAAAACATAGAAGATTGTCCTTATGCCGCCAATAAAACAAGTATTTGGCAGTTTCCTCACTTGATATTAGGAGGGATAACGTTGTTTCTTTATGTTGGTGTTGAGACTGTGGCGGATGCTACGACTGTAGACTATGCCAACAGTTTAGGACTTGCCGACCCAACTCATTATTCCATTTACCCCAGTTTGGGTATGGTAACAGGATATATTGGCGGTATTGTATTGATTCCCAAGTATCTCTCACAAATCAATGCGTTGAGGATTTGTTCCGCCATTGCTATTATTGGCTCCTTGTTCGTTATATTTTTGCCTGCGAACATATCCATTTATTGTGTCTATTTCATTTCCTTAGGATGTTCTTTAATGTATCCATCCATTTGGCCATTGGCTTTGACTGATTTAGGAAAGTTTACCAAAACAGGTTCAGCGATTCTAGTTACGAGTATTGTAGGTGGAGCTGTTATTCCAACGCTTTTTGGGTTTCTAAAAGACGCTTATGGTAATCAGCATGCTTATTGGATATGCATTCCTTGCTTTATAGCTGTTATGTTGTATGCTTTTGTAGGATGTAAGATCCGTATAAAGTCTCAGTCATATAAAATCAAAAATCAATGAAATTTCTAAATTTATTATTTCTATTAGTGATGTTCTTTGTCTCCATCAGGGGCAATGCCTGTACGTCTGCTATCATATCCGGGAGATTGACTGCAGACGGAAGACCTATATTATGGAAGTCGCGAGATACAGAAACATGGGCAAACAGTATTGGATATTATCAAGGGACTAAGTATCGATATGTGGCTATTGTTGATAGCAAGGAATATGCAAGTCCCCATGAAGTATGGGGCGGGACTAATGAAGCAGGTTTCTCTATTATTAATACTTTATCCTATAATCTAACAGAAGACAAAGAAAGTAAGGACTGGCATCATAATGGCATCATCATGAAAATGGCATTGGAGACTTGTGCTACCGTTGCTGAGTTTAAACATTTATTGGACACGCTCTCCCGCCCTATGCATGTTGCGACTAATTATGGGGTCATTGACGCAAAGGGTGGAGCTGCATACTTTGAGGTTGGATCTGCTCATTATACTTTTTGGGATGTCAATCGGTCTGAAGAAGGTTTCCTCGTACGAACGAATTTTTCCTTCAGTGGGAAAGAGGATCATGGGTTGGGCTATGTCCGTTATAATGAGGCATATCATCAAATTCGCCTGAAAAGCGTATCTCAAAATATTACGCCTCAATGGCTTCTTCAAAAACTATCCCGTTCTTTCCGTAATCCTCTCATGGGCATTGATTTAACAAGTGGTCATTACAATTCGCCCCAGACCAAAGGATGGTTTGTCGAGCAAGACTTTATCGCCCGCAGGACATCTTCATGTGCTGTTGCCATCCAAGGGGTGAAGCCGACAGAAAGCCCAGAATTAACTACGATCTGGGTAGTATTGGGATATCCACCTGTCACACCTGCAGTTCCAGTATGGGTGAAAGATGCATACCTAATCCCGCAAATCTTAGGATATAGCGATGATATAAAGACTTCGTTTTCATCCTGGAGAGCTCACCAATTACAGCAAAAGGTGTATTCTTATCATTCAGGAGATGATGCTAACCGTTACTTTCATTGGGATCTGCTTTGGCGACCAGATGGAACCGGACTTCTTCAGAAGAATGAAACCTATGAGAAAGATATGATGAAAACATATGAGCCCGTTGTCAAGGCGATGTATTCCAACGGTAAATTGGATATCGAAAAAGTGAAAAAAATATATGAATACGTTGATAAAGAGCTATGGAAGGGCATGGAGCGATGAGACATAATTCTTTGAATGACAATTTTCGATCATATATACTTGTTGCATTTCTAATCTTATCATTTACAATGCAAGGGCAGACATTAAAAGGAGGTATTTCCTTTAAGATGTTGCGACAAATAGAGAATGCCCAGCCCAAAAGCCCTACACTGAAGGGTCTTCAGCATTCAATGGCATCCAACAATATTGACAGCCTTGCCCTAAACGCTTCTCGTTTGGAGCAAACAAATCCCCATTTTATGTATGAAACCGTAAAACAGAATATCCAAAATCAATATGAGAGTGGACGCTGCTGGTGCTTTACTGGACTAAATGTGCTCAGGGGCGCTTTTGCCAAAGCACACCAGGATACAATGACCGTAGAATATTCTCGTGCTTACTTGTACTTTTATGACCAATTGGAAAAGTCCAACTTGATGCTTCAAGGTTGCATCGATACCGCCTATAAACCAATGGATGATACTCGTGTTACATTCTTTTTTAAGAAGCCTCTTCATGATGGCGGTACATTCTGTGGCATCATTGACTTGATTCGCAAATATGGTCTTGTTCCTGCCTCTGCACAGCAAGAAACCTATCAAGCAAATCACAATAAAAAGATCACGCAGCTATTAAATAGGAAATTACGGATGTTTGGACTCGAATTACGCAGGATGGTCCATGAAGGGCAAACAGAAACATCCATCACTAAGCGAAAGACAGAGATGTTAGGAATAGTCTACAATATGCTTTCTTTAGCTGTAGGAACTCCTGTGAAGCATTTCAAATATGCCTTTAAAAATGCACAAGGCCAACCGGTAACACAGGAAAGAGAATATACTCCTATGACGTTTTATAAGGCGACCATAGGAGAGTTGAATTATGATGATTACATTATGGTAATGAATGATCCTCGGCGACCATATTACAAGACCTACAAGGTTCTATATGCACGCCATCTCTATGATGGACATGACTGGAAATATCTTAACCTCCCAATGAAAGACATTGAAACTATAGCCGTTGCAAGTATCAAAGATGGTATAAAGATGTATAGTTCTTATGATTCCGAGAAACAACGTAATAACAGTACTGCTTATTGTGATTTAGACAATTATAATTACGACAGTCTTTTCGGAACTTCCTTCCAGATGAGCAAGGCTGATCGTATCTCTACCTATGATAGTGGCTCAACCCATGCTATGGCATTGACTGCTGTTGACCTCGATGCACAGGAGAACCCTATAAGATGGAAAGCAGAAAACACCTTTGGCCCTGGCTTCGGCGTCAATGGAGGATATGTTATTATGAGTAACCGATGGTTTGAAGCATATATGTTTCGTTTGGTAGCCTTGAAAAAATATGCCCCAACATCCTTAGTAAAGGCATACGAGCAAGAACCTACTGGGGTCTATCCTGAAGATCCATTGTTTGGGGAAGATCGATGAAGGATAATGGCGTGTACATCACAGGCTATGATGATTGGCTTGAGACCGGTGAAAAACTTATTGTCGCGGTAGCAGAATCCAATCTGGATTTGTACATGAGATTTTTTATCCTATAGGTTGACAGGTTGTCAAATCCCAGTGTTTATCGGGCTTGCAACCTGATTTTAGGTTGTCAAAGGTTGACACGAGGTTGACAGAAAAAGCACATCTTCCGCTAAATTCTCGAGAGAATTTATTGGACCACTTATGCTTTTGCTTTGCAATACATCCACGATTGGATAAAATTCTCTCGAGAATTTTGCATGATAGCTTTACATTTTATATACTGATCATGATATGGATTGACATGGAACGTTTTCGTTCAGCCAAATGAGCAGAGCCAAGCTTGGGACTCTACCATGGCGAGAAAATGTGCGCGAAAGCGAGCAACTGAAAATGCGGTGCATGTATCGCTCCGTGAGACGCAAAGGGCATGAATGAAGGAGGAGCATACAGCCCCATAGATGCTATGCCGTGGAAGAAAATGACGAGTGAAGTTGGCAACCTCGTGGCAACCTTTGACAACCTAAAATCAGGTTGCAAGCCCGATAAACGCTGGGATTTGACAACCTGCCAACCTATTTACAAAAAAATCACTATGGACTATAAAATTGTCCAAGAAAAGAAACCTACATGGAAGATCTTTGGTTAGAAAAAAGCACCTACAATTTGCGTTTTCCACCTACTCGATTAAACAATACGAAAAAGAGGATGCATCAGGATTTTGACGCATCCTCATTGTCAGCTAAGAAATAATCTTTTCTATTTGGACAATTCGAGCATAGGGACATCTCTCATCAGTTGTTTTTGTAAACGTGCTGCAACATTCGGATAAGAAATCACCATATTATGCAATTCAGATGGATCCGTGCTAAGGTCATA
Organism: uncultured Prevotella sp.; assembly: GCA_905210845.1. Taxonomy (GTDB): domain Bacteria; phylum Bacteroidota; class Bacteroidia; order Bacteroidales; family Bacteroidaceae; genus Prevotella. The sequence continues at coordinate 23,356 of CAJLYG010000011.1, forward strand.
AAGTTCTGGTCCCATCCTCCCTTGATGTGGGATAAATTTCCAAAAACCTGACCTCACTGCTATCTTACCACCATTATTCTGCGTGAGGACATAATCGCGATATAAAGGCGCATTTTCTTTCAAAAACAAAGCTGAGCCATCGCGACTATCTTGGCATTCCTCTTCTGTGATCGGTAAGTCCAAAAGCCTTGCTAATGTCGCTAACATGTCAATATAACAATAGTTCTGCCGCTGTATAAAATGACGTTGTATACATTTTGGCCATGAGACGATGAATGGCATTCGCGTTCCGCCTTCATATAAAGAGTACTTCTCTCCATGTAAGCCTCCATAAGGGTCATGATGGTTAATATGTTCAAGAGCCCCATCCTCATAACCTTCCTTAACCATAGGACCATTATCACTTGTGACTATAATAAGAGTGTTATCTAATATACCTTGTTCCTTCAAAGCTTTGACTATTTCCCCTACACAATAGTCAAATTCTTCTATAACATCCCCATAGATACCAGCTTTTGATTTTCCACGGAAACATTTTGATGGCACTCGAGGTTCGTGTGCATTATTTGTAGCATAGTAAAGAAAAAAAGGAGAATGCACATGCTGACAAATATATTTTTTAGCTTTATCAAGTAAGGCCTCTGACATTTTTTCATCTTTCCAGAAAGCACTTATGCCACCATCTTGCCACCCTATACGACTAATTCCATTAACAATAGTAGCATCATGTCCCAAATGAGGTTTAATCTTCAAAAGATCCGGTCTACAACGCCCCGTGGGCATATCGCCTATCTTATGGCGGTAGGATACCAAGAGAGAGTCACCTTTTCTAAGTCGATCTACATGTGTGTTTTCTATAAAGACACAAGGAACACGATCATTCGTTGCTGGAAAATAATAAGCATAACTAAATCCTATAGATAAAGGACCAGTGCCTATATATCCATTAAAATCTACAGGTCTTTCTTTTGTACCTAATCCCAAATGCCATTTGCCTACAATAGCAGTGATATCCATTTCGTTTCATCAGAGAAGGCAAAGTAATTTTGGCAGTATCAATGCATAATGGCGCATCTGCAGGTAGTATTCCAACTTGCTTGCGCCAAGCATATTCACCAGTAAGCAAAGCATAGCGCGATGGAGACGAGGTAGAAGCTGGCGCATAGCAATTCGTGAAGCGAACCCCATGAGAAGCAATAGAATCTATTGACGGCGTATTAATAAGATGTGCACCATAACAGCCGAGATCACCATATCCAATGTCATCGCCCAAAATAATAATAACATTGGGATGTTTATAATTGTGAGCTGTAACTGTCTGCCTATTAGCATGGAAAATAGATATGAGGCAGTTAATATTTGATTATAATGATCCATAGTATAATCTTTATATGACTTCGTTCTTAATAATGTTGAAAAAATAATTATTTACGATCTCAGAAGAAACTTCCTTACCTATTGTCTACCCTATTTTTAGCAATCTTCCTCAATTGTGCTTGCAATTGGAAAAGTATGTCTGGATACTTGGTCGCCACATTGTCGTTTTCATGGACATCTTTGTCAACTCTATAGAGTTGTGGCTCGGAAGCATAGCCAGTTTCCACATTTTCTTCTTTCATCAGTTTTACTTTAGTATCACTGGGCTCAATATATTTCCATCCTTTATTTCTTATAGAGAGAGTATGGTCAAGGGCTTGTTCCACGATCCAAGAGCGATCAGTTTGTACCTGATTCGTCCAAGTCTCCCATGAATCCCAACTATCAGGGGCAGCGCCTTTCGGAACTCTGGCATTGAGCATTTTTGCCATAGATGAGAAGAAGTCTATCTGAGACACAAGTGCTCCAGATTCACTGCCAGCCTTCACTTGTTTGGGCCAACGCACGATGAATGGAACGCGCGTCCCACCCTCAAAGGCACTATATTTGTTGCCACGTAGTGGACCTGCAGGGCTATGACCATTTAGGAGTTCATTAGCCTGATCCTTATAACCATCATTGACGACAGGACCATTATCACTTGTCAAAATCACAAGAGTATTATCCTCTATCCTCAATCTTTTGAGCGTTTTCATAATCTCACCCACAGTCCAATCGAACTGCACAATAGCATCCCCACGAACGCCCATGTTTGTCTTTCCGCGGAAACGTGCATTGGGGAAGCGTGGCACATGGATATCATTAGTAGCTACGTACATGAAGAAGGGTTCGCGCCGATGTTCTTGGATGAACCTTACCGCATGGGAGATAATAGAATCAGCAATGTTTTCATCTTTCCATAAGGCTTTTCCGCCACCTTTCATATAACCAATGCGACCAATACCATTCACGATAGCCATATTGTGACCAAAATCCCACATTTGGTTATAGCATAGCTCTGGATTAGACTTTCCCGTGGGTTCTCCCGGAAAAGGATGGGAATAACTCACTTCTATAGGGGCGTTAGGATCCCAATTGGCTACTCGTCCATTTTCAATAAACACACAAGGAACCCGATCGCCAGTTGCAGCCATAATATAGGAATAATCGAAGCCTAAATCCCCCAAGCCACAAGGAAGTGGAGCATTCCAGTCTTGCTCCCCGGTCTTGTCACCTAAGCCAAGATGCCATTTTCCAAAAGCACCTGTGGCATATCCTTCATTTTTGAAGAGATCAGCAATTGTGTATTGTTCTGGTCGAATAATCATTCCTGCATCTCCTCTCGCTATGTCGGTGCCCTTGCGCCTCCATGAATATTCTCCAGTAAGGAGAGAATATCGTGAAGGCGTGCTCGTTGCCGCAACAGCAAAGGCATTCGTAAAACGACATCCTTCAGCAGCAAGTCGATTTACATTTGGCGTTTGAACGTTCTTGGCACCATAACATTCCAGGTCACCATATCCCAGGTCGTCTGCATAAATGAAGATGACATTCGGACGTTGCTGGGCATAAGCCTCCATCCCGTGAAAAGCAAACACAGTAAGGGCAAATAGACTTATTGGATTCTTATTCATATTCTTTTATTTTAAATTAGGATTAATGTCTTGCTCGCTTTGTGGAATAGGCCAGATAGAAGGACCTGCTGCGAAGTTCCTTGTTCCAACATACCAACGGTTTACACCCATAGGATCTGTTTTCCCATTCGATTGGTTGCGTCGTGTCGTTGCATCAGAGTTCGGGAAAGAAGCACCCCAGACATCTCCTGTGAGTTTATCCTTGGCAATATTCCAACGGAGTAAATCCCATAGCCGAATACCTTCCAATGCCAGCTCTACACGTCTTTCGTTCCTCAATAAAGGTCTCAATTCTTCCGTATTCGTGGTGGTGATATCCGGCATGTTTGAGCGGCGCCGTACCATATTTAAATATTGTAGATCGGAAGCTGTCAGCGTCCCTGCCTCCATCTTGGCCTCGACATAACTAAGCAAGACCTCTGCATAGCGTATAATGGGCAATTTTGCTGGATACTTATTATTATCCCCTCCATTATAAATGTAGTTTTCATCGATGTATTTCCTCATCATATATCCAGTCTTCGTGCTTTGGTAAGATGGGTGCAACCCGTCCTTGCCATTGCCTGCGTTATGATCCGGGTCACAATTATAAATGCCTTGTCCAAAAGCACATCCATTCCAATAAATCGTCTCTGCAAGCCTAGGGTCACGGTTCTTAGCCAAATCATTTGGATCATATTTCGGATCATTGTAACTAAATGTAGAACCATCAGAAAATTGATAAGCTTCAAACAAATCTGCCGTAACATTATGCAAGCACCAACCTCCTAACGCGCCATCCATTGTCGGATTGAATTGTTTCAGCATTCCAGAACCACATTTGTCGTCATCATACTGCATGATAAAAAGGTTCTCACTAAGTGCATTTGCCGTAGACGGCTGGAAAAGGGCCTTATAGTCTGGGCTTAATTCACTGTCTCCCAAGTCAATGATACTCTTATAGGTAATAGCTGCATCAGCCCATTGGCGTAGGAGAAGCTGTAACCTTCCTTTGAAAGTCAATGCAGCTTGCTTTGTGGCCCGTCCATAATTACCTTCAGCTGCTACTTCCGACCATTTCGGTAATGCTGCGGCAGCCTCAGAGAATTCATTCATTGCCCACTTTGCGACTTCATCTCGTGGCGTTTTTGATACAGAGTTAGCCTCATCCTTAGTCATCGTATGTTCGACTAAAGGAACATCATGAAAAAAGGAACATAAATAAAAGTATTGTGTAGCACGAAGGAAACGGGCTTCCGCCTCATACCTTTTCATATTCGTCTCAGAAATACCTACGGCATTTTTGAGTTTTTCCAGGAAGTCATTACAACGGGCGATCTTTTGATAGGACAAACTCCAATACGTAGAAGTTGCGCCACTCCTTGCTGCGCTAAGATTACCTGACGCAATGATGCCAATATTACTGTTCAGTCCTCGCCTGTCCCAACCGTTATCGGAACATATATCGAGCATCAGGAGTCCTTGATAACTCCACCAATCAGATGGCGAATATTCTTCACTGCCGAAAACAATATTAGCATGATAAAGCCCTGTTAATGCAAGCATGGCATTTTGGTCGCTTTTCATAAAACCATCAGTTGCATACGATGTAAGTGGCGACCTATCCAAATCGCATGATGTAAAGACACACAAGATGCACAGGATGATATATACAAATTTATTAAATCTTTTCATCTTCTTCGAATTAAAAATTAATATTCAAACCGAACGTATAAGTCTTGAGAATAGGATAATAGCTCCCACTCGTATCAATTTCAGGATCCCAACCTTCTGGGAAATGATGGAACGTAAGAGGATTTTCGCACTGGACATAGCACCTAATATTGTTTACTCCCAATACCTTAACTGCATTCTTAGGGATAGTATATCCTAATTGTACGGATTTGATTCGGCAATACGAAGCATTTCTTACCCAGAAATCAGACAACAAGGTATTATTGGATCCACCAATTCCACTATTGGGTATAACCTCCAATCTTGGATACTTCGGGTATCTTTCGGGATTATCCGCCTTGAAATATCCTTCTGCCTGCCATTTTTGTATGGACCCATAGCCAGTAAAAGCCCAACCAGCATAACCACTTAACATACCTTTTACTCCTGCAACTCCTTGTATTTGGCCTGAGAAATCAAAGCCTTTATAATTACATCCCATAGTGATTCCATACGTATACTTAGGTATGCGGGAACCCAAAACAACACGATCATCTGATGTAACCTTCCCATCTCCATTGATATCCACGTATCTAATATCACCTACTTTTGAATCAGGGGCAATAGACGATTGGTCATACCAACTTTTCTTGTCCTCTTCATTAATGAAAACGCCATCCGTTTTATAGCCATAATAAATATTCATGGGATAGCCAACAAAGTAAGTTCCATTACCTACGAGTCCATTATTTTGCGTAACATTAGCTAATCCCAAGGATAGCACTTTATTCTTGATGTAGGAGAAGTTCCCCAAGATATGATATTCGAGTTCTCCTATTTTATGATAATGACCCAACTGTAATTCGATGCCATTGTTTTGAAGTTCCCCCATATTCATTTGAGATAATGAAAATCCATAGACGCTTGAGATACTAGCTGACGGAGAAAAAAGAATATCCGTGGTCTTGCGATGGAAATAGCTCACATCAAAAGTCAACTTCTGATGCCAGAAAGATCCTTCTATCCCAATGTCTTGTGTCTGCGTGGATTCCCAATGCAGAGTCGGATCAACAGCAGTCGTCATTGCCACTCCTTGATAAAGTTTTCCTCCAAAAGAATAATTATAGCCTAAATTATATACCGATTGATAAGGATAATTACCTATATTTTGATTACCTAACTTCCCTATTGAGGCTTTGATCTTAAGATTGTCTACCCATCCCCGTGTATTCTTCATGAATTTCTCTTCTGAAATTCTCCATCCTACGGCTACAGAAGGAAAGAACGCATACCGCTTGTCCTTAGGAAAGCGGGAAGACCCATCATATCGAAAAGTAAATTCAGCTAAATAACGTTCATTATAATTATACTTGGCTCTTCCAAAGACAGACTGTAACGCCCATCCATATCCTCCACCGGAATTGCTGGATTGATCAGCATCACCAGTGTCAATTTCTGGATAGTCGTCACTTGGAAGGTTATTACGCGTGGCACTAAGATACCTATCATCTTCCTGCTCCCAAGAGTATCCAAGCAAAGCTGACATCTCATGTTCACCTAACTTCTTGTTGAAATTTACCGTTGCTTGGAATGTCTTATAGATAGCCTTTGACGTGCTATTGATGAACTGATTGTTAGTGGACGTCTTTACATCTGTCACAAAAGAGGAACGGAAATCCCGCGTTTCATCTGACGTATAATTATAGGCACCAATTAAGGATATCTTTATCTCCTTGATAGGGCTATAGTCTAATTGCTCATTGATACTAAAGTTATGTTTGTCATATTTGTTAAATGATTTGGATTCTATCCACATGACAGAAGTGCCATACCCTTCTTCACCTCCGCCATAATTTCCATTTTTCAATTTCGTAGGAACTGTACCCGGCCAACGTACAGAGTTTGAAATAATGGTATTTAGTCCAGCTGTGTCTTTCCCATAGGGGACTTCTGGTTGTTTCCTTAATCCATATACGCCCTGTATCCTAGAAGTGAGAGTTATCTTAGGCCAAAGTTGTGTTATAAGATTTACTCGCGCGTTATAACGTTGGTAATTATTCTTCCTGATGATACCATCTTGATATAAATATCCAAATGAAATCATATATTTGTTAGTTTTGCTCCCCCCACTAATTGACAAATCATGCCCTGACTGAAAAGCTGATTTAAAAATTTCATCTATGTACCTATTATTCGCATAATTGTCAGGATCACTTCCATCTTTGAACTTTTGTATTTCTTCCCGCGAGTACACTTCCGAACCATTGGCAATATTATACAAAGTCGCGTACTCCCAAGTATCTACCTTATTGGGTAATTCCGTTGCCGAAGCTACACCTACATAGCCATTATAATTAACACGTGTCTTACCTTCCGTGCCGGTCTTCGTCGTCACCAATATAACACCATTGGCGGCTCGTGAACCATAAATGGCAGCTGTAGAAGCATCCTTTAACACAGATATATTCTCGATGTCTTCCATATGGATATCACTTAACGTACCGGGAATACCATCAATCAAGATCAACGCGCTTGGCGTCGCTCCAAACGAACCTACTCCCCTGACTCGTATCGTTCCAGCATCGGCACCCGGACTTCCTGACGTTTGAGTGACAGTAACGCCTGGCATCATGCCCATTAAGGCATTCGTAACAGAAGGAGTGGATCTATTTTGCAATTTATCAGAAGAAATCGTGGAGATAGAGCCGACAACATCTACTTTACGTTCAACGCCATAGCCTACAACTACCACATCGCTGATCATCTGAGTATTTTCTGTTAATACAATATTAAAATTATCATTCTCCTCAGGATTAATAATCTTAGAAGTAAAGCCTATATATGAAACTTCTAACTTCTCATTAGGGTCAGCCATGATCGTAAAATTACCATTTATATCCGTGACAGTCCCCGTGCTTGATCCCCTTTCTTTCACAGTAGCGCCAATAATGGGCTCTCCCTTTTCATCTCTGACGACTCCTGTGACCTTAACCTTATTATTAAGAGGAGAGGAATGGGGCTTGCTTTTCTCAACTTGCCTATTGTCCTTTTTGATAAGAATATGCCCCGGACTCAATTCATAAGTATATCCTGTACCCTTCAAAATAGCATCGAGGGCATTCCTTACAGTGCCACTGGCACCTCGCACATTAACGATAAGATCAGTGTTGATGGTTGCGGTATTATAGTCTACCGACAATCTCGTCTGTTTCTCAATCGTGGCAAACGCAGCTTTCAGCGTCATGCTTCCTCCTGTGAACTTCACGCTTTGAGCCCCAATTGTCAAGGCCACGAACAAGCAGACAATGGTGAGTAACAGCCTAGCGATACTCCCATGTTTTTTATACTTTACTTTTTTCATGGATAAATGGTTTGTTATTAATAATTATAATGTCTAACGGTTTCTACTTTTATGGAAGTTTTATGGCGAATAACGCACAAGGAAAAGAATTTTTTTATAGAATATCTTTCAAGAAACGATCCTGGAGGATAGGCGAGTATAATAACTATCCATCAGGAACGTGAGAAGTGACTATCCTACATCCATGAAGCACGCGCCAAAGGGCTCTGACCGTTTTATCAGAAATTGCACAAATCGTTGAATATGTGCGCATTTCAACATCATTTGTGCATTTTTACAACCATTTATTTTGCCACGAAGTAAAAAGTTTGTAATTTTGTCGCCAATATTTCACAATACGATTTTAAATATGAGTTTGAAAATTGTTGTACTTGCCAAGCAAGTACCAGACACAAGGAATGTAGGCAAGGATGCGATGACCGCTGAGGGAACCGTGAACCGCGCAGCCCTGCCTGCTATCTTCAATCCCGAAGACTTGAACGCCCTGGAGCAGGCTCTTCGCTTGAAAGAGCAAAACCCGGGTTCTACCGTAGGTGTTCTCACGATGGGTCCTCCACGTGCAGGAGAAATTATCCGCCAAGGCCTCTATCGTGGTGCTGATACAGGATGGCTGTTGACAGACCGCCTTTTTGCCGGGGCTGACACCTTGGCTACTTCTTATGCTCTTGCTACCGCCATCAAGAAAATAGGGAACGTAGACATTGTCATCGGTGGCCGTCAAGCCATTGATGGAGACACTGCGCAGGTAGGTCCTCAGGTCGCCCAGAAATTAGGGCTGAACCAAGTCACCTATGCAGAGGAGATCCTGAAGGTAGAAGGCGGGAAGGCTACCATACGGCGCCATATTGACGGTGGCGTGGAAACCGTCGTTGCCCCGTTGCCTGTGGTCATCACTGTAAACGGGTCGGCTGCTCCTTGTCGCCCATGCAATGCCAAGCTCGTCATGAAATACAAATATGCCTCCTGCCCGATGGAGCGCAAGGAGAATGATCCAAGGAAGGACCTTTACGAAGAGCGTC
>CAJLYG010000012.1 GCA_905210845.1 uncultured Prevotella sp.
ATTGGAAGATAAGCATATTCAATTCAGAACAGACTTGCGGGCGATGGTCTCAGCGGCTCGAGCCTGGCGCACCATAGCCCGAGCCTGACTCACCTTGGTCTGTACGTCCACCCATTGTATGTCGGGCAGTGATCCGGCAGCGTGCAATTGTTTCATGCGACGGTAACTGTCTTCTGCCTGTGCCAAGGCATCCTCCGCCTGTTGGGTGGCAGCGCGGGCGGCGAGCAAGGCATTGCCCGTAGTAGTAGCGTCCACCGTGCCCAACAGTTGACAACGTTTGACGGCCTGTCCTTCACTGATATCCAAACGCTGGATGGTCCCTGCAGAGGAAAAGCTCAATGCCACCGCGTTGGTACCCTCTACCGTACCAGCATAGCTGTTGCCCCAAGTAGCCGATACATCGCTCACAATGGTTGTCTCCACACGCACCGCACGGTCTGCGGACTTTTCTTTCTCGCCCTGGCAACCAGCGACCAACAGTCCTGCCAACACGATGATCCCTGAAATACATAAGTCTCTTTTCATCTTCATGTTCTATGATTCACGTTTCTGTTTCGGATGCAAAGTAACTGCCTTTTTCCAATATTTATATGTCCCAAAAAGGAAACAGAACGTCCCATTTTTATTGATTCGTTCTTATAGAACATTCATTTTCCTTTGAAGAACATTGATATCTCAACAAAATTCACCATCTTTGCATACAGAATAGGACATTAAAGAACATGACGAATGGAAAAAAAGATAATAGAAATCACCAATAACAACCAGCAGCTCGCAGAAGGTTTCTACAACAGCGACAATCACAATGCGCTGACAATCGACTATTCCGACGACGATATCATCATCGTGGATAATATCCGCGATATTGTCGCCGCCAATCCGATGCGCATGAAAATGAACGGCATCATCGTTTGTTACAATGGGACCATCAGGTAGATGTCAACGATCAACGGTGCACCTTTGGCAAGAACCAGCTTGTCATGTTCCCGCCCAACACCACCATCGACAACTATCTCTTCAGCGTAGACTTCGAATGCAAGGCGATCTTCCTGACCAACCATATCATCCAGCGGTTCCTACGTCCCTACCTCGATATTTGGAACCACGCCGTATATGTGAAGAAGATACAGGAACGGCAACTGAGCGACATCGACCTGGAGTTCGTACGTAAAATCTATGATGTCATCCGCTTTTGCTTAGACTACGGTGAGAATGCCAACAAGAAAGAAGTGGTGCAGTCGTTCATCCAAGGTGCCCTCATGGGATTAGGGGGAATGTTACTCAGGGAGAACGACTATCAGGACTTACCCAAGGAGAAAGGGCAGAGCGGCGATCTCTTCCCACGTTTCCTCGACCTGCTGCAAAATAGTCAGGTGAAGCACCGATAGGTGACCGACTATGCTGACCAGCTCTGCATCACGCCCAAATACCTGACGATGGTATGCAAGCAACACTCTGGGAAGACCGCCCTACAGTGGATTGAAGAGTACACCCTTGCCGACATTGACTACTATCTGCGCTCTACCGACCGTTCGATCAAGGAAGTCGCCAACATCCTCGGCTTCCCCAACGCGTCTTTCTTCGGGAAGTTCGTCAAGGAGCATTTTGGCATCTCACCCATGAGTTACCGGGAGAGGAGAAAGGAGATGGGCAAGGATGACGCTGACATATCTTATCAGGAGCTTTGCAAAAGGCCATCTAACACGCCGCAATAGGTCATCTCCCGCGATGCGAAACGTACCGCACGTCGCCCATTGGGCTTTCATGATACGATACTATCCGTTGGCGTATCTCAGAAGGTGGGTGACAGGTCGCCCAAGTGCTTTGTATTCCGCCCGCTTGCACTATCTTTTGCATAAGACAGGTGGCACCTCTACGAAAATAAAACTTTAGTGGTCTTATTATTTGGGAATATCTTTAGTTTGCACTATCTTTGCGACGAAAAGGATATAGAGGAAAAACAAAGAACCATTTCGTTGGATTGGATGCGTTTCGTGGCTTGTGTCCTTGTCATCTTACAGCACGTGACGGAATTTTATTATGCGTCGCCTGAGTTCTTGCCTGCCTGAACAGAGAATGCATTCTTGGTTGGCATATTTAATAGCATCAGTCGAGTGTCCGTACCCTCGTTCGTAATGATTTCGGGCTATTTGCTCTTGCCGATGAAACAAGATACTGCCGATTTCTTCAAACGCCGGTTCACGCGAGTCCTTTATCCTTTCTTGGTGTGGAGTGTGGTGTACAGCATTTATTTTGCCCTTTTACGACATGACTCGTTGATGCAATGGGTTCAGCATGTACTTTGTATTCCAATTACTTACGAAGCGGAGCATCTGTGGTACATCTATATGCTAATAGGACTGTATGTCTTGATTCCGGTCTTGACTCCTTGGCTAAAAAGTGTTTCACGCCGTGAGCTGGAAGCATACTTGGTCTTGTGGGCCTTTACTACGCTCTTACCTTATGTCAAGTTATTGTTCCCTACCATTGGGGCAGCAGCATTTTTTAATCCTTCGCCAACCTTTTACTATTTCTCTGGTTTTGTGGGATACCTGATTTTGGGACATTACATTCATCGTTATCATCCGTTCAACCGAGTACAAGCAATAACAGGCATCGTGGTAGGGTGGATCATCACTTCGGTGATATTCTTGTATCAGTTGGCTCATTGTAATACATTGGAAGAGCCTGAATTGAGTTGGGGATTCTATACCCTAAATGTTTTGTTGATGTGTGCCGGTGTGTTTACTTTGTTGCATGGCATCAAAAAGTCCGCAAGCAGTTTGATGGAAAGATGGGTTGTCTCGGCCAGTTAATTAAGTTATGGCATCTATTTGTGCCATGTCCTATGGCTGAGGCTGTATATGCAGTTGTTCATGACTTTGTTCGATAATGTGATATGGGTGGCCTTGTGTGTCGTGCCGTGTACATTTATAAGTTCGTACTTGACCATTTGGATATTGAGCCGTTTGCCGAGGACAAAGTTTTTGTATTAGATAAAATTGCCGTAGTATGTGGATCAGATAAAAAAAAGTTATTTGTTTCCTATGTGGCTTGCACTATTGCTTCAGAGTTTTCCCTATTGCCTATATGATAGGAGGTAATGGTATCTAGTTGACAACGCTGATAGCGGAGGTAATGACGATGATTGTGGCTTGCCCCAATGTTGTTGGTAAAAGGGTACTTTGTGCAATGTCATGAGTCGAGTCAATAGAGGAAGAGAAGGGAACAATACTCAGAAAAGCATTGTGCTGGCAATGCGTACGACCATTTTATGATATCTCAATTTATTCGTTATAGAGCATGGGAAAATCTACGTTGTCGCCGTTCCAAAAAGAAAGGTCGTAGGAAACAACAGCCTCTCATCGGCTTGTTGCGTTCAGATGAAAACGCGCTGACACGCCATAATCCCTTAAAATGTGCATATAACGAGAGAAGCAAAGGCTAACACCTTACTCTGTATATCGTCTCCAAGACGGTAGTTGTCCTTAATAGTCCAAAACCGGTACCCCTTATTCATACAGGTATTCAAAATTTCCATGATCATGAACAGCTTACGGCCAAGTTGCGACAACTCACTGCAAATAATAATGTCGTCTTTGTCGAATTTTGCGAGCAGTGTGCTGAACTCGCGCTTGTCATAGCTCTTGGTACCGCTAATGGTTTCCTCAATCCAATCATCAACTTTCAAGTTCTCTCTTTTGCAGAACTTGTTGATATCGAATCGCTGGTTCTCTACAGTCTGCTTGTCGCTGCTTACTCTGATGTATCCGTAAACCATTACTATATAATGCTTGATATTAATAAAGGAACGATTGGTGACAAAATCAGCGCACCTACGGTGGGCAGCTATGTGCTGTATTGTTAGGACGCATGGCTGCTGCGTATGCATAATATAGTATCACCGTTCGTGGAGAAAGAGACCGTCAGTAAGTATTACTTTACTGATAATGTCATTCTCAATCTCTTCCTTATTGATGCGGGCACTTCGTTGTTGGAGAACCTTGTAGCTGTAACCCTACTGAGAATGTATGGCAATGACCCTGACAATGAGCGTGTGTATTATTATAATGCGGGAGTCGAAGTAGATTTTTATGTACCCGAGGAAGGCCTTCCCATTCAGGTGTGTTACAATCTTAGCCAAAGCGACGGTACATACGAGAGAGGTGAATGCTTTGAGAAAGCTTCCGTCCGTATTGGAATGCAAGCGTCGTCTCATCATCACTTACGATGAGGAAGTAAGCATTGAAGACCATCACGGAAAGATAGAGGTGTTGCCTTATTGAAAATGGGCTGTAACGTGCTGGGAACATCCTGCAAAAGAATAGCGAGAATGTGGTACAGAATATAATCATCAAAAAATAGAGAATTGATTTTTCCTACTGGACTGTAGTGTATGAGAATAAATACTTTTGCATGAAGTAAGTTATTCAAGAAACCTTCAAAAGAGAGAAGATGAATGCGTGCCGAGCACGAGCGAACACGACAGCGCGAATTGGATGTAGTGAGAGGTTTGCCCATTGATTTCCATCCTATCTTTTTGATGATACAGTTTTTGGAACCCAATGATATTTTGCGATAGAAAGACGACATATAGAAATCATTGTGATACAAGGCTCAGTATCACGACCGTTTCTAAGGTTATATGTGTTCGCAGTGTGTTCGTTTTTAGGCACGAAAAAAGGAGTTATTTTGTTGTAACTCCTTGATTTTCAGTGTAGCGGGGGTGGGTAATCAACCTACTTTTTGCACCCCAAAACAAGTGAAAAGAAATGCTTACAAAGCGAATAAAAAGCCCTGTTTTATCGATGGTTGCAAGGTTTATTGGTTGAGGCTGCAAGGTTGTTTGTTTTCCCTTATTATCCTATATTTTGCTATTATTTGCACCCTATTTGCACCCCTAAGTTTGCACCCCAAATTTTCTAATATGGCTTAAACAGGGGTTTTTTGTGGTTAGGAAATGCCAATTTGCACCCCCAAACCCTAAAAAGCAATAAAAATGGGTTTGGAAAAGGTAAAAAACAGGGTGGGAAATGAAACTATATGAAAAGAAATATATACCTTTGCAAACAAATGAAATAATAACTATTATGTGCAAGGGCAAATTTGATACAAAAGGGTGGAACACTAAGACAGATAACCCAAAGTTAGGCTGCAAGGTGTTGTTAGATGGTAGAGGTAGTTTGTTTCTAATCTATAACTATGGCTATAATGGGGCTACAGGAAAGACAATGAGAAAGAAAGAGTTTCTAAGCCTGTATCTTTATGGCAATGCCAAAACCCCAATAGAGCGGCAACAGAATAAAGAAACGTTGGCTTTGGCACAAAAAATCAAAGATGAACGTAAACAGCAATTCTTAGAAGATAGGGAGGGCTACAGGTTGAGGCAAAAGGGCATAAACCTGTATAGTTACTTTGCTGATTTCATAGAGCATAGCAACGTTGCAGACAAACACGTTTTGGGAGGTGCTTTAAGAAACTTTCAAGACTTCATTAAAGAAACCTATCCACAGTTTGCAAGCAGAATAGAACCTAAGAACCTATCTAAACCGATGATGGTAAACTTTGCCCACTACATAGAAGATATACACACAGGAGAGGGCATAAGAACTTATTGGCAGAGGTTTAAGAGGCTGATTAACTATGCTGTAGGGCAAAAGGTAATCAAAGAAAGCCCCTGTTTGGGCATAAAGGTAGCCAATACTAATGACATATTGGGCAAAGATATATTGAGTAGAGAGGAATTAACCAAGCTGTTTGCAACACACTATGACAAAGAAAGCCAAACCATTAGGAGAGGCTTTGCACTAACCTGTTTTACAGGCATAAGACATTGTGATTTGGAAAAGCTAACATGGGGCTGTATTGACTATACTAACAAAACCCTTACTTTCAGACAAAGCAAAGTGTTACATGATAGCAGTGCAAGCGGTGTTGTTACCCCTTTGAATGATATGTTATTAGGAGTGATAGGAGTAAAGCCAGAGGGGGCAAAGGATAGTGATTTAGTGTTTCCTAATTTCCCGTCTATAGAGGCAAGCAACAAAGCATTAAGGCATTGGACTAAAAGAGCGGGTATTGATAAGCATATAACGTGGCATTGTGGCAGGCACACTTTTGCTACACAAATGCTTTCTAATGGTGCAAATGTAAAGGTAGTAAGCGAGTTATTAGGGCATAGCAGCTTAAAGTTTACAACCAAGTATTTAAGGGCTGTAGACGATTTGAAGAAAGCAGCCATAAATAGTTTGCCACAAATAGACACGTTTAATATTTAGAGCCTGTAATTATGGATAGTTCAAAGGTTTTCAAGAAGATTGGAGAGGGTAAAGAAGTTTACCTTTTGGATAATCAAGAAAATTGTATGCTAAAATGTTTCAATGATAATGGCATAGTAGGGGTAATGCTAAAGAGAAAAGGCAAAGCAGCGTTTCAAGTAGATGTAAGAAACGCTGAAATCTATGATATTATGCAAGAGGCAGAAGAAACCACAAAAGAAGTATATGAGCGTTTTAATGGTTGAGGCTATGACAGAACAGGAATTTATTACAGGGGTAGCCGATGGCACTTTGCTAAATGTAGATGTTATCAAGTATTGTGTCGAGGCTAAAAGGTTGGGGGCAAACCTTAATGACATCTTAGATGAAATGTTTGCACAAACCCTTAGCTATCATACACACCAAATAGCCTTTGTAGAGGGTACAGATGAAATTAAAGACTATGGGGGTGTATCAATGGCAGACCAAACCAAAATAAACCGTCTGTGTGACGCTATGGGGCTAATACAGGCACGTTTTGGCATTGATTGGGGAAACTTCAATGAACAACAGGAAACGGCAGCAAAGCAGCCATTAGCATTTAGTGACAATGCCGATACAGATAAAGCCATTTGGGGGCTTATAAAGCGGCTAAAACAAGATGGGTGGATAAGTTCTACAGAAAGCGGTTATAAATGGCAGAGAGGGGCAACAAATCAGCTAATAGCCTATTGGGTTGAATGTGTTAGCCTCAACTTCAACCTATCAAACAAATATATCAATGAAAAACCGTCTATCAAATGGAAACCTTTTGAGGCTTTGTTTGGCTTAAAAGATGGAACACTAAAAACGGCAAAGCAAAGTTGGCTAAAGGTAAACACAAAATTTACTCCAACACGATTTGAAGAAATAGAGCCATACACAAAGGCAGAGTAACCAAACAAGCCCCAACGATAGCCCAACGTTGGGGCATTTGTTTTCATTATTGCTATATCTTTGCACTTGTTAATTGGTTGTTAGTCGGTGCACAGGCAAAGCAGCCACTAAAGCAAAGATAATGGAAACAATAATACTACAGGAAAAGCAGCTACAGGCATTGGCCAACACTATTGCAAGCAGATTGGCAATAAACACTAAAGAAGTGTTGACTTTCAAAGAGGCTTGTTTATACACAGGCTTAAGCACGTCAGCACTCTACAAACAGACGATGTTAGGGAATATTCCCCACTACAAGCCAAATGGAAAGATGAACTACTTTAACCGTTTGGAGTTAGACCAATGGTTACAACAGAACAGATGTAGCACACAGGCAGAGTTAGCCGACAAAGCCCAACACTACACTAACAGAAAGGGGGTCTAATATGAACACTCCAAACATACGTTACTATGCCTTGTTTGTAGATACAACGGCAGAGGGCAAAAAGACACAAAAGTTTAGTGTTGCAGCCTCAACGGGTTATTATCCCCCAATGGAACAATTAAAGGGCAAAGATGGCAGAATATCAATGTACCTTATGGAGAAACTTAAAGAGGGGCTATTTACACCGTCTATGAGGTTACAGGCTAAAGGTAGCCTAAACTTCACAGGGTTAAAGGAATGGTTTGTAGCCGATGGCAAACTAAGCGGCTATGCTTATGGCTATCCACTAAGCGACAAAACCTATAGTAAAGACAATAAGCCAAACCCCTTTTATGACTTCAAGGCAGATGGCTATCTTTTCAAAGTACACACCAATGAAGATGGCACTAAAGCCACTAAGATTGAAATGTTAGTTTTGGCAAATGCCAAACCCCTTATAGCCACTTATTGCAAAATGCTACAGATGGGCGGTTTTGATGAGGCTTTGGCACTTGTTAGGCAGCAAGCAGAGTAAGGGGCAAACTCCTTATAATAAGTTGTAATTTGTCTACAAAATTTGTACACATTGAATGTATGATAAAGTTAAATTATGGTTGGATAGGTCGTCAGTTAGTGGGGAGTTTTCCACTATTGTCGATAACCTAAGCAAGGCAGTGGAACAAACCGACAGGCAGACAGGGGAAACAAAAGTGTTTGGCAGTTTGGAGGGGCTTAAAGTTTCTATCTATGCCAATGGAATAAGCATTATTGGCAGTTTGCCAAAATACATGTATGCAAGCAACGTTTATCCACTTGACAGGCACACCACAAAGGAGGCATTAACCAAAATAAGCGACACACTTCATACAGATGTTAGCAGGGCAGATGTTACAGGGTTGGAGTTTGGCACGGTACTTTTGCTATCTCACAGGGTGGAAAGCTATTTGCAGCGTTTGGGGGAAACTCCAAAACTCCAAAGGGTACACTTTGAAGATGGCACTTTGTACTATAGAAGTAAATCAAGACTTCAACCCAAAACGCTTGCTTTTTATGACAAAGTAGCAGAGTGCAAGCACGGTGGGGTGGAAATGCCTACAGGGTTGGAGGGGCAGAACCTGTTAAAGTATGAACTTAGGCTAAATAGACGTTTACCAAAGCAGTTGAACGTTAGGGAGGTTAAAGCCGCAACCCTCACAGATAGGGAGTTTTATAAAGCCCTTATGCAGCGTTGGCAAAATGCCTACTTTTCAATCAGTAAGCAGAAACAAGTAAAAACAGATGTTATGAGTGAAATAAAGACCGTTTCAGACGCTTTCAATGTGTTTGTAGCAAGATTGATGGCAAATGCCAATAAAGACGTTGTAAGCGGCTTTATAGATGAACTCAAAGACGCTAAAGTTTTTGAGAATAGAAACTATTATGACAGACTTAAAAAGAAGATACAGGCTATTTCAGAAACGGCAGATGTAACGGTTACAGATGAACTTATAAAAGAGTTAGACAATGCCGTTAAAAATAGCGGTGCATACCTGTAAAGTCTTTATAATAAGTTGTAGTTTGTATACAAAATTTGTACACACGGCACGTTACTAAAGTAGTAAGTTATTAGTTATTATGGGTAGACAAAAGAATGATGGTAGGGGGAGGTTGGGAGGCAGAGCAAAAGGCACTCCAAACAAAGCCACTTCAACTTTTAAAGAATGGTTGGAGGGGCTTTTGAATGATAACAGGAAACAGATAGCGGCAGACCTAAAGGCAATAGCCCCCTATGAACGGCTAAAGATGTTAGAGCGGCTTTTATCCTATGTGATGCCAAAGCAAGCAAACATAGGCATACAAGCCCAAATAGAGGCAGAGTATAAGGCTTTGCAGATGGCAATGCAAAACTTAGACGACACCACATTGGAAAAGATAGCAGAAAAGATGTACCAATTAGAGCAGAAAAACGAGATTAATGAAAATACAGATTAGCGACAAAGAAAGCACGGCACTACTCAAAGCGTGGCAATGTGGCTTTATAGATACCGACAAATTAGGGGCTTTGTGTGAAAAGATGGCAGAAAGCCTTTTGATGGTAAACGGCACACTAACACACCCCTTTGAATATTTAATGATGGAGTTAGACAAACAAGATACACAGGCAACCCAAGACTATGAGAATAGAATTAAGTAACGATGAGCGCACGGCACTACTCAAAGCGTGGAAAAACAAGTATATTGAAACAGATGGCTTGCAAAGTCTTTGTTTGAAGATGGCAGTAGCCATTAACCAAAGCAGTAACCAAACTTTGCACCCCTATGTTAGGGCAATGTTGGAGTTAGATAGATTGATTAGCAGCTTAGATGATATAAGCCTTAGAGGGTAGCCTCAACCCCCAAAAGAGTATTTGAATAGCAAACACTTGACAAAGTTTAACTTAAAGCTATTTGTTACTCAAATACTTACAAAAAACGTTTAACGTTTGCTTTGGCTACAGGTGGTTATTATCCACTATCTTTGCAACCGACAAACCAATATTATAACGATATGCAGACAATACAAGTAACAGACAGGGCAAAGCGGCTATTAGAACGCTTTGGCACATCAAGCGAGGTTGGAAACTCCTACACAGAGTTTCAAAGTGCAATGTTAGAGGCTATAGGGGCGGTTATAGGGCTATTGGAATACTATAATACCGATATACAGATAACGGGAGAAGATTTAGCGTCCCTGTTTGCACTCCAACAATATTCAGATTTGGCGGCAGAACTTCACAAAGGCTTTGTGGAGGCACAGGATAAAGCCAATATTAAGCCATTAGGAGCGGCAGACTAAGGCACAAAGGGAATGAAACACACTAAAGAGCAATGAAACAATAAAAACGATATACTTTTGCACTAACAAGTATTTCATTGGTTGGGGGCTATCCGTTGTGAAATGGGTAGCCCCTGTTTTATGCAGCAAATCCAAATTAGCCATTTTTTCTTAAAGTTTGACATTTGCCCTAAAATCAGTGTTAAGCCTCAACAGGGCAAAATAACTCTAAAAGCATATATTTTGTTATCTTTTGCACCCTATTTGCACCCTTTGAAAAGAAAAAGCCTTGTAAACGTTTGATTTACAAGGCTTTTTTAGTAAATAAAAGTAGCGGGGGTGGGCCACGATCCCACGACCTCCGGATTATGAATCCGACGCTCTAACCAGCTGAGCTATCCCGCCATCATTTTCAGTGCAATAGGAATATATCGTTATAAAGCGATTTCTGAATTGCGAGTGCAAAGGTAACATAAAATTTGGTATCTGCCAAACAATTAGCTTATTTTTTATTGAATAGATTCAAAAAAAGAGTATAAATCACCATGTAGGATCGACTCTACATTGATAGATAGCGTCCCCTACCCTCTTTCCATACATAATTAGATCATAAAAAACACAAAATTGAAAGGTTTCTCCTTTTTTTATACTACTTTTGCAAACTGATACGTATCATCGCGTCAAAGATTTGAATGAGAATATTCAGAATAAAGAAATTAGATATCTTCATACTTAAACAGTTTAGTCTGCTTTTCGTAGGTACATTCTTCATCTGCCAGTTTGTGCTGATGATGCAATTTTTATGGAGATATATTGACGACCTGATCGGCAAAGGACTATCCATGACGGTCCTGGTACAGTTTTTCTGGTACATGGGGCTCATGCTGGTCCCTCAGGCACTGCCTTTGGCTATCCTGCTTTCCTCTTTAATTACCTTTGGCAACTTAGGAGAAAGCTCTGAGCTTACAGCCATTAAGGCAGCAGGCATATCTTTGATGCAGGCTTTCCGTTCCTTGATTATCACTTGTTGCGTAATCTGCCTTTGTTCCTTTTATTTTCAAAATAACATTGGACCGGACTCCAACAACAAATTAGCCCAATTGATGATCTCAATGAAGCAGAAAAGTCCTGAGTTAGAGATCCCTGAGGGGATCTTCTATGATGGCATCCCCAACTGCAATATCTATGTGCAAAAAAAAGACTTGAAAACGGGAAAGCTCTATGGTCTGATGATCTACCGCATGACAGCCAGTTATGAGGATGCCGCCATCATCCTTGCCGACTCTGGCATGATACAATCAACTGCTGAAAAAAAACATTTATTGCTCCACCTATGGAGTGGAGAATGGTTTGAGAACATGCAGTCACAAGAATTGGGGAACAGTGCGGCAGTTCCTTACCGCAGGGAGACTTTCACTGCGAAGAAGATCCTCATTGACTTCGATAGTGACTTCAACATGACAGACGCGTCATCGCTATCGAACAATGCACGAGGGAAAAGCCTTGCTGACCTGCGCACAGACTTGGACTCACTAAACCAAAGCTATGACAGCATCGGCAGAGCCTATTACCGAGACGAACAGATGATGTATTACCAGCAAGGGAAGATCAGCAAACAAGACTCTTTGCATGCCAAGAAATGGGCCTTGGCAAAATCGACAAACTATGACTCATTATTCAACAAGGCACCAGCGAATACCAAGACTCAAGCAATCAACCAAGCACTCGCGACCGTACAATCGGAAATGAGTGACTTGGAATTCAAAAGCATGATTACCAGTGATGGAGACAAGATCATCAGGCTCCACAAGATTGAGATGATCAATAAGTTCACGACAGCATTGATATGTATTGTCTTTTTCTTCATAGGGGCTCCATTAGGTGCTATCATTCGAAAAGGAGGTCTTGGCATACCGGTCATTCTGTCTGTACTCATATACATTATTTATTATATACTCGACAACACAGGATATCGTATGGCACGACAAGGGATATGGGCAATCTGGTTTGGAAAGTCCATGGCCTTAGCCGTTCTTATTCCTTTGGCTGTTTTTGTCACCTACAAAGCCAACAATGATTCCGTCATTTTCAATATGGATATATACCGGAACCTATTCCGGAAGTTGTTCGGACTACGCCTCCATCGCCATATCTTTGGGAAAGAAGTCATCATCAATGACCCTGAATACCATCAGGATGCAGACAAACTGAGGATAATTAGCACAGACGTGAGGGCCTATTCCAGGGAACATAACCTCAAGAAGGCTCCGAATATAATAAAGGTATTCTTTAAATACAAACCAGATCACGAGATAGAACGCATAGACAAAGAGATGGAAGAGGTTATTGAAGACCTGTCCAACACGAAAGACAAAGTCATCCTTCATCTCTTAAACGACTATCCTGTGCTTTCCACCAAGGCACACACCAGGCCTTTTGAACGTAGATGGATGAATATCGTCAGTTTCTTGATACTACCCGTTGGCTGGTTCCTCTATTTCCGGATGTGGAGATTCCGCCTCCGCTTACATCACGACCTCATCATCATCGACCGTACCAACCAGTCGATCCGTTCCCGTATCCGAACGATGGATGAGATTAAAGCAAAAGCTCTGCTCAAAGAAGCACAAGAAAAGAAAGACGCCCCTATTTATTAATTAAATATGTATTCTTTAAAAGACAAGACTTATGGGAGAATTCAAATTAGATAGCATCGAAGATGCAGTCAAAGATTTCAAGGAAGGAAAGTTCGTGATCGTTGTTGACGACGAAGACCGGGAAAACGAAGGAGACTTGATCACTGCGGCAGAAATGATAACTCCTGAAAAGGTGAATTTCATGCTCAAGCATGCACGTGGTGTACTTTGCTCACCATTATCTATCAGTCGCTGCGATGAACTTGATTTGCCTCATCAGGTTATGGAAAACACCTCAATGCTTGGCACGCCGTTCACTGTGACCGTAGACAAGCTGGAAGGGTGTACGACCGGTGTATCGGCACACGATCGCGCAGAGACCATCTTAGCTTTGGCTGACCCAAAATCCACGCCAGAGACATTTGGACGTCCAGGGCATATTAATCCTCTTTATGCACAAGACAATGGGGTCCTGCGCAGAAGTGGTCATACGGAAGCAACCATCGATCTCTGTCGGCTTGCAGGACTCCGCCCTGCGGGTGCACTCATGGAGATCATGAACGAAGACGGTACTATGGCGCGCCTCCCACAGCTGGTAGAATTTGCCCAGAAATACGGGATGAAAATAATATCCATCGCCGACCTCATTGCCTACCGACTGAAGAAAGAGACTTTGATAGAAGTAGGCAATGAAGTTGACCTGCCAACCATCTACGGGCATTTCCATCTCATACCTTTCCGACAGATCAGCAATGGATTAGAACACATGGCCCTCATCAAAGGAGAATGGGAACCCAATGAGCCTATCTTAGTCCGCGTGCACTCTTCTTGTGCAACTGGGGATATCCTTGGTAGCATGCGATGCGACTGCGGAGAGCAACTACACAAATCGATGCAGATGATAGAGAAAGAAGGGAAAGGAGTCTTGATTTACATGCAGCAAGAAGGACGCGGCATTGGATTGATGAACAAAATTGCTGCATACAAATTACAAGAGGAAGGATATGACACAGTTGACGCCAACATCCATTTGGGATTCAAGCCCGATGAAAGGGACTATGGATGTGGAGCCCAGATGCTTCGCCATCTAGGAGTACACAAGATGCGGCTGATGACCAACAACCCCGTAAAGCGCGTTGGATTAGAATCTTACGGGTTAGAGATCGTTGAAAATGTGCCCATTGAGATTACCCCGAACAAATACGACTACGAGTATCTGAAGACGAAAAAGAACAGGATGGGACATATATTACATTTGAAATAACTAGATCAAGAATGTTTAAATGTTGTCACAATAAGGATTTGTTCGATAAAATATTGCCAACATTTTTTCGTTATAAGGAATAATTTGATTAATTTTGCAACGATAATATTAACAAGCATTCAATATATGGCACAATTATCAAATCGACTGAATCGTTTGGCTCCTTCTGCCACATTAGCCATGTCGCAGAAAAGTTCGGAGATGAAAGCACAGGGGATTGACGTCATCAACCTAAGTGTCGGCGAACCGGATTTCAACACGCCGGACCACATTAAGGCTGCTGCCAAAAAAGCTATTGATGAAAATTATTCCAAGTATTCACCGGTTCCAGGCTATCCCGATCTACGCAAGGCAATCTCTGCCAAGCTAAAGAAGGAAAACGGGCTTGATTACGGGATCAACGAAATTTTGGTTTCAAATGGTGCCAAGCAGAGTGTCTGCAATACCATCTTGGCGCTCATCAACGATGGGGACGAGGTCATCATCCCCGCGCCCTATTGGGTAAGTTACCCGCAGATGGTCAAATTGGCAGGAGGAAATCCTGTCATCGTCAATGCAGGATTTGAGCAAGACTTTAAGATGACACCTGCCCAATTGGAGGCTGCCATCACCCCAAAGACTAAATTAGTGATCTTATGCTCCCCCAGCAATCCTACCGGAAGTGTTTATTCCAAGGTAGAATTGGAAGGATTGGCTGACGTCATCAAAAAGCATGAAGACCTGTTCGTGCTGGCAGATGAAATCTATGAGCACATCAACTATATAGGGCAGCACGAAAGCATTGCCCAATTCCCAGGGATGAAAGAACGTGCCATTGTGGTGAATGGCGTGTCCAAGGCTTATGCCATGACAGGCTGGCGCATTGGATACATAGCTGCACCAGAATGGATTGTCAAAGGCTGCAACAAGTTGCAAGGGCAATATACCAGTGGTCCATGCTCTGTCAGCCAGAAAGCTGCAGAAGCAGCATACACACTTGACCAAGGCTGCGTAGAAGAGATGCGGCTTGCCTTTGAACGCAGGAGAGATCTCATTGTCAAGCTTGCCAAGGAAATCCCTGGATTAGAGGTCAACATGCCACAAGGTGCCTTTTACTTATTCCCCAAATGTAGCAAATACTTTGGCAAAAGCGACGGAGATCGGGTCATCCAGAATTCCACAGACTTTGCACTTTTCCTGCTGGAAGTGGGACATGTGGCAACAGTAGGAGGAGATGCCTTTGGGGATCCGGAATGCTTCAGAATGAGTTACGCAACAAGTGATGAAAACATCATGGAGGCAATGAGACGCATAAAAAAGGCAGTGAGTAGGCTAAAATAACAGTCCCGAAAGAAAGGAAACGGCAACAAGAAGAATAGCAAACTTCGAAATATACCGTTAAAAGTTCTTAATTAGGGATGTGATAACCTATAAATTACTATCTTTGCGTAGTCATTGCAAGGTGAACATTGCAAAAAAGCTGTCGCCCACATGATAAACATGAGTTTAGAGTATTAACAACTTAAATTTATTAATAACTAAAAATTAAAATTTTAAATTATGGCAACTACACAAAAAGCAGCAAGTCCAAAGAAAAAATCTGAGGGCTTTACAGGAGTTAGAGGCGCATTCTGGATCATCGTCGTATGCGCAGTCATCGCATTCGTACTGTTCTTCACTTGGTTTGGAGATCCGATGCATTTCGCAGATGCGACGAAAGTTCAACCAGTTGACGTTTGGGGTACCATCTTCAAGGGTGGTGTTGTCGTTCCTGTCATCCACACGCTGTTGCTTACAGTTATCGCTATGTCAATCGAGCGTTGGCTTGCACTGAAGACCGCATTCGGCAAAGGTGCCCTGCCTAAATTCGTTGCAAACATTAAAGAGGCTTTGAATCAGAATGATTTCAACAAAGCACAGCAGCTTTGCGACAAGCAGAAAGGTTCTGTAGCCAATGTTGTTCAGGCTTCCCTGAATGAGTACAAGGCTATGGAAAGTGCAGAGAATGCTGCTCTGAAGAAATCTCAGAAGGTCGCTAAGATCCAGCAGGCTCACGAGGAGGCTACTCAGCTTGAGATGCCAACTCTGACCATGAACTTGCCAATCATCGCTACGATCGTTACACTGGGAACCTTGACCGGACTGCTTGGTACTGTAACCGGTATGATCCGTTCATTCTCCGCTCTGTCTGCAGGTGGTGGCGCTGACTCTGCCGCACTGTCACAAGGTATTTCTGAGGCCCTGATCAATACCGCTTTCGGTATCGCAACATCATGGTGCGCCGTTGTTTCATACAACTACTATACAAACAAGGTCGACAAACTGACTTACGCGCT
The DNA here is from genome assembly GCA_905210845.1 of uncultured Prevotella sp. Classification (GTDB taxonomy): domain Bacteria; phylum Bacteroidota; class Bacteroidia; order Bacteroidales; family Bacteroidaceae; genus Prevotella. The sequence goes on from CAJLYG010000012.1 coordinate 16,606, forward strand.
CGACGAAGTAGGTTACTCAATCGCTCAGACATTCGAAGCCAATCACCACGACGCTTAATTTTTATCGAACCCTTTAAAAATTTATCGCTATGGGTAAAATAAAAGTTAAGAAGAGTGACGTCTGGATCGATATGACTCCTATGTCAGACGTAATGACCCTTCTGCTGACCTTCTTCATGTTGACGTCAACGTTCGTCAAGAACGAGCCCGTCAAGGTCAACGTCCCAGGGTCTGTGTCTGAGCAGAAGGTGCCGGAGAATGGACTTCTCACGATCCTGATTAGTCCAGAGAAAGATGCAGCTGGCAAGCCAACAGGCGAAGGCCAGGTGTTTATGAGTATTGACAATACAGAGCAGCTTGGCAGCACTCTTGATAACATGGCAAACGCCTTCGGTGTTAGCCTGACCCCAAAGCAGGTTGAAACCTTCAAGAGTGAAAGTACTTTCGGCGTTCCCATGAGCAAGCTCAGTGCTTATCTGTCTTCCTCATCACAGACACGTCAGAAGGAGTTGCCAAAAGCAGGTATTCCACTTGATTCCATTAAGGGCGGTATGAGCGAGTTCCAGCAGTGGGTAAACCAAGCCCGTACCGTCAACGAGAATATCAAGATCGCTTTGAAGGCAGATGCAGCTACTCCATATAAGACTGTAAAGAAAGTAATGAACGAACTCCAGGACATGGATGAATCACATTACTTGATGGTTACTCAATTAAAACAAGGAGATCAGTAATATGGCAAAGAAAGAAAGCAAGCAAAAGAAGATGAATGTCCGCGTGGACTTCACTCCTATGGTTGATATGCTGATGTTGCTTATCACGTTCTTCATGCTGTGTACGACGTTGAGTAAGCCACAGGTTATGGAGTTGTTTATGCCAAGTAACGACAAGAACGTTCAGGAAGATCAGAAGAACGAGGCAAAAGCTTCCGAAACTGTCACCCTGTATGTCTGCGCTGATAATAAACTCTATTATGGTGATGGAATTCCTCAATACGATAATCCTGCATGGATTAAAGAGGCTACATGGGGCAGCGCAAAGGATGGTATCCGTACAGTCCTTCGCAATCATACCACAGAAACTGGTGTAAAACCTGTAACACGTATTGAGCTCGCCGTAAAAGAACTTGTTGCTGACCGTGCCAAGAATCCGAAGATGTATAATGATAGTATCTATCAGTCAAAGTTGAGCGATTTGAAAGCAGGTAAGCTGAAAGACGGCGAGAAGATTCCAACATTGACCATCGTCATTAAACCGACTGATAACGCAAGTTATAAGAACGTGATTGACGCTCTCGATGAGATGCAGATTTTGAGCATTGGTACTTATGTGATTGATAAAATTAATGCAGACGACGAGCACCTGCTCAAGTCGAGAAACATTAAGATGTAATCAAGGTGTTAAACATTTAAATTAAGAAGCCAATGTCTAAAATTGATCTATACGATCCGAAATGGATTGAGATGGTTTTCCAAGGGAAGAACAAAGAATATGGAGCCTATCGGCTTCGTAAGGGGACTTCCAAGAGAAACATCAAGTCATTAACGATTCTGGTTGTCTTCTTTGCCATTCTGGGCGGTATCCTTGTTTGGAAAGTCCAGGCAGATAAGGCAGCAGCAGAGCGTCAAGCTTATATGGAAGCCATGGAGTTGTCAAAACTCCAGGAAAAGGCTAAGAAAGAACAAAAGAAGGAGAAGATACAGCCGAAAGTTCCACCAAAGAAGGAAATACCTGTAGCACGCCAGACTCAGAAGTTTACCGCACCTGTCATCAAGAAGGATGAACTCGTAAAAGAGGAAAACCAGGTAAAGCAGATGGATAAACTGGATGAGAAGGTAGCCGTAGGTACGGAAACCCATGAAGGAACTCAAGACCGTACCGTAGAGGCTGTCCGTAACGATATTGCCGTTGCGACAACACCTCCACCAGCTGCTCCAAAGGAAGAAGTAAGCAACAAGGTATTCGATGTCGTAGAACAGATGCCATCGTTCCCAGGAGGTATGGGAGCATTACAAAGCTATCTGGGTCAAAACATCAGATACCCGGTCGTTGCACAAGAGAATGGCGTACAAGGACGTGTAACAGTGTCTTTCGTAGTCGAAAGAGATGGATCTATCACAGATGTAACAGTAGTAAAATCTGTTGACCCATCCCTTGACAAAGAGGCAGTGCGCGTCATCAAGGGCATGCCAAGATGGAATCCTGGAAAGCAGAACGGTTCTCCGGTACGTGTTAAATACAATGTACCTGTAACTTTCAGACTTCAGTAATTCATAAGCATTGATGAAAAAGAGCATATCTTACATATTATTCGTAGGATTAACGATAACTGCCCTCCTCTCCTGTTCCTCAAAGGACAAGAGGGGAGGCAGAAATGATACTCCCACATCAGGAACTATCAGTTTCTACGCAGATGAGAGTTTCAGTCCCATTATCCAAGAAGAAGTGGAGCAATTTGAGTATAAATTCCCAAAAGCTCACTTAAAACCCATCTATACAGATGAGATTACTGGGCTTCAGAAAATAAAAGATCTGAAGACCTGTCTTCTAATCACATCAAGAGGGCTCACTTCCCGTGAAATCGCGTATTTACAAACTAAGCGACAAGTACCGCAAGTGTTTCCTATCGGGTATGACGGCTTAGCCCTAATTGTCAACAGGAATAATAATGATACCTGCATGACAGTGAACGATGTCAAAAAGATCTTGAGTGGAAAAGTGACGAAATGGAATCAAATTTATCCAGGGTCAAAAAGAGGAGACATCGAAGTCGTATTTGACAACAAGCGATCGGCTACATTGAACTACGTTGTAGATTCAATCTTAGATGGGAAGCCTATCAATAGTCCAAACATCTTTGCAGCTAAGACAAGTAAAGATGTGATCGACTATATAGACAAAACTCCTAATGCCATCGGGGTGATTGGTTCAAACTGGCTCAATGACAAAAGAGACACAACCAACACTACCTTTAAGAAGAACATTCATGTAATGTCAATCAGCGTAAAGGAAAAAGCGACGCCAATGAACAGCTGGAAACCTTATCAGGCTTATCTGTTAGACGGACGTTATCCTTTTGCACGGACATTATACTGCATAGTAGTAGATCCTCAAAAAGCACTGCCTTGGAGCTTTGCAAACTATATCTCGAGTCCTATTGGGCAGTTGATCATATTTAAAGCAGGATTGCTTCCATACCGCGGAGATATTAATATCAAGACAGTAGATGTAAAAAGATAAAGAAAAAACATTCAAACCCAAGTAAACGAGAAGAAGAAGTTTACGTCTAAAAGCAATAACGGTTAATAATAAGTTTACGATTATGAAGGCAATTAAATATGTATTAGTAGCAGGAGCGATGTTAGTAACGACATCGTCTGCATTTGCACAGGAAGCTAACTACAAGACGATGTTGGCTCCCATCGCAAAAGAGTTGAAAGCAAATTCTGGTAATGCACTTGCTGCTAAGGATGCAGTCAAGGAGTACACAAAGACATTTAAGAAGAATCCTGAAGCACTTGTGCGTTTAGGCGAGGCATATCTTATGGCAAAGGATTATGAAGCTGCCAATCAATATGCAGACTTAGCCATAGGAAGGAACAAGAACTTTGGGGATGCTTATATCCTGAAAGGGGACGTCGCTGCAATGCAAGACAACGGTGGAGAGGCTGCAACATGGTATCAACAAGCCATGACAATGGATCCCAAGAACCCACAAGGATATATGCGCTATGCGAATGTAAACAGAAAGGTAGCCCCAGAAGAAACAGAAAGGACACTCAATCTCCTGAAGCAAAATTGCCCGAACTTCCCTGTAGAGGCAGAGGCTGCACATACATACTATACAGGTGGGCAGTATGCCAAAGCTTTGAATGAGTACAACCAAGCTAAAATAGACAACTTGGAAGAATGGAGGGTATCAGAATATGCAACTACAGCCTATCTGGCAAACGATAAGGCAAAAGCATTAGAAGTGTCACAATATGGCATTAATAAATGGCCAAAAGACATGGGATTCCAACGGATTGCCATGTGGTCAAAGGTTGACACAGAGAAATTTCAGGATGCACTGACCAATGCAAACGTCATCTTGAATGACACCTGCAAAAAGACAAATAGAGATTACACCTATTATGGACTGGCATTAAAGGGTGCAGGACAATATGATCAAGCTATCGAAGCCTACAAGAAAGCACAAGAGGTAGAGCCAAATGATATCAAGTCTTTGCAATATATTTCCGAAGCTTACCAAGCTAAAGGGGATGAAGACAAAGCACTCGAATACAGCCAGCAATACATGGACAAGAACGAGAATGCCACACCATCAGATTATGCTAAGCTTGCGGCAATCTACGAGGCAAAGGCTAAGAAAGGGATCGACAAAGAAAACAATGTTGCCAAGGCAAATGCGATCTACGAAACAATGGCTTCAAAGTATCCTTCTATCGCAGGCTGGGTGTACAACACAGCAGGCAATGGTGCTGCAGACGCAGGCTTGGATGACATGAGTGCACAATACTACCAGAAGACGATAGACTTATTAGGCAACAAGGAAAATAGGGATGCTGATGAGACAGGATATCTGAAACAAGCATATCAGCTTATAGGATACTACTATTGGGTCACAAAAAATGACTTGGAAGCAGCTAAGCCATACTATCAGAAACTGATTGTTATTGATCCAAACGACAAGAATGCCAATGCTGCTTTGAACCCAGCACCAGCTGAAGGTGAAAACAAATAATCAATAAGAAGAAAAAAAACATAGATAAAAGAGGATGCATCAAAATTCTGATGTATCCTCTTTTCTGTATTATTGAATCGCACGGCTACTGTTTCGCACTGACCAAAGATCTACTATGTAAGTTTCTTTTCCTGAACATTTTAGTTAAGTCAATAAGATGAGCCAAATCTCATTAGGTTCTGTCATGTCGAGAAGAGATAGGAGAAAGCCAACGATTTTATATTCCACAGCGATTTTTTTTGTGAAAAGGCTGACAGGTTGTCAAAACCCAGTGTTTATCGGGCATGCAACCTGTTTTTAGGTTGTCAAAGGTTGACAAAGGTTGACAGGAATAGCACATGTTTCGCTAAATTCTCTCGAGAATTTATTGTAACACTTATCCTTTTGCGTTGCAAAACAGCCAAAATTGGTTTAAATTCTCGAGAGAATTTTGCATGGTAGCTTCAAGATTACCATATTGATCATGATATGGATTGAAAGCAAAACTTATCAATAAGCCAGTAAGCAGAGCAAAGCTTGAGTGAGTTCTGCTATGGAGAGGAAAGGTGCACGTAAGCGAACCAATTAAATGGGTCCATGTATCATATAAAAAGAGGATTATTAAGAATTTTGATATGCACTCATTATCGTACAACGATAAAGAAACAAAAAAAGGCGGCTAGAAAGCCGCCATATCTTTAAAGCATCATATCCTTATTCAGCAAGATGAATAGCCTCATTAGGACAAACAGATGCACATGTACCACATTCGGTACAAACATCTGGGTCAATTGAATACTTCTCACCCTCAGAAATAGCCCCAGATGGACACTCATCAATACATGTACCACAAGCGATACAATCGTCACTAATTACGTAAGCCATAATAAATTGTTTTTATTGTTAATAATGTTCCTGTACTCCAAAAGGATATACCTATTACTAAGTACAGTGCAAAGATACATCATTATTTTTAGATACCCATAAATAGGTACCAAATTTTTAATTATTTAAACGATGTCGAAATAAAAAGAAAGACAATAAGACCTTACTAATATCGTTATTATAGAGATGAAGAAAGTCATACTCACATATATTTCCCTCATTCTGCCTCTGCTGACAGCCTCAGCACAAGTCAAGACGGTACAGAACAGGCCCTATACAGACTTAAGGCCATTCCATTTTGGGGTATTATTGGGAATACACTTGCAAGACATTGAACTGTTGAATGCTGGTCCACAGACAGTTACCCTCCAAGATGGAACTGTAGCCACGACAGACATATCTGCAGATCAAGACAGATGGGACCCGGGATTCACAGTAGGAGTATTAGGAGAATTCAGGCTCCATACTAATTTCCAGTTTAGAATTGCACCTGCAATGTTTTTTGGGACAAGACATATCACATTCATAAATCGATCAAGTTTAGATGCGGAAGGTCAACCCACGAGACAGAAGCAAGACTTGAAGACCGCCTACTTTTCAACTGCATTCGACCTGATCTTCTCTGCACCAAGGTTTAACAACCATAGACCCTACCTCTTGGCAGGCATCAATCCAATGCTTAACTTAAACGGGAATAGTAACGACTACCTCAAATTAAAGTCAACGAACATATACACAGAAATCGGGGTAGGCTGTGATTTTTATCTTCCCTACTTCAAGCTCCGTCCAGAATTGAAGTTCATGTATGGATTAGGAGACAATCTGGACAAGAAACACGCAGACAAGCTCAAAGACAAAAATATGCTTCCTTACACATTATCGGTAAAGGAAGCACATACAAAAATTATCGCATTGACATTCTACTTTGAATAAAAGCTATTTCTTATCGAAATTAACAACCATCTTTCCGACGAAGATGGCATTCTTTCCATTTTGATCATCAGGAATAGGCTTTCCATCTCTGTTCTTAACATAACGCAATTCCTTAAAATAAGTATGGGAATGACCGCCCAAAACAAGATCAATGTCTCGAGTATTCGAGATCACCATTTGGTCACCCATACCTTGGTCTTCCCAGCCCAAGTGAGAAATTAGAATAACGAAATCACACTTCTTCTTGTCTTTCAAGAAAGTACTCATTTCCAATGCAACCTTAATAGGATCAAGGTATTGAATAGGACCATAATTCTTAGCAGAAACAAGACCGGCTAACTTAGGGCAAAGGGCAAAGACACCTATCTTGATTCCTTTTCGCTTCATAATGATATACTTCTTGACGATACCATCCAAAGGTGTTCCGCTTAAATCATAATTAGAGCAGAGGATCGGGAAGTTAGCCTTCTTAAAAATCCTAGCCATGTTGTCGAGTCCAAAATCAAATTCATGATTGCCAATGGTACTCGCATCATAATGCATCCGGTTCATCAGCCCAATCTCAACATCACCCTTATACATAGAATAATAAGGGGAGCCTTGAGAAAAGTCACCACTATCAAAGAGAAGCAAGTCTGGATGCTTTTTACGCTCTTCCTCGATCAATGCAATACGACGGATAAACCCTGCACGACCCGCCTGCAGAGTATCAGCCAAATGATAATTCAATGGTTGGATACAACTGTGCGTGTCATTAGTATGCAGAATAACCAATTGTTTCTGGGCAAAAGTAGCCAGAGAAAACAAAGACAAAATTGCAAGGAAATATAAATGTTTCATCTTATTCTACAATAATTCTACCTTCGATATCAGCATTAACACTCAAGCCCTGGGAATGCTTCTCTTTGAAAAAATCCATAATGATAAAACGCACATTGTTCTCCATGTCTTGGGGAGAAAAGAGTCTTGAACCCTCTCTCAACGCTTTCAGCCCATCATTTCCCCCAGCAAGATAATCGAGGGTTACCACACGATAATCCGCATTTGGATCTATCTCCTTCCCATTTAATCGAGCAGAAACCAACTGTCCATCCCTCGTGATAACTAATTGGGTGCCATGGCTCAAGCCCTCGCCATGGCGATGTGCGACCTGCCGGAAAAGATCCATCAGCTTAGTACCGGAAAGGGTAAGGAAACAAACCTTATTGTCAAATGGCGCTACCTCAAGGACATCCCCATAAGTAATCTTACCCTGCGGAAAAGAAGCCCGGATACCACCCATATTGTAAACAGCAAGGACAGGATACTCATTATATTTTTTCCCAGACCAAATCAAGATATCTGACAAAAGATTCGACAAAGGACTCTCTGGCCTGAAAGATGACAAAGGCTTGGCCGTCTCTCCAACAACTGGACTCATGATACTATCCACATCATGCTGATAAGGGGCTAAGAAAGCCACTGCCTCCGGATCAGGATGAGCATCATACCTCTGATCGACCAACAAACGAGTGCGTTGAATACCTGTCATCACATAGTGAGACCGGCATGAAGACCCCAGGAAAAGGAGGGACAAAATGCCAACAAAAAGATATTTTCTTTGCATATACCCTATAAGTATTTGATGCAAAGATAGTTATTTTAGCCCGAACAGGCAAAAAAAGATCTCATTTTTTGGAAGCACAAGAAAAATGTTGTAACTTTGCACCGCTTTTCGGCGTAATCGCTGGCGGGAAGAAGAGTTGCCTGTTATGTTACGTTGGAACGATAAACAAATTTAATTATAAGACAAAATGGATTTAATTAAAGTTGCTGAAGAAGCATTTGCAACCGGCAAGAAGTTCCCTACATTTAAGTCAGGTGATACCGTAACTGTCGCTTACAAAATTATCGAGGGTTCAAAAGAGCGTATCCAGCTCTATCGCGGTGTGGTTATCAGAATCTCCGGCAGTGGGGAGAAGAAGCGTTTCACCGTAAGAAAGATGTCAGGAACAGTAGGTGTCGAGCGTATCTTCCCTATTGAGTCACCGAACATCCAGAGCATTGAAGTAAACAAGCGTGGTAAAGTACGTCGTGCGAAACTGTACTATCTGCGTAAGCTTACAGGTAAAAAAGCTCGTATTGCTGAGAAGAGGGCTCTTTCCGAGGCAGAGAGAGCTGCAGCAGGAAAATAATCCTACGATTCATCGCATTTCAAGCAGAAATAAAAAGAGGCTCATCCTTGTGATGGACCTCTTTTTAATTTTTTACAACCGTAACCTCAATCCTCATAATTCACGGATGCATCCGTATCTCCATGGACCGTATCTTTCAAACTTTTCCAATCCTGAAAACCGGCGAGCAAGGCTAACTTGTCCAACGTTTTCAAGGAAGGACTCTCGATGCGGGAGAGATAGCGCCCCAACTTCTTTACTGCAGTGGAAGTCAGATGATGATGCACATGTGTAAAACGAATGACTTCTTTCATAACACAACGAATACTAAATCAGGTGCAAAGGTATTAATTTTTAGCATACGACGATCATTTTTCATCGAATTTTGCTAACTTTGCAAATAGAATTTAATTCTCCTTTGAAATGAAAGAATTAGCTTTAAAGTACGGATGCAATCCGAATCAAAAGCCTTCCCGAATTTATATGGAAGAAGGCGAGTTACCCGTTGAAGTGATGAATGGCCGACCGGGCTACATCAATTTCTTAGATGCCCTCAACAGTTGGCAGCTTGTCAAAGAACTAAAAGCGGCTACCGGCATACCCGCAGCAGCTTCTTTCAAGCATGTTTCTCCAGCAGGTGCTGCTATAGGCCTTCCACTGAGCGATACCTTGAAAAAGATCTATTTCGTAGATGACGTTAAGATTGAGCTCTCTCCTTTAGCTTGCGCGTATGCACGCGCAAGAGGTGCAGACCGCATGAGTTCATACGGAGATTTCGTCGCCCTAAGCGACACCTGCGACGCGGCTACTGCAACGCTTCTGAAAAGGGAAGTCAGCGATGGCGTTATCGCACCAGACTATACGCCTGAAGCTATGGAAATCCTGAAAGGCAAGAGGAAGGGTACTTATAACATCATCAAGATCGATCCCAATTACAAGCCTGCGCCCATGGAGCGCAAACAGGTTTTCGGCGTTACATTCGAACAGCTCCGAAATGAAATCAAGTTAGATGATCCTTCCTTGTTTGAGAACATCCCAACGAAAAACAAACAATTCACGGCAGAGGCAAAAAGGGACCTGATCATCTCGATGATCATTCTGAAATACACACAGAGCAATTCCGTATGCTATGTGAAGGAAGGGCAAGCAATCGGCATTGGGGCTGGTCAACAAAGCCGTATCCATTGCACACGATTAGCAGGGAACAAAGCGGATATCTGGTGGCTACGCCAGCATCCGAAGGTGATGGCATTGCCTTTCAAGTCGGATATCCGCCGCGCAGACAGAGACAATACGATTGATGTCTATATTAGCGAAGACCATGATGATGTACTGCGCGAAGGGACATGGCAGAAATTCTTCACGGAGAAACCGGAGATCTTGACGAGAGAAGAGAAGAAGGAATGGATTGCCAAAAATACGCAGGTAGCACTTGGGTCTGACGCTTTCTTCCCCTTTGGAGATAATATCGAGCGCGCACATAAGAGTGGCGTGGAATACATTGCTCAGGCTGGAGGATCAGTACGCGACGACAATGTGATTGAAACGTGCGATAAGTATGGCATCGCGATGGCATTCACAGGTATCAGACTATTCCATCATTGATATATGGCAAAAGGGGATGATATCGACGAGATCATCGCTGGAGGTGGACTGATCTTCCATGGGGCACCCAAAGAACGCGCCCAAAGCGATAAAGTAAAAACAAAGGCCAAGAAAAAGAAATACATTACCGGGGCTCATGGCAGTGGCTCTGCACGCCAAAAGGCAAAGTACAGGGAGCAAAGGGCAAACCGGCATAAAGGCAAATCATGAAAAGAAGAGTTGTCATCAGTAGAATGGCAACTCTTTTTTTATGCTTATTGCTTCCGAACCCTCCCCTTCGAATAAACCAACGTGTGCTGTTGAAGTGACTTGCTGACATGGTCGAAGACCAAGGCGGGATCAATTCTCCTCCCATGAAATAAGACCTCGAAATGGAGGTGTTCCGTTGTAGCCCGACCCGTTCTTCCTGTGAGTCCTATCACCTGCCCCGCTTTCACTCGATCTCCTTTCTTAACGAAGTTCTTGGACTGATGGCTATAATGGGTCTCCAGACCGTTATCATGCTTGATCACGATAAAGTTGCCATAACCGAAATAAGGTCCCGACTGGGTCACGATACCGTCAAAAGCAGCAAGGATACGATCTCTCGGACGCGTCTTAATATCCACTCCCGCATGACGACGCGCCCCACCATAAGGACTAATCACATGGCTACCAGGAAGAGGGTATGCCCAATCACTATTCTTCAACTGGTTCAATTCCAAACGGGTTATCTCCGCCTGTCTTTTAGACTTCTCAACGTTGCCTTTGTCATCATCACTCAGCTCATCCTCGCTTTCCCTTGACGTGCTAACGCTGACAAGAGAACCTTGCTTCTCAAACCATAGGACTTGCTTCCTCAGCTTATGGCTTTTCACGTCAACCACTGTAACAGGATTGATCTTATTGCCATTCACCATGATGGAGAACGCACAAAACACTTTGCCTTCCGCTCCACCTACGATGGCAATAGTCTGCCCAGCTCTCACTTTCTGCCCAACTTCAACTAAGTTTTGGGCATTATGCCCATAAACGGTTTCAAGTCCATTATCATGCCGGATGACAATCACATGACCATAACCTGGGATATTCCTGGAAAGGCGGACTATACCACCGAACATGGCTTTGACTGCATCGCCTTTTTGAGTGGTAATCTCTAAGTCATTCCCGTGAATGTCTGCTTTTCCAACCGGTAAAGGAAAAGAATATTCTTCTGGACGAAGAACCGTAAAATCTACCTGGAAAGCATGGCTGCGTGCAAACAACCCTGGGGTAGCAATGCTGATCTGCTGTTGCTCTGATAGGGTAAACTGCCGTTGCTGGGCAACCATAACGCCTATCCAACAGAGGAAATAGAACAAGAAAACACAACGCAGCCTCATCATCACTCCTTTAGTAATATACCTGTGAAGATTCGTCCCGAAGCCTTTCCTAAACGACGGGCTGAAAAATAATCAGCGACATGGTCATAAGTGCAAATACCGGTATCGATGATCGATTCTACCTCCACGCCAGCTTGCTCCAATTGGAGTCGATTGCACAAAGGCAGGTTGACATGCCATTTTGTATATTTCCTTGCAATCCTTCCCATGTCATACCCAGCGCGGGCAAAAGCATCATAGACCTCCTCTCCCACCTCAAAGTTCTCCAGCGAGATGCCAGGTCCAATGACAGCCTTGAGGTCCCGAGGATCTGTATGATAATCCTGGCACATCTCCCTCACGGCCTGACGGACAATTCCCTGAAGGGTTCCTCGCCATCCTGCATGAATGGCAGCCACTGCATGATGGACTGGATCATAAAGCAGTACAGGTATACAATCAGCCGTTGAGACCCCAATACAAACGCTTCTGACATCTGTCATCACGCTATCAACCTTGTCTAACAACTGCAAACGAGCCTTTTGGGGTAGGTCAAACAGGTCATCTGTAACCGCACGACATGCGATACCATGCACTTGATGGGGCATCACAATTCGCTCTGCAGGAATAGACAGTTCCGTTGCTAACAACTGGAGGTTTGCTGACAGATCAGCTGGATCATCACCACAATAGGAATTAACGTTCAGTTCACCATAGTTACCCTTGCTATATCCACCATGGCGAGTCGTAGAAAAGGCGATGACATCTTCATCACATTCGTAATATGTCAACTGGGGCTTGATCATGATTCCGGGTCTTCTTCGTATTCAAAGTCCTCAATATCCTCGATATCATCATCATCCACGTCGTCAAGACTCTCATCAGCCCCTTCTGCTTCCATCTCAGCGGTAAAGCGGGACAAGTCCTTGTCACGATGCACCAGGGTATCTTCTGCCGTGATCTCCTGCAACTTATTACTCTCGCTGTTCAGCTCACGCCAAAGGACATCCTTGAGTTGGTCCAACCCTTGTCCCGTGACTGCGGAGATAAAGACGACCGGCAGATCTGTCGGTAGCGTCTCCTTGAGCATGTCAATCAGCTCATCATCTAATAGATCGCATTTCGTAACGGCAAGGACACGATGCTTGTCAAGCATCTCTGGATTGAACTTTTTCAATTCATTCAGCAGCACTTCATAGTCGTGATTGATATCATCTGTGTCTCCAGGCACCATAAAGAGCAACAAGGAATTTCGCTCGATATGCCGAAGGAAACGAAGTCCAAGTCCTTTCCCTTCACTGGCTCCCTCAATGATCCCAGGGATATCGGCCATGACAAACGACTGCTTATCCCGGTATCCCACGATGCCTAAAGATGGTTCAAGGGTCGTGAAAGGGTAATTGGCGATTTTGGGGCGAGCACTCGACAACGCAGAAAGCAAGGTTGATTTCCCTGCGTTGGGGAATCCGACCAGTCCCACGTCAGCCAACAGCTTCAATTCCAGGATAATAGTCATTTCCATCATCGGCTCACCAGGCTGCGCAAAGCGTGGGGCTTGGTTGGTCGATGTACGGAACTGGAAATTACCTAATCCTCCCCTACCTCCTTTCAGAAGCAATACCGTCTGCCCATCATAAGTGACATCGCAGACATACTTGCCAGTTTCAGCATTGTATACGACAGTTCCACAAGGCACGTCGATATAGACATCCTTGCCATCTGTTCCATGGCACTTGTCACGTCCCCCATTTCCTCCATGCTCTGCAAAGACATGACGCTGGTATTTCAGGTGAAGGAGTGTCCAATAGTTATGGTTCCCACGCAAATAGACGCTACCGCCACGACCGCCATCGCCACCATCTGGACCACCGTTAGGCTGGTATTTCACATGACGAAGATGCATCGATCCCCTGCCGCCCTTTCCAGAGCGGCAGTGCTTCGAAATGCAAAGATACGGGATATTATCGAAAGAAAGTAGCCTTTCGATGTTTATTTGATATTTTTTAGGAAGAATAAGTGGGATACAGAGAGACTTGGAGGATAGGAAGGTGTGTTAAAAGAGGAGAAAATGCATTTTTTATAAAAAAAGTCTTCAAAAGTTTTGGTGATTCAAAAAAAGTCCGTACCTTTGCACTCGCAATACAGAAGCAAGGGAGTTGCTTCTAAAGCAATTGAAAATTGGGATATGGTGTAATGGTAACACAACAGATTCTGGTCCTGTTTTTCCTGGTTCGAGTCCGGGTATCCCAACATTAAGAAACGCTAAGTTGTTGGAATTCAACAATTTAGCGTTTTTTCTTTTTCTAACTTGGTCAAAATCTGGTCAAATAAAACTCGATCAAAACGACTTACCACCTTATTACTTATCATTTACTTTGATTTACCGAAACTCGCATTTTCCCTACTAAACACTTTTTAACGCTATCTTCGAAGCAAAACGTCTCTTTTCTCCGTTTTCAGATTTGACCGACTTTTGACCAGATTCCGTTTTTTGCGTGCTCTTTGACCAAAAAAAGAGCGAGACTGGTCTGTGACCGATCCCGCTCGATGGAGTAGTGTGTCTGGAGTCAACAAGTTTATAACTCCACTACAAAGATGCATTCTTTCTCCGAACAAAAGAACTGTTTACCGTTTTTTTTTAATCTGGTACGATAAATTCTTCCATGCGTCTGTCTTGCTTATTGTCAATGCTCCTATTATAGTTTGTCAGTGTTGATCTTTATCTTCTCTACCATTCGGTTCATGTTTGGAATGACGTTCGTATTCGCGACGATCCTCTGCAGGTATTCCGAGCAGGTGAGAACCAGATTGTTCATCTCCGACAAGACGGAATAGTTCTCTCCTGCTGTCTCGCTTATTGTAGCGATGGACGCTGCGTTCTGCTTGATCTGCTCATAGATTTTCCGTTGACGTATCTTTCCAGATATTCGATGAACTCCGACGGATTATTCCCTACCCAGTGTTCAAAACGATTCCAGAGAACTGCTTTGAGTGTAGTCGGAATGTCAAATCGCGTCGTCGGGTCATTCTCCGAGAAGACTCTGCGAAAGTCTCTCATATACTCTTTTAGCGCGATGTGATCGTCGAGAGTCATCTCTACCCAGACTCTCTCATAAGTCTCAAACTGATCTTCCTGCTGCTTGTTCGATGTTCCTTTGTAGTATCTACAAAGTTTCAGAAGATCTTCTCGTTTCATAGTGCTGCTCTTTCTTGTTGTGTTGCTCATACTCGTTCGTTATTCTTTTACCATGTCCATGTAATCGAGCGTGAAGTCGCTCATGACGTTGTTCTGGTCGTCGATCAGAATGAAAAGAGGA
>CAJLYG010000013.1 GCA_905210845.1 uncultured Prevotella sp.
GAGTTCAGAGGCTTCGCACTGGTGCGAACGTCTTCCTCATCCTTGAAGTACCCTAAGCTGTGATACATCACGCCATAGTACCCTGTTTGCTGCGTCGTACGCTGATAGGGATTCATCTGTGAAGACAGAGCCTCGTCTGGATTGTTGGCCCAAAGCTGGTTATACTTGGTCAGGTTGAAAGATACGTCGTATTTGAAATCGCGGATATGGTCACGCCATCCCAATTGGATCTCAAATCCTTCACGACGGAACTCACCATTGGTCTTGGTCTTCGGCAGACTGGTTCCTAAGGGATCGGTATAGCCTACGTCAATGGCATTGGGAGCATGTAGGAAGCCTGTAGTCTTGTAATAGAAGTAATCGAACATTCCATACAGGCGGTCGTTCAGGGAGGTGAAGTCGAAACCTGCGTCAAACTGCTTGGTCGTAAACCATGTGATCTCCGTTGCAGGAAGCGCGCCTTCCGTGAAAGTCTGCACATAACTGCCGTTCACGACATAACCGGTACCACTTAAACTGTAAGAAGGGAGGTATGCGAAGCGACCGATCGAGTAGGGTGATCTCCAGCTGTCCAAACCTATCTCACCATAAGATGCACGGAGCTTCAGCATGTTGATGATGTTCTTCTCGCGCAGTGAAGCCATGAAAGCCTCATCGCCGATCGACCATCCCAAGGCGCCAGAATAGAAGGTTCCCCAACGGTTGCCCTTTCGGAAGTTGTCGGAGCCATCATAACGCATACTTCCTTCTACGAAATAGCGATTGTCGTAATTGTATTTCACCTGACCGATAAAACCTTCACGACCGCTTTCCCACTCACTGCCGCTGTTGGTCTGGGTGCTGGCAGGACCTGCGCCGATCTGGTCGATGTTAAACTTATAGCTATCGCGGTGGATGCCCATGGAATGTCCGTAGGCATAAGTCATTTCATAACCTCCTAAGGCTGATACGTTATGCTTCCCAAATGCACGCTGATATTCTGCAAAGTACTGTAATGTCCAGGTACGTCCGGTTTCCATGGTCTGGTTGAGAAGAGGCTCTCCGGAAGACATCGGCTCCGTGGAATCCCACTCGTATGACACCGGATCATTACGCCAGGATTTATTGTCTAACTGATAGAAACGATAGTTACCCGTAGCGCGTAAGCTCAGTCCCTTGACCCAAGGCAGGCTCCAGATAATATTACCCGTACCCGTTATCTCTGCGTTCTTCTGAGCGATATAACCAGCTTCGCCAGAGGTCTCCGCGATCGGGTTGTCAGTCACGCCGTTCAGGATTTGTCCATACTTGTTCAAACCATTGGCTATTGGCAACCTATTGATGACATGTGAGAATACGCCATAGTAGCTACTTGAAGTAGATGTGTATGGAGAGCGCGTATGCTGGAGATATCCATCTAAGTCGGCACTGATCTTCAATCCAATGTCTTTCAGGTTAACTGTCTCTGAAAGCTTGAAGTTGGTTTGCTTCATCCAGTGTGAGTTTGTCTTGTACAAAGATTGCTGGTCGATATGTCCTAAGGAGACATAATACTGATGAACGTCGTTGCCACCGGTCATGCTGATATTGTGCTTTGACTGAGGAGCCCAATCGCGGAGGACAGCTTTCTTCCAGTTGAAGTTAGGGTAGTTCTTGGGGTCACTGCCATCCTTGTATTTCTGGAGCACTTCATCAGAATAGGCGAGAGCCTTGCCATCGTTTGCCAACGCCTCGTTGACATAAGAGGTAATCTCGTAAGAACTCAGGGTCTTCGGGAAGATAACAGGCTGCGAATAGCTTTGGTTGAAGTTATAGGTAAACTGAGGCTTTCCGCTTTGTCCTTTCTTCGTAACCACCTGCAGGATACCATTACCTGCACGGGATCCGTATACTGCAGTAGCAGACGCATCTTTCAGAATCGACATGGATTCAATATCATTCGGGTCGATAGCTACAAAGTCGCTATAGTCGCGGATCACCCCGTCGATGACAACCAAAGGCGTGTCACCACCACGGATGGAGATTGTGCTGGTCTTGTTGATACCACCGCCCGATCCTTGTACGATCAGACCAGGAGAGCGTCCAGCCAATCCCTGTGTGATATTGGTGATCGGGAGCGTTTCCAGCTCAGCGGCTTTAACTTGGGATACAGAAGAGATCATGGCACGTTTCGTGGTGGCACCATAGCCCACGACAACTACTTCGTCCAATTCCTTCAAGTCACGCTTCAGGGAAAGGTCCATTCCATTGGTTGCATTCACCTCCATGTTTTCATACCCGATATAGGAAACCACCAACTTACTGTTGGGGCTTACGCTAATGGTAAAGTTACCATCGAGATCAGTTACAGTACCATTCTTCGTGCCTTTCTCAAAGACCGTTGCGCCGATGACCGGTTCTCCGTTTTCGTCTTTGATGGTACCTGATACTTTTTTTCTTGCTGCGGTGTTCTTTTGAACTTGTCCTTGATTGTCACGCTTGTTGATGACGACGTGCTGTCCATTGATGCGATAGCTATAACCAGTGTTCGCAAGAATGGTACTCAATGCGTGTGACAAGGAACCACTCGCATTCTTGACACTCACTGTTTGGTTGACGTTGACCACGTCTGCGTCATAATCTACAGAATGTTTGGTCTGTTTCTCAATTTCAGCAAAAACGTACTTCAGCGTAACGTTATCGCCTTTGAACTGCACCTTCTGTGCCTTCATTCCAAGAGGCGACAAGCAAAGACAGACGATAAGCATTACAAGGCATACTTGATGCTTTTTCTCGTTTCTCATGTGATTTAATTTTTTTTGATGAATATGTTGTCTTTATAGACGGTTATTGAACTCTGAGCGTCTTAGAGACACTCCTTTTAGGTAATGTTTTAATCGATGTTTCCACTTTCTACATATCAATAAGTTTTAGGTTATACGGTGAACTATCTCACGGCATCTGATACGTAGACAGCTATCGCGGCCTTCACACACAGTCAGAATTGAATTTTTTTTCAGGAAAAAGTTATTGGGGCATGATATAGACCTTGTTTCCCTGGCGCCTATAGGTAAAATGAGTACTTACGTTACTTAGGACATCAAGCACCTTCTCCAACGATTCAGAGGAGCGGAACTTGACATAATACGATCCGGACATCATATGAAGTTGGGTACAAATGATCTGAACTCCATACCGATGTTCAAGGGTGTGCATGATTTCCTCAAAGGAAGCCGCCTTGAAAATAAGGTTCCCTTGTGTCCATGAGGAATGTTGGTTAGCATCGATGGAGGTAATTCGAACCTTGCCAGTCTCTTTGTCATAAGATAGCATCTGGTTGGGTTCCATCAGATAATTCTCTGTCGTAGCTTGTCCTCTGCTGTCGTTGATGACCACTTTCGTATGTCCTTCGTTCAGTACTGTTGTCACAAGTCTTGACTCCGGATAGGTGTTAACGTCAAACTGTGTGCCGAGCGCAGTGATAGAGATATGCTGCGTTTCCACAACAAAGGGTCGCTTGGGATCCTTGGCAACGGCAAAGTTGGCCTCTCCATTCAAGAGAAAGACCGTCCTTGTGTCGGATGTAAACTCCTTGGGATAGATGAGCAGTGATCCTCCATTGATAAAAACATGGGTACTGTCGTTCAAGACCATGGAACGGGTTTCCCCATCGGGCACGATGACTTGTACGAATTCCTGTCCGGAATGTCGGGCGTAAAAGTAGTTCTTAGACCAAAAGAATGTCGTGATAGAGGACACTAACAGAAGGGCTATGGCAGCTGCGGATAAGAGAAGGATCTTTTTTCTCCTTGCTACTTTCAGTTGCTTGGCTTGCAATTGGTCTTTGAGGCGATTCAGGTCGTCAAGAGTTGTCAGGTCCGTCTCACGAGTGGAATGTTCCCATAGCTCAGCCATTGCCTCGTCCCTTCCTTTTTCTTCGGAATAGACCAGCCACCAGTTGAACTTCCTTTGGACATTCTTGGAGAAATGATTCTCGAAGAATGTTCTCATCATCTCGTTGATATCTGCCTGACTCATTTTCCTTTCGGTCGTTTATTTATATAGACAGCCAATGTTACCTATTACACAGTCGTGTTAACATTCTTTATGTAAAGAGGAACACCATGAGCTTTGTTAACTTTCGAATTTCTGCCAATGCAGCCGTAATATGATTCTCCACAGTTCGCTTGCTAATGGCAAGTTCTGCGGCTATCTCACTGTTCTTGAGTCCTTGTTCGCGACTCATCCTATAGACACGTTGCCGTTGTTCCGGCATTTTACTGACTAACAAGTCGATCATCTCTTGTAACTGGTTGGCAAAGAGTTGTTCTTCCGCATTGTCTGTTTCTATCGGCTTGGTGAGCTCATGCCCAATAAACTTATTGTTGACCATCTGGTGCTCAACATAATTGAAGATGGCGTGGCGTGCCATTTGGTATAAGTAGGACTTGAATGATATGATCTTCCCACAGTCTTCTCTGTTCTGCCAGATCTTGATGAAGATATCTTGGCAAATATCACGTGACTGCTCTGTATCCTTGATGAAACCATCAATAAAATACAGGAGCATAGGCTGATATTTCAAGAATAAATAATCAAAAGCCTGTGTGTTGCCGGTACTTAATGCGATTAGAAAATCTTCGTCTGTTTTCACCATCAGTAGATAGAATCTATTTCCTTGGTCACGCAAAGTTACCATTTATTTCACAAACGACCAAAGAATGCAGAGAAATTTTATTGGATAATTATACTGATTTCCATTTGCCATCAGTTTTTTCCCCTAACAAGCAAGTCCTAACCTTCTTCATCCAATCTATTGTCCCAAAGGAATTTCCGGGTCTCACTGACGATGACGCCATTGAGGAACAGTAATGACAATAGGTTAGGGATGGCCATGAGCGCATTCATGCAATCAGCAATGTTCCAAACGATCTGGAGGCTGGCTATGCTCCCTACAAAAACCAATATGATATATATCCAGCGATAGACATGTGACCAGTGTTCTCCTTTGAGATATTCCACGGCACGCTCACTGTAGTAGCTCCAACCGATGATGGTGCTAAAGGCAAAGGTGAGCAATCCGAAACTGAGCAAAGGCGCTCCAACATAAGGTATCTTGTTAAAAGCAGCCTTGGTAAGGGCTGCTCCATTGGAATAGCTGATGTCTGGATATGCAATGATACTGCTCACGATCACCAAGCCCGTTAGGGCGCAAATGATGACAGTATCCCAAAAGGTGCCTGTAGAAGACACTAAGGCTTGACGGACGGGGTTACGTGTCTGGGCAGCTGCGGCTACGATAGGTGCAGAACCCAATCCTGACTCATTGGAGAAAAGACCACGGGCAATGCCATAGCGCGCGGCGAGCAATACTGTACCGCCGGCAAAACCGCCACTGGTGGCACGAGGAGTGAACGCCGACGAGAAAATCAACTTGATGGCAGGCCACACGAATTGTTGGTTGGCTACGAGAATATAAATACACCCGACCACGTAAAATATAGCCATGAAAGGTACCAGCCATCCACATACGCGGGCGATGGACTTTACACCGCCGAGAATCACGGCAGCAACAAGTATGCTCAGGACCGCACCACTCAGGTAAGGCGAGATGCCATAAGTCTCACCCATGATGGTAGAGATGGCATTGGCTTGTACGGTGTTACCGATGCCAAAAGCGGCAATAGCAGTGAATACCGCAAAAAGAATCGCCATTTTCTTCCAACCAAGTCCACGTTCTAAGGCATACATCGGACCGCCTAACATCTTGCCCTCGGCGGATTTTATCCGGTATTTGATGGAAAGGAGACCTTCTGCATATTTGGTGGCAATGCCAAAAACACCTGTGAGCCAGCACCATAGTACAGCCCCTGGCCCCCCTAAAGCAACAGCTGTAGCTACGCCAACGATATTGCCTGTGCCAATCGTTGCTGCTAAAGCCGTGGCCAATGCCCCAAATTGTGAAACGTCTCCAGAAGCATTGTGGTCGCGTTTCACCGATAGCCTGATAGCGGTGAAGATCTTGCGTTGAGGGAAACGCAAGCGAATGGTGAGGAAGAGATGAGTACCTAACAGCAATATGATCATGGGCCAACCCCAAAGCAGACCACTTAATTGGGTAAAGAAAGTGTTCAGTTCATCCATCATGTGCAACTTTTTTAAAGTAAGAAGAATAGGTCCAGTCCTTCTGATTTTGTTCATTTTGCAGCTAGGATAGACTGGAATGTTTCTTAATGTCTGCAAAATTACAAAAACAATTGCAATTTGCAAGCGTATTACACAAAATTATTTCAACTATCGTATAAAACGATCTTGATTCGGAACACTGAAAGCACAGAGTGCAGAATGGAGGGCGAATGACTTGTTGATCAAGTATTACTTCCTTTCTATTCTTACATTTAAGGCGTGTTCGATAAGTGCAGTGATCTGTTGGATGGAGTCGGCGTCAAAGTCACCAGACAATCGCTTGTCCGGATCATTGGAAGTGAGCTGGACATGATAATAGTCGGAGAGGCAGGCAAGCACATCTTTTAAAGGCGTATTCTCAAAGTGGAACTGGTGGGTAGCCCATGCCACGCGATTGGCATCGCCAGTACCAGTCTTAACGGGTTTCATCTCACCCTTGGTCAACCGTGCCTTCATTCCCTCTGTCAGGATAAGGCCTTCATCCTGGAAGAGTGAGGAGAACAGGACTTTTCCGTTCGTGACAAAGACTTCGGAGAAGGAGTCGTTCTCTGCAACCTCGAACTGTGTTCCTAATACCCTTACGTGGCAGATCTTTCCATGGATATCGAAAGGATGCAGTTCGTCGTGTCTTACTTGGAAATAGATCTTGCCGGTCATGTTCACCTTCCTACAGTTATTCCCCTGATAGGACAAGGTGGAATGTGGCGATAACGTGATATGGGTACTGTCTGGCAAGGTATAGTTCAAGAGAACATCACCAGATGTGATAACCGTTGTGGAAAGTCGCATCGAATAATAAGTTCCAGTAGCTATGAAGGCTAACAAGGTGGCTGCAATGCCAACCCATTTCCACGATACCCTTTGGGGACGGATACCTGCACGCCTTTTCACTTCTTTCAATGCCTTCTTGGTGTCTAAGGTTCCCGTCTTGTAGTATTTGAGGACGAATCGCAGTTTTTTTGTCATTTCTTCTTTCATTTTTTTGTAGTTTTACTGTTCGCAATAGATTCATTTTATCATAGTTCCACAGAGATAGCTAAGAAGACCGTATTGGAATGCTTGTAGTGGTCGCGTCCATAGATACGGTGCCCTTTGTAATACATATTTTTTCTGCAAAGCTCTATATTATAGTTAGAAGTGTCCCAACCAAGGGATATCATGCCGCCAGAGAACCTGAACCCGAGGAAGGACCGGATACGCCAAAAAGTGGTCTCACCCCCTTTATTTCGGACGCGATGACAGTATGCCACCCTTTCTCCATGCATTCCTATTCCTGGCTCCTCTACCCATGTCTTGTCGTTGGCGGGAAAAGAGAAGAGGATCCCAGGCTCACAAGAGAGCAGCAGTCCGTAGTCGTGTGCCTTATTCAGCCATAGCGTGGGTGTCCTAAAGGACAAAGCAGGGATGATATTGATCTTGTAAATCTTATCTGGGTCATCATCTTCGTAGTTCTCATCATCAGAGAATAGGTCAACTAAAGAGGTTCCAGAACTATCCATGGCCAGTCCCAATGAGATGCCAGCATATTTGAGAGGAATCCATGTCCCATGTAGCTCTATGCTCCAACTATCATCGTTGGCATCCTCAATGCCCAGCGAGAGCCCTACCGACCATGTAGGAGGCACATCATTGCTGACTACCGTCTTCCATGTGGCGATGGAGTCCTCGCTTTCACTGGCCTGATTACAGAGTGGGGCTAACAGAAGGATGGAAAAGAGAAACTGGTGGATCATCATTTTGTCGACTCCTTTTTTATGATATTGCTTCGTGACTCATTGCATCCCGCTAAAATACCGATGCCTCCTTTTATATTTGAGATGGTCGGCATGATCTGGGAGAATCCTTTCTGGGCAAGGTCATTGTTGTTCATGTCATTTATACTCTTCAGAAAACGATAGAATTCCGGAGATATTTTATAAAGTATGACTTGCATGTCGCCATAATAGGAAAATTTAGGGATATTGAGATGTAGCGTGTAAGTCTTCCCATTGAAGAGAGCATCATTGAAATAATAGAGGTTGTTAATGAAGTTCCGGCTGAATCCGAAGTCATTGTCAATGTCTTGGAGTGGGTGCAATACAGGCTCGTCGCTGATGTCTAATTCCACGACTGTGCTCTCCTTGACCGTGAGGATGGTGTCCTCATAACTGCTCTGGTAATATGAGGAGTTGGTGACGATCAGTGCATAAAAGTCTTTGGTAGTTGCATTGTCAGTAAAAGAAGCTTGTAACTGGGTGAAATATCTCACATCTTCGTAATCAGAGTCATATTTCTTGATATCCAATACTTTGTCTATACTGATCGGAGTGCCTTCCGGCATTGTGGTCTGGGCAGAGACGGGGGCAAAGCCCTCAGCGGAGATTTCCATGCTGATCCTGTCCCCTGCATGGCTCGCCCCTACCACATAGTATGTCCCTTTACCCCGGAAAGATACCTTTTGGGGTACATCGTTGATCTTGTAGATGATGTTGGCATCATCGATAGGATGGATGTTATTGCTGTTGCCATTCGCTTTGATCGGTGAACTGGCAGAGACATCTATGAAAGTTGTGTCCGTTCGTGAAGGAAAGCAATAGGCCACGATCTTAGGGACATTCCCGTTGTCCTCAAGATGAAAGTTATCCTTGCAGGAGCTCAGCAAGCAGAGCAGGACTAATGGTAAGAAAACTCGTCTCATCCGTTAAAATTTTATCGTATAACTGAAAGAAGGTATAATGGGGAAATAGCCATGAGTCCTGGCTTTATAATATCCATACTCATCCTCTTTCACATCCACATACATCGTATTCAAATGACAGTAGAGATTGTATATGCTCAAGTTCCAAATGCGCTCGTGACCATGTTTGGTGGTATGATGGAAATTGAATCCAACGTCTAAGCGGTGGTAAGCTGGCATCGTGATGTTATTGGGCTTTTCAAAGATATCCATTGTCTTTCCAAAATCCGACCCGTAAGGGTAAGTATTTTCCTTGTATCCAGGCAGCTGAGGAGGCTTGACCGACTGAGTGGGGAGCGTCATGTGATTGCCTGTATGAAAGGTCCACCCTACATATCCTTCTACCTTCTCGTTGAGCTGGTAGCGAGCCGTCAAGTTAATCTTATGCCGGTTATCAAACTTGGCATTATACCAGCCGTGGTAGAACTCATCATACTTGCGCTTGTTCCATGAAAGCGTGTAGGAAGCATCAAAGTGAAGGTGGTTGCTACGATAGGCGGCATCCAATTCTGTCCCATAGAACCTTCCCTTCCCGTCCATGACCATGTGGTCCCAATTGGCTGCCGGCGGTTCAAGGCCGCTCCAGTTGGCGTATTGCAAGAGATGGACGGAGGCTTTGTAATATCCCTCCAAGGAGAGAAACCAATGCTGGTTCAGCTGGCTGTAGATGCCAGCGGCTATTTGATGAGAATGCATCGGCTTCAGTCGTTCTGTAGTCGGGACCCAGTAGTCGGTCGGCAGGTCTAAAAAGGAATTGCTTATCTTATGCACAAACTGGGTCATCATGGTATAGGAGGCTTTCAATGACAGCCAGGGGTTAACCTGATACTTAATGGCTAACCGGGGGTCTAAATGATAGAAATGCTTCTTGCCAATGCTAAAGAAATCGAAGTTCAGGCCACCATTGATACTCCAATGGTCATTGATCGTGTATTCATCTTCTCCATAGACATTGATTTCATGAGAAGTGTGGCGGTTCGCGCTTGCCGTCCTCAGCGTATCGATCTCGTCGCCATCGTCATAGTAGTCCATGTGCAATTGAGTTTGGGGATGGAACAGGTGCAAGGTATAGTCCTGTCCGAACCGAATGTGGTGATGAGGGTTTGGACGATAGTCGAATGCCACCCTGGACCCTAAATCGTTGATGGTGGAGCGATAGTTGTGCTCGGTGTACGATATACTGCTGATTTTCTTGTCATACGTGTGTTCTATGTCATCATTCACGTACTTATAGTGGGAACGGTTGTAAGTATAGACTGCCGTGAAATTCGAAAAGAGCTTCGGAGAGAACTGATAATTCCAGTTGATTGCAGTGTTGAGGTTCCCCCAGCTAAACCTTGCCTTCGATTTATCATAGTCGTTTGGTGTTGTTTTCTTGTCGATATAATACCATTTGTCCTTTGTGTTCAGTGCATCGTTTCCACTGTAGACACTCAGGTAGATCTTCGAGCGGTTGTTGAAGATATGGGTAATCTTGGCATTTAAGTCATGGAAATAATAGTCGAGCGTAAAATCCTCTTCTTGGTTATTGTGGTTGATGATCATGAAGATAGGCTTGGAAATCAAGTCCATCCAAGAACGTCGAATGCCAAAGTTAAAGGAGGTTTTTCCCTTTTGTAGGGGACCTTCTATCTGGACACTTCCGTCCAGCAAGCCGATCCGGTAACTGCCGTGGTAATGTTCCATGTCTCCATCATGGGTCCTGACATCAATGACTGATGACAACCGGCCCCCATAGCGGGCAGGGAAACCGCTCTTGTAAAAGTCAACGTTCTTGACCATGTCTACGTTAAAGGCAGAGAAAAGTCCCATGGTGTGGTTGATCTGGTAGAGAGGACTGCCATCGATTAGGAAAAGATTCTCATCATTGTTCCCACCATGTACGTAAAGTCCACTGGTAAGCTCCATTCCTTCTGCCACGCCACTGGTGCGTTGCAACGTCTTGACGACGTCGTGTGAGGAAAGTAGTGCAAATTCACTTTGGATATCCTTTTGGGAAAAGGACCTTTTCCCGGTCTGCGTGTTGAGCAGAGGAGAATTCATGTCACCGTTGACAATGACTTCAGGCAACTTTCCATTTTCCTTCAAGGTAATGTTCTTTCTTTCGTCTTTGTTGAGGTTGAGGCTTTCGACATGGTCGTCAAAGCCGATATAGGAGAATCGTAGTTGGTGGGAACCTTCTGGAAGCGTGATAGAATAAAATCCGTATTCATTGGTGGTCGTGCCGATACGGTCGGTTAAGTCGTAGATCGTAGCGTTAATGAGTGATTCGCCATTCCCGTCACGGATATATCCGCTCAGGGTATGACGAATCTTCTTACTGTTTTTTAGGGGTTCTGATGTGAGATGACTCTCTTTCTGTTTCAGCAGGATATAATTGCCTTGTACCGCATATCCTATGCCTGTGCCATCGAACAGTGTTCTGAGTGCTTTTTGCAAAGGCATTTTCTTGATGGAAGGACCGTTGTAAGTCCTGTCAACTTTTATATCTGCATCATACACAAAGTTGACCTTCCGATTCTTGTGCAACCATTCCATCTGCTCCCGTAGGGTAGTCGGGGTTCTTGCCCCGACTATCATGGGAGTGAGAATGAGAATCAAAAATAACGCTAATGTAATCTTAAACTGTTTCACATTTTATTATATGTATGAGCACTGTTCTCATCATGCAACTCATTTCTATAACACGGGAAAATGAAATCCCCCCATGATCTTTTGAATAAATATTTTATGAGTCTTCATTTATATAGTCTGTTAGGTCTTGCCGTCTTTTAACGAACTTTATATACCTTATGCCCCATTTGTTCTTGTCCAATTCATTTCTTTTCTCTACTTTTGTCTTTTATATCAAAGACAAAATCTCTTTCCCATTTTTAAGAGTGGATAGAGAAAGAAATCATATGGATATGAAGAACTTAAAGATTAAAAGAGTCTATCTTCCTGCAGAGGAAAACGACGGGTATCGAATCTTAATCGACCGTCTGTGGCCAAGGGGCCTCTCCAAGGCACAAACAAGCATTGATGAATGGAACAAAGATGTGACTCCCTCCCCAGATTTGCGGAAATGGTTCGGACATCGTGAAGAGAACTATGCGGCGTTTGCAGAGAAATACCGTTCAGAACTGGATGCCAATCCTTTGGCACCTTCTTTTGCCCTTCATGTGAAGGAATTATTAGCGGATTCGAATGTGACACTTTTATATGGGGCTAAGAGCGAGACTTGCAATCATGCCATTATCCTTAGAGACTGGGTGTTAGAACATTTCTAATTGTTTCTGTCTTCATCTGCTATCTACGTAAAGACCGTGACTAACGGGGAGGCTACCCTTCAGTCACGGTCTTTCAACTTTTTGCCTTTGTCCTGATTATCCTATATACTTGTCGATGTCTTCCTCGACGGTAGAGATTGTCCCAAGACCGAACTGCTCCACTAAGACCTTCAGCACGCCTTCAGATACGAACGCGGGTAGGGTAGGACCTATGTGGATATTCTTCACGCCTAGGCTCAACAATGCAAGCAGGACGATCACGGCCTTCTGTTCATACCATGCGATATTGAAAAAGATTGGGAGATCGTTGATGTCATGAGCTCCAAAGATTTCCTTTAGCTTTAAGGCAACTACTACCCAGGAATAGGAATCGTTGCATTGCCCAGCGTCCAATACGCGTGGAATGCCGTTGATGTCCCCTAAGTCCAACTTGTTGTATTTGAACTTCGCACATCCACTGGTCAGTATGACCACGTCTTTTGGCAAGGACTTGGCAAACTCAGCATAATAGTCGCGACTCTTCATCCGACCATCGCATCCACTCATCACGACGAACTTACGGATAGCCCCACTCTTTACCGCCTCTACAATCTGGTCAGCGAGCGCGAATACCTGTGTATGGGCGAATCCACCGATGATATGTCCAGTCTCGATTTCCTCTGGGGCTTGACAGGTCTTTGCCAAGGCAATGACGGGAGAAAAGTCCTTTTGTCCATTTGCATCTGCCTCGATATGTTTCCATCCAGGGAACCCTGTTGAATTTGTCGTGAAGACACGGTCTTTGTAATTAGCATTGGGAAGAGGAGGCACAATGCAGTTCGTTGTGAAGACGATTGGGCCATTGAATTTAGAGAATTCCTCCTTCTGTCTCCACCATGCATTCCCATAATTCCCGACCAGGTGCTTGTATTTCTTTAGCTTTGGATAATAATGGGCGGGGAGCATCTCACCATGTGTATAGACATCAATGCCCGTCCCTTCTGTCTGTTCCAAGAGGCTTTCGATATCATGCAGGTCATGCCCGCTGATGAGAATGCCTGGATTCTTGCCTACGCCTATATTCACCTTCGTGATTTCAGGATTACCATAAGCCGTTGTGTTGGCTTTGTCGAGTAATGCCATGACATCCGTACCGTAATTCCCGGTCTCAAGGACTGTTGCAAGAAGTGTCTGCAGATCTGCATCGGGATTACTGATCATAAATAAGGCTTTACAGATAAAATCGATAATCTCCTCATTCCTCTGGCCCAGTCGTGCTGCATGCTCATAGTAGGCAGCCATTCCCTTCAGGCCAAGTGTTATTAATTCCTTCAACGACCGTAAGTCAGCATCAGAATTCCTGAGTATGGTTTCTCTTTTTCCCTCGGCGTCATAATCCGCCTTCTCGCCTCCCCATTTTACTTCTTGGTAATCTGGCAGGGCAATATGGTGATCCTCTGCTGTCTTCAATAATTCTCTTTTCAATGCGATTCCCTTGTCTACCCGGTTCAGGATCGACTGGTCATCGAAATTGGCGTTGGTGATGGTGGAGAAGAGCGCATCCACGAGATAGTCACCTGTGCGTTGCTCTGTCTTGATCCCAGCTTTGTTCAGGCAATGCTGAATCGTCCCAATGCCTCGAACGACACTCAGCAATAGATCCATCCACTTGGCTGTTTCTGGCAGTTTTCCACATACACCACGAATGGTGCAACCAATTCCCTTTGCTGTCTCCTGACACTGGAAACAAAACATTTTGCTTTCTGACATGATACGTATTCCTTTAATGATTTACATCGGCAAAGGTAGGCGTATTAATGCCAAGGGATGGTAACATTTGTGACTTTATGGCGTTAAAAGATCAAAAAAACGCAGACTATGCCACCCAACTGAGCATATAAAAGATATCGCCTTCCTTCTTCCTAAGGATCTTGAAAGCCTTGGAGATCTGATGCTCAACCGTCTTCTCCGATATGTCAAGCTGTTGTGCGATCTCCTTATATTTCATGTTGTCTCGCTTGCTCATCAAGAAAATCTGGCGGCATCGTGCTGGTAAATTATCAATGGCTGTCCATAAATCAGCTTCGTGGAAAGAGCGGTCCATCGCTTCTTCGTCACTGATGACCCCTTCCAAGTCGTAAGGGGACAGGTTTGCATCAATTGGATTAGTCTTTCGCAATTCGTTCAGGCAAGCATTGCGAACGGACGTGTAAAGATAAGCCTTGATGTTATCGCTTGCTTTTTCTTTTCGGTTTTGTTCGATCAAACGGACGAAACAATCTTGGACCATATCCTTGGCTGCCTCCATGTCTTGAAGATAGTGGGTAGCGTAAAGACATAAGGGCCGGTAGTAATATTGAAAAAGTAAGTCAATATTGAGCATAAGGGTAAAATTCTTGACTTGGATTAAAAAATAGGGATAGGTCCGGAGACCTGTCCCTATGATATTATTGTGTGCTGATGAATTAGAGGTTAGGGTTCACCTTACTCCAATCCTCAACAGCAGGCAGTTCTCCAAGGGCAATCACCTGGTCGCGCATACCTTGCAGATGCTTGTAAGAAGCATCCAAGGCTTCGATCTCAGCAGCTGTACCCATCACAGGCTTCGTATAAACGCCATCAGAAGTGATGCGAGTAGGAAGAGCCATCATCACATGATTGTAGCGAGCTGTATCAGCATAAGCACCAGCAGGATAGTTGAACTCTTCTCCTCCCATAGCACCTTCAATCATCTTGACTGCGAGGTAAGCAGGAGATTGGAATGAAGAACGACGACGGAGCTCAATGATCTTCGCACCGCCCTGTGTTACGTCTTTCTGCATCTGAGCCCACTCTTTCTCCGTCAGGCCCTTGCCATTTACCTTTGCCTTGCCAGCAATCACGTCAAGCAATTTTACTCCGTCAACAGTAGTTGGAGAAGCAAAGACAGCCATCTTCTCTCCATGACCCCCATAAGTATAGGCGTTCTTGACAACAGCCTGGGAAACTCCAAAGTGCTTAGCAAGAGCACCCTTCAGACGAGTAGAGTCCAATGCTGCGAGTGTAGCAACCTGGTTGGGCTTCAAGCCACTGTGTACTAATGTTACCAAGCCCGTGATGTCTGCAGGGTTGAAGATAACGACACAGAACTTAGCGTCTGGACAGTATTTCTTTATATTCTGCCCCAGCTCCTTTGCAGCCTTGGAATTGCCTGCGAGCAGGTCCTCACGTGTCATGCCCTCCTTACGAGGAGCACCACCAGAAGAAATTATGTATTTAGCGCCAGTGAAGGCCTCTTTAGGATCTGTTGTGGAAACGATGTTCGCATCGTCAAAACCACTCTGACGCATTTCCTCAGCTACGCCTTCAGCAGAGAATACATCATAGAGACAAATGTTAGGAGTCAACTTCAGCATCAAAGCTGTCTGGACCATGTTGGAACCAATCATGCCGGCTGCGCCGACGATGGTCAACTTTTCGTTCGTTAAATAAGCCATAACTACAAATTATTTAAAGTTTAAAATCTTCCGATCTCAAAGCGGTAGCTTCGTGCCGCCTTTCTTTACACGCGCAAAATTAATAAAAAAAGATGTATGTTCAGTATTTATTTAGTTTTTAATTTGTTATTATTCTTAAAAAATTCTATCTTTGCCATGTCTATTTTACAAAACCGATTATGAATAACGTGATTAATACCAGAATAGAACAACTGCGTGAGTTGATGAGGCGGGAAAAACTATCGGCATTTGTCTTTCCCAGTACAGATCCTCATCATAGTGAATATGTCTGTGACCATTGGAAAGGTCGTGAGTGGATCTCGGGATTTAATGGCTCTGCAGGCACGGCTGTCGTCACGATGACAAGTGCCGCGTTGTGGACAGATTCCCGATATTTCCTTGCTGCTGCTGAACAGTTGGAAGGAACGGAATATCAGTTGATGAAAAT
Source organism: uncultured Prevotella sp. (assembly GCA_905210845.1). Taxonomy (GTDB): domain Bacteria; phylum Bacteroidota; class Bacteroidia; order Bacteroidales; family Bacteroidaceae; genus Prevotella. The sequence goes on from CAJLYG010000013.1 coordinate 16,033, forward strand.
GAAAATGCCGGGAACTCCGTCTATTACCCAGTGGCTGGTAAAAGAACTGGATGACATCCAAAGTCCGGAAGTGGGTATGGATGGAATGGTCAACTCCAATGCTTTCGTGGAAAGTATGGCCAAGGAGTTGAGAGAGACTGCTGGCATAACAGTCCGGACGAACTTCGACCCTCTTCGCTTTCTTTGGAAGAATCGACCTGTCATTCCGTTGAATAAGGTTGAATTACAACCGTTGGAATATGCAGGAGAACCGACCCAGAGTAAATTGTCTCGTATTCGTCAGGCACTTCGGGAGAACCATGCTGATGGTATCTTAGTCGCAGCCCTTGATGATATTGCATGGACATTGAACTTGAGAGGAACGGATGTCCATTGCAATCCTGTCTTTGTGGCTTATCTCCTTATTAGCTCTGATGCTGTAACCCTTTATATTAATAATGTGAAGCTCACCCCAGAAGTGTCCGCGTACTTGGAGAAGGAACATATCACAGTAGATGATTATGAAAACGTGCGGCAGGGACTGAGGGATTATTTTGAGTACAACATACAGTTGGATCCCAACGAGATCAATTATACTTTGTTCCATACCCCAACGCGTGAGGTCGTCCGTGCCCAATCCCCTATTCCGGAGATGAAATCCCACAAGAATGAAACGGAGATACGCGGTTTTAGGAATGCAATGCTGAGAGATGGCATTGCCATGGTAAAGTTTCTCAAATGGCTGAAACCTGCCGTTGAAGCTGGAGGACAGACGGAGATATCGTTGGACCAGAAGTTGACCGGTCTTCGCGCAGAGCAACCTCTCTTCCGCGATATATCTTTTGATACAATTGTCGGTTACCAAGAACATAGCGCAGTCGTGCATTATGAAGCAAGTCCAGAGACAGATATCCCCGTGAGACCTGAAGGGCTTATCTTGATTGATAGTGGCGCACAGTATCAGGACGGCACGACAGACTTGACAAGAACCATTGCCTTGGGACCGATTACAGAAGAGATGAGGCATATCTATACGTTGGTCCTGAAGTCGCATATTCAATTCGAGCTGGTCAAGTTCCCTGACGGGGCTTGTGGTACGCAGCTTGATGCGGCAGGCCGTGAATGCCTATGGCGTGAGGGCCTTAATTTCCTCCATGGGACAGGTCATGGGGTAGGGGCCTATTTGAACGTCCATGAAGGCCCTCATCAAATTCGGATGGAATATTATCCAACCCCATTGCGAAGCGGCATGACGGTTACGGACGAGCCGGGCATCTACTTGGCGGGCAAGTTCGGGGTGAGGATAGAGAATGTGCTGCTTATTCGGCCTTATCTGGAAACGGAATTTGGGAAATTTTTGCAAATGACTCCTTTGACTTTGTGTCCGATTGATACCACCCCGATCGATAAGAGCCTCCTATCCCAGGAGGAAATAGAATGGCTCAACCAATATCATTCCTGGGTGTATCAAGAACTGTCGCCTCATCTTTCTCCTGATGAGCAAGCCTGGTTGAAGGAGGCTACTCGCCCCATTTGATCAAAAAGAGCAGAAGAAGGTTACAAGGAACGGTACGCTGAAATCGCAGAGGAAACCGTGGAAAATGGAGATAACCGAATATTGGGGTCCTGTGGCATGGGTGATGATAGGCAGGGTTGTGTCCATAGATGTTGCGCCTCCAACGGAGATGGAAGCCAATGGACCAAAATATTTGGCAATCCATGGTGCGAATAAAAGTGTGATCACTTCGCGGATGATATTGGCGAGGAGGGCTATCGTTCCCAACTCTGCCCCTCTCATTTGCGTGATGAATATGGAAGAAAGGGAATAGTAGCCCATCCCGGAACCGATGGCTAGGCAGTCTGACCAATCCCGGTGATGCAAAATCATGCTGACAGCCATGCAGCCAGCAAGAGTTCCCATGATCGTCAGGACCGGGAGCAAGATCAGCTTGGGATTCAATTGACGGAGACTGCCTAATATCTTGCGATCGCTGCCAATGGTCATTCCTACGAAGAACATGAGCGTGCACAGTGCGTAATAGCTCAGGTTGCTACTTATCCATCCCCCAGGTATGATGTTCAATAACCCGGAGATAATGCCTATGATGAAAAAGGTGATAATGATGATACTACCTGTCATGGCTCTCCGTCTCGTGTTTGATATTTTTCCATAGGATCCATGTCAGTAGAACACTTCCGCAGACACCACCTACCGACAGTACCAGTGCCTCAAGGCCCAGCGTGCTCAAACTATGAATAAGCCTCTTGTCGCCTCCGACTTCGGTACCTAATAGAAATAGCAACACCCAGATGAGTCCTGTGATCAGACACGGAACTATCTTTAAGGAACGCTTCCGTAGCAAATAGCCGGCTCCAATCCCGCAAAGCATGATAATGACAATCTTCAGCATATTAGTTAGTTGCTCTTTTTGTATGTACAACGGTTTGAGAGCGCAGTTTATTGCAAAAAAGAAGGGCCTTGACACATAATTTGGATACAATTGAATGAAAATGCGCTCAAAAACTTGCTTGTTTCCCAAATAAATAGTAATTTTGCACCCGCTAAATGGGCTATATTCCCAAAGCAAATATGTTTAATATAAAATTAAAAAACGAAGACAATGATTATTGTACCAGTAAAAGATGGCGAAAACATCGAAAGAGCTTTAAAGAAGTTCAAGAGGAAGTTTGAAAAAACAGGTGTCGTAAAGGAGCTCCGTGCCCGTCAGCAATATGACAAACCATCTGTTTTGAAAAGACTCAAGATGGAGCACGCTATCTACGTACAGAAGCTACGCGCAGAGGAGGAATAAAAAATCCCTCTGAAAATTTGGTGGTTTCAATTAATTTCCGTATATTCGTTGCCGAAAAAGTATTGAAGTAAGCGGCGTGATATGATGATAGAGGAATTTCTGGACTACTTGCAGTATGAACTTAACCGTTCGGAACTGACAGTGAAAAGTTACGGCGATGACCTTCGGGCCTTTGAGCTGTACTTCAAAAATCTAGATAATCAGCTCTCGTGGGAGTCGGTAGACTCGGATGTCATCCGTGACTGGATGGAGAGTATGATGGATAAAGGAAACAATGCCACTTCGATTAATCGAAGGCTAAGTGCTTTGCGTTCCCTTTATCGTTTTGCTCTCATTCATCATAAAGTGGAGAAGGATCCGGTGCATGGCATAAAAGGTCCAAAAGAAAGCAAGCCCCTTCCTCAGTTCCTAAAAGAGTCGGAAATGAACGAGCTCTTGGATCCTGTGATGTGGGGAGCTGGATACAAAGATGTAAGTGCGCGTACCATTCTCCTGACATTCTATGAGACGGGGATTCGTCTTTCGGAGTTGACAGGGTTGGATGATACTGCCGTGGATTTTGCGAACCGACAGTTGAAAGTAACCGGGAAGCGGAATAAGCAGCGGATCATTCCCTTCGGCGAAGAACTTGCCAATGCGTTAAAGGATTATATGACTTTACGCGATAAGAGCGTGGTCAAGAAATCTGAGGCGTTGTTCTTGACAAAGAATGGAGAGCGGATGTGTGGCAATCAGGTGAGATGCGAAGTTAAGAAGAATCTCTCACGAGTTTGTACGCTGAAGACACGCACGCCACACGTGCTGAGGCATACTTTTGCTACCGTTATGCTGAATCACAATGCAGGTCTTGAGAGTGTAAAAAAGCTGCTCGGGCATGAGAGCTTGTCTACGACAGAGGTCTATACCCATACAACATTTGAGCAGTTGAAGCGAGTATATACGAATGCCCATCCGAGGGCTTAACCTTTTAAAACAGGAGGTAACTATGGAAATTAAGATTCAGTCGATCCATTTCGACGCTACCGAGAAGTTACAGGCGTTTATCGAAAAGAAAGTCGCCAAGTTGGAAAAATCTTATGAAGACATTCAGAAAGTAGAGGTGCAATTAAAAGTCGTCAAACCAGCTACAGCTTTAAATAAAGAAGCCAGCATATCGGTCATGGTTCCGGGAAACACGTTGTTTGTGGAAAAGACATGTGATACCTTTGAGGAGAGTGTTGACCAGTGTGTTGACAGCCTAAAGGTTCAATTGACGAAATTCAAAGAAAAAATGCGGGATCGCTAAAAAAATGACGAAAAAGTTTTGGCGATTAAAAAATAAGTAGTATCTTTGCAGCCGTTTTACAACACGTCCTAAAAACGTAGCCTGACGGCTGCAAGGAATTGCCTCTTTAGCTCAGTTGGCCAGAGCACGTGATTTGTAATCTCGGGGTCGTTGGTTCGAATCCGACAAGAGGCTCAGAAAAAGAAAAGTTTGGGTAGTTACCAGAGTGGCCAAATGGGGCAGACTGTAAATCTGCTGGCTATGCCTTCGGTGGTTCGAATCCATCACCACCCACTTCAGTAGAAGTTTTTCGGCATTTTCGCTCCGGTCAGAACTTAGGTGAAACCAAATGCGAAAGAGCCTGTTTTGCGGAAATAGCTCAGTTGATAGAGCACTAGCCTTCCAAGCTGGGGGTCGCGGGTTTGAGTCCCGTTTTCCGCTCCAACTATGCTGTAATAGCTCAGTGGTAGAGCACTTCCTTGGTAAGGAAGAGGTCCTGAGTTCAACTCTCAGTTACAGCTCTACTTCGGAACTTTTTAAGACCGGAGAAAAACAAGAATAGTTCGATAATTTAATTCAATTATATAAAATAGTAAAGCTATGGCTAAGGAAGAATTTAAGCGTACCAAACCGCATGTAAACATTGGTACAATCGGTCATGTTGACCACGGTAAGACTACTTTGACAGCCGCTATCTCCAAAGTGCTCCACGAAAAGTTGGGTACAGGTGAGGAGGTTAAGTCTTTCGATCAGATTGATAATGCTCCTGAGGAGAAAGAGCGTGGTATAACTATTAACACAGCCCATATCGAGTACGAAACCGCAAAGCGTCACTATGCTCATGTTGACTGCCCAGGACACGCCGACTATGTAAAGAACATGGTTACTGGTGCTGCTCAGATGGATGGTGCTATCTTGGTAGTTGCAGCAACTGATGGTCCTATGCCACAGACACGTGAGCACGTTCTTCTGGCTCGCCAGGTAAACGTTCCTCGCTTGGTTGTTTTCTTGAATAAATGTGACCTTGTAGACGATCCTGAAATGATCGAGCTCGTTGAGATGGAGCTTCGTGAACTTCTGGAACAGTACGGTTATGAAGAAGATACTCCTATTATTCAGGGTTCTGCACTGGGTGCATTGAATGGTGTTCCAAAGTGGGTCGACTCAGTAATGAAATTGATGGATACCGTTGATGAATGGATCCAGGAGCCTGTTCGTGAGGTTGATAAGCCCTTCTTGATGCCTGTTGAGGATGTGTTCTCAATTACGGGTCGTGGTACTGTTGCTACAGGTCGTATTGAAACAGGTAAATGTAAGATTGGTGACGAAGTTCAGCTGCTCGGTCTCGGTGAGGACAAGAAGTCTGTTATCACGGGTGTTGAGATGTTCCGTAAGACTTTGCCAGAAGGTGAAGCTGGCGACAACGTAGGTCTGTTGCTTCGTGGTATCGACAAGGACGAAGTAAAGCGCGGTATGGTCGTTGTGCACCCAGGAGCTATTACTCCTCATGATCACTTCAAGGCTTCTATCTACGTTTTGAAGAAAGAAGAAGGTGGTCGCCACACTCCATTCGGTAACAAGTATCGTCCTCAGTTCTATCTCCGTACTATGGATTGTACAGGTGAGATCAAGCTTCCTGAGGGAGTTGAAATGGTAATGCCTGGTGATAACGTTGAGATCGAGGTTGAATTGATCTACAAGGTTGCCCTGAACGAGGGTCTGCGTTTCGCTATTCGTGAAGGTGGTCGTACCGTTGGCTCTGGTCAGATCACGAAGATCCTTGACGACGTGAAGTAATTCGAAGGTTAATATCTTTAAGATAAGGGTTCCTGCAGCTGCGGTTACGGGAACCATCTTACGGGAATAGCTCAGTTGGTAGAGCATCGGTCTCCAAAACCGAGGGTCGTGGGTTCAAGTCCTGCTTCCCGTGCTAAGAAAGAATACAATATGAAGAAGTTTTTTAAAAAGGTAGCAAATTATTGTAAGGCTTGTTATGACGAGCTTGCACATAAGACTACTTGGCCTACTTGGGCACAACTTACTCACAGTGCAGTAGTTGTATTATCTGCTTCCCTCGTTATTGCATTAATTGTGTTCTGTATGGACTCTGTCTTCAGAGCATTAATGAGCGCGATCTATCCGAGTTAATCTATTTGTGAGATGGCTGAGACAGGAAAGAAATGGTATGTGCTAAAAGCCGTTAGCGGCAAGGAAGCAAAAGTGAAAGAATATATTGATGCTGAGATTAAGCATAATCAATTGCTCCAAGATCATGTTTCTCAGGTCTTGATACCGATGGAGAAACATGCAACTTTGCGTAATGGAAAGCGTGTGGTTAAGGAGAAGATTAGCGTCCCGGGATATATATTCATCGAAGCATCCCTTGTAGGTGATGTTGCTCACACTTTGCGTTTCATGCCGAATGTGCTTGGCATCTTAGGTGGGCTGGATAATCCTTCTCCGGTACCGCAGTCGGATATCAACCGTATGCTTGGTACTGCAGAGGAGTCTGAGTTGACAGATGATACTGCTATTCCTTATGCTGTTGACGATGCCGTGAAGGTTACAGATGGACCTTTCAGTGGCTTCAGCGGCGTGATTGAAGAAGTGAATGCAGAGAAGCGCAAATTGAAGGTAATGGTTAAGATCTTCGGTCGTAAGACCCCATTGGAATTGAGCTTCATGCAAGTTGAGAAAGAATAATAATACAAAGCGGAATAGGGATATTTGTTACGGTGTCCTTATTTCAAATATACGGTCGGAGAGGCTTCCAATCTTTCGGCTTATATCAATTAAATAATTATTAACAAAGAAATGGCTAAAGAAGTTGCTGGATTAATCAAATTACAGATTAAAGGTGGCGCTGCAAATCCTTCTCCTCCAGTAGGACCTGCGTTGGGTTCCAAGGGTATTAACATCATGGGATTCTGCAAGGAGTTCAACGCCCGGACCCAGGATAAGGCTGGAAAGATCCTTCCAGTTGTTATCACTTACTATACCGACAAGTCATTCAGCTTCGTGATCAAGACTCCTCCTGCAGCTGTTCAGCTCAAGGAGGCTGCTAAGGTCAAGTCAGGTTCTGCTCAGCCTAATCGTAAGAAAGTTGCATCTATTACCTGGGATCAGGTAAAGGCAATCGCTGAGGATAAGATGAGCGACTTGAATTGCTTCACTGTTGAGAGTGCGATGAAGCTTGTTGCCGGAACAGCAAGAAGTATGGGTATCACTGTAAAAGGGGACTTCCCTGGAAAATAATTAATAACTTCAATTAAGAAAATGAGTAAACTGACAAAAAATCAGAAATCAGTCGCTGAAAAGATTGAAGCAGGGAAAGCATACTCTTTGAAGGAAGCTTCGGAGTTGGTAAAAGAAATTACTACTACTAAGTTTGATGCTTCTCTGGATATCGATGTACGCTTAGGCGTAGATCCACGTAAAGCCAACCAGATGGTTCGTGGCGTTGTTTCGCTTCCGAACGGGACTGGTAAAGTGACACGTGTTCTCTGCCTCTGTACACCGGATGCCGAAGCTGCTGCTAAGGAAGCTGGCGCTGATTATGTTGGTCTCGATGAATATATCGAAAAGATCAAAGGTGGATGGACAGATGTTGATGTTATCATCACAATGCCATCTTGCATGGGTAAGGTTGGTCCTTTAGGTCGTGTACTCGGTCCTCGTGGATTGATGCCTAACCCCAAGAGTGGTACTGTAACTATGGACGTTGCAAAGGCAGTTAAGGAAGTAAAGCAGGGTAAGATTGATTTCAAGGTTGATAAGGCTGGTATCATCCACACGTCAATTGGCAAGATCTCTTTCACTCCTGATCAAATCTATCAGAACGCAAAGGAATTCCTTGCTACTGTTATTAAGTTGAAACCTGCTGCTGCTAAAGGTACATACATTAAGAGTATCTTTATTTCAAGCACTATGAGTAAGGGTATCAAGATTGATCCTAAATCAGTTGAATAACTCTTTAAAATGCGCGTAAAATGAAAAAGGAAGTTAAAGATACTATTATTGTAGAGCTTGGACAGAAGTTGAAGGAGTATCCTCATTTCTACTTGGTAGATGTTACTGGTTTGAATGCTGAGGATACAAGTGCTCTTCGTCGCAAGTGTTTCAAGAGCGAAATCAAGATGGTCGTTGTTAAGAACAAGCTTCTTCGTAAGGCTTTCGAAGCAGCAGACGTTGATTTCGAACCTTTGTATGACAGCCTTAAGGGCAACACTGCTGTGATGTTCACAACTACAGCTAATGTTCCTGCAAAACTTCTGAAAGAGTATAAGGACAAGAAAAAGGATATTCCTGCTTTGAAAGCCGCTTATGCTGAGGAAGGCATTTATGTGGGTGCTGATAAGTTGAACGAGCTTGCAGCTATCAAGAGCAAGAACGAGGTTATCGCAGAGATTGTTACTTTGTTGCAGTCACCTGCCAAGAACGTTGTTTCTGCTCTTCAATCAGGCGCAAACACTATCCATGGTGTGCTCAAGACTTTAGGCGAGCGTCCTGAATAACGACGGATCACCTGATCCCATAAGGTCAAAGATATATTTATTTAAGAACAATTAAAAATTAGAAATAAAATGGCAGACGTTAAAGCTATTGCTGAAGAATTAGTAAATTTGACAGTTAAGGAAGTAAATGAGTTGGCAACAGTCCTGAAGGACGAGTATGGTATTGAGCCCGCTGCTGCAGCTGTTGCTGTAGCTGCTGGTCCTGCTGCTGGCGGTGCAGCTGCTGCAGCTGAGGAGAAGACTGAGTTCGACGTTGTATTGACCGAAGTTGGTGCAACAAAGCTCCAGGTTGTTAAGGCTGTTAAGGAGGCTTGCGGTCTTGGCTTGAAAGAGGCTAAGGAACTCGTTGACGGCGCTCCTTCTAAGCTGAAGGAAGGCTTGGCTAAGGCAGAGGCTGAGAATCTGAAGAAGACGATCGAGGCTGCTGGCGCTAAGGTTGAGCTCAAGTAATTGATATTACTTCTTTCGAAAATAATGGTTAGGATTCGCCCAGTCGGTGAGTCCTAACCTTTTCGCGTCTTTTGACATCCTATCCTATTTAAGCCAATAGGTTTTTAGTTTATAGTTTAAATTGTATGGCTACAAAAATTGTTGATAATAGAATAAATTTCGCCAGCGTGCACAATCCGATGCCGTATCCGGATTTCCTCGATGTGCAGTTAAAGTCCTTTCGTGACTTCTTGCAGTTAGATACTCCGCCTGAAGAACGCAAGAATGACGGTCTGTATAAGGTTTTCTCAGAGAATTTCCCTATTACAGACACGCGTAATAATTTCGTCCTTGAGTTCTTGGATTACTATATAGACCCGCCTCGCTACACCATTGATGAGTGTCTTGAGCGCGGGCTCACCTATAGTGTACCTTTGAAGGCTAAGATGAGACTGTATTGTACGGATCCTGACCATGAGGATTTTCCACGTACTACACAGGATGTGTTCTTGGGGACGATCCCGTATATGACTTCCAATGGAACCTTTGTCATCAATGGTGCTGAGCGCGTGGTTGTATCCCAGTTGCATCGTTCGCCTGGCGTTTTCTTCGGTCAGGGCGTCCACGCCAATGGCACTGTCCTCTATAGTGCACGTATCATACCTTTCAAAGGCTCATGGATCGAATTCGCTACGGATATCAACAATGTCATGTATGCTTATATCGACCGAAAGAAGAAATTGCCTGTAACCACCTTGTTGCGTGCTATGGGTTATGAGTCGGACAAGGATATCCTTCAGATCTTCGACCTTGCAGAAGAGGTTAAGGTGAACAAGAAGAACATGAAGGAGGCCATTGGCCGCAAATTGGCTGCCCGTGTTTTGAAGAGCTGGAACGAGGACTTTGTGGATGAGGATACCGGTGAGGTCGTTTCCATCGAGCGCAATGAGGTGATCATGGAGCGCGAGACTGAGCTTACTGCTGACAATATCGAGGAGATCCTGGACAGTGGTGCCTCTACGATCCTCCTTCATAAGGATGAAGAGATCGCCAATAAGTATGCGATCATCTTCAACACATTGGCAAAGGACCCCAGTAACTCTGAGAAAGAGGCTGTGAATTATATCTACCGCCAATTGCGTAATGCTGATCCTGCTGATGATGCGAGTGCACGGGAAGTATTTCAGAACTTATTCTTCTCTGACAAACGCTATGACTTAGGTGAGGTAGGACGCTATCGTATTAACAAGAAATTGGGCTTGGATACGGATATGGATGTCCGTGTCCTTACAAAAGAGGATATTATCGAAATTATCAAGTATCTGATCCAGTTGGTCAACTCAAATGCCACTGTCGATGATATCGACCACCTGAGCAACCGTCGCGTTCGGACCGTCGGCGAGCAGTTGGCAAACCAGTTCTCCATTGGTCTGGCGCGTATGAGTAGGACAATTCGCGAGCGTATGAATGTTCGTGACAATGAGGTGTTCACTCCTACCGACCTGATCAATGCAAAGACGATCTCCAGTGTGATCAATTCCTTCTTCGGGACGAACCCTCTGTCCCAGTTTATGGATCAGACCAACCCATTGGCAGAGGTGACCCATAAGCGTCGTCTGTCTGCACTCGGTCCTGGTGGTCTGTCACGTGAGCGCGCAGGTTTCGAGGTGCGTGACGTTCACTATACGCATTACGGTCGTCTATGCCCAATCGAGTCCCCTGAAGGACCTAATATTGGTTTGATCTCCTCACTCTGTGTTTATGCGACGATCAATGAACTTGGATTCATCGAGACTCCTTATCGTAAGGTGGAGGATAGTGTCGTAGATCTGAAGAATGAGGATGTTGTATACTTGACGGCTGAAGAGGAAAAAGACCATATTATCGGTCAAGGGAATGCTCCCTTGAATCCAGATGGAACCTTCATCCGCAATGTGGTTAAATGCCGCCAGGATGCTGATTTCCCTGTAGTCCCACCATCTGAGGTGACCTTGATGGATGTTTCTCCTCAACAGATCGCATCTGTTTCTGCCTGCCTGATTCCTTTCTTAGAGCATGACGATGGTCACCGTGCGTTGATGGGATGTAACATGATGCGCCAGGCCGTACCTTTGCTGCATAACGACGCTCCTATCGTGGGAACAGGTCTTGAAGCTCAGGTTTGCCGCGATTCAAGGACCATGATTACGGCAGAGGGGGATGGCGTAATTGAATATGTGGATGCAACGACCATCCGAATCCTGTATGACCGTACTGAGGAAGAGGAGTTCGTAAGCTTTGAGCCGGCCCTGAAGGAATACCGTATTCCTAAGTTCCGTCGTACGAACCAGAATATGACGATTGACCTTCGCCCGATCTGCGACAAGGGTCAGCGCGTGAAGAAGGGAGATATCCTGACAGAAGGATATGCAACGGAAAATGGTGAACTCGCCCTGGGACGTAACCTCCTCGTGGCTTATATGCCGTGGAAGGGATACAACTATGAGGATGCCATCGTGCTGTCTGAGCGGATGGTGCGCGATGATGTCTTGACTTCCGTCCATGTGGATGAGTATTCCTTAGATGTCCGCGAGACCAAGCGTGGTGTAGAGGAGTTTACAAGTGATATTCCGAACGTTTCGGAAGAGGCAACAAAGGATTTGGATGACAATGGCGTTATTCGCGTTGGGGCGCGTGTAGAGCCAGGCGATATTCTGATTGGCAAGATTTCCCCGAAGGGAGAGAGTGATCCTTCACCAGAGGAGAAGCTCCTTCGTGCTATCTTTGGTGATAAGGCAGGGGATGTCAAGGACTCTTCTTTGAAAGCAAACCCATCCCTGAGTGGAGTGGTGATCGATAAGAAACTGTTCTCCCGGGCCGTTAAGACGCGTGAGTCGAAGAAGCAGGACAAGGTAATTCTTGCCAAAATCGACGAAGAATACGAGGCAAAGAATGAAGACCTGAAGGATATCCTTGTTGACAAGCTGCTGACTTTGACAGAGGGCAAGACTTGCCAAGGAGTCAAGGATTATACCGATGCGGAGATTATCGCAAAGGGCAGTAAGTTCACGACAACGATCCTGAAGAACTTGGAATATGATGGTATCCAGTCGAACGGATGGACAGAAGATGAGCATACCAATGGGTTGATTCAGAAGCTGATCATGAATTACATCCGGAAATATAAGCTCTTGGATGCAGAATTGAAGCGCAAGAAGTTCGCGATAACCATTGGTGACGAGCTTCCATCAGGTATCCTTCAGATGGCTAAGGTGTATGTTGCCAAGAAACGTAAGATCGGCGTCGGTGATAAGCTGGCCGGTCGCCATGGCAACAAGGGTATTGTCTCCAAGGTGGTACGCATGGAAGATATGCCATTCCTGGAGGATGGTCGCCCAGTTGACTTGGTATTGAATCCGTTGGGCGTGCCTTCTCGTATGAACTTGGGTCAGATCTTCGAGGCAATCTTAGGTGCCGCAGGGCGTAAGTTAGGCGTGCGCTTTGCCACTCCTATCTTTGATGGAGCCAAGTTGGATGACCTTTCAGAATGGACAGACAAGGCAGGCCTTCCCCACTTGTGCTCTACCTACTTGTATGATGGTGAGACTGGTGAACGCTTTGACCAGCCAGCCACGATCGGTGTCACATACTTCCTGAAGTTAGGGCACATGGTTGAGGACAAAATGCACGCCCGTTCTATTGGCCCGTATTCTTTGATTACCCAGCAGCCACTTGGTGGTAAAGCACAATTCGGTGGCCAGCGTTTCGGAGAGATGGAGGTCTGGGCCCTTGAGGCATTTGGCGCAAGCCATGTCCTGCAGGAGATCCTGACGATCAAGAGTGATGATGTGGTAGGACGTTCTAAGGCTTATGAAGCCATTGTCAAGGGTGAGCCTATGCCAACACCGGGAATTCCGGAGTCACTCAACGTACTTCTCCACGAGCTCCGTGGTCTGGGATTAAGCATCAAACTCGAATAATAAAGATTAAGATATATGGCTTTCAAAAAAGATACAAAGGTTAAGAGTAATTTTACGAAGATTTCGATCTCTCTCGCATCACCAGAGGAGATCTTGGAAAATTCGTATGGCGAGGTAACAAAACCTGAGACCATAAATTATCGTACATATAAGCCTGAAAGAGACGGTTTGTTCTGTGAGCGCATCTTCGGTCCGACCAAGGACTATGAGTGCGCCTGCGGTAAGTACAAGCGTATCCGTTACAAGGGGATCGTGTGCGATCGATGCGGCGTCGAGGTTACAGAGAAGAAAGTGCGCCGTGAACGCTCCGGACATATCGAGTTGGTTGTCCCTGTGGCACATATCTGGTATTTCCGCTCTCTTCCCAATAAGATCGGTTATCTGTTGGGGATGCCTACCAAGAAACTGGATGCGGTCATCTATTACGAGAAATATGTCGTGATCAACCCAGGACCGATGGAAGGCAGGAAGGATGCTGAAGGGATGGAAATCAATGGGTCCCATAAGTTAGACCTTCTCTCCGAAGACGAATACATTGACATCGTGGACAACCAGATCGACGAGAATAATGACCGCTTAGAGGACAACGACCCGAACAAGTTCGTTGCCAAGATGGGCGCAGAGGCTATCTTGATCTTGTTGCGTGAACTGAGTGACGAGGATGCCAATGGGCTGACGGGCTTGGACAAACTGTCCTATGAACTTCGTGACCAGGCCAACAACGATTCCAGTCAGCAGCGTAAGACAGAGGCGCTGAAGCGCTTGCAGGTGGTAGAGGCTTTCCGTGCTTCCAAGGACGTGAACCGCCCGGAATGGATGATCATGAAGATCATCCCCGTGATCCCTCCTGAGCTCCGTCCTTTGGTGCCCTTGGATGGCGGTCGATTCGCAACGTCCGACCTGAATGACCTGTACCGCCGTGTGATCATCCGTAATAATCGTCTGAAGAGATTGATGGAAATCAAGGCTCCGGAGGTGATCTTACGTAATGAGAAACGTATGTTGCAGGAAGTTGTTGACAGCTTGTTTGACAATTCTCGGAAGAGCTCGGCTGTCAAGAGCGAGAGCAATCGACCCTTGAAGTCCCTGTCCGACTCCCTGAAAGGAAAGCAAGGTCGTTTCCGTCAGAACCTGCTCGGTAAGCGTGTCGATTACTCCGCACGTTCCGTGATCGTCGTAGGCCCTGAGTTGAAGATGGGAGAATGCGGTCTTCCTAAGCTGATGGCAGCAGAGTTATATAAGCCATTTATTATCCGGAAGCTCATCGAGCGCGGCATCGTAAAGACCGTGAAGAGCGCCAAGAAAATCGTAGACCGCCGCGAACCGGTGATCTGGGATATCTTGGAGAACGTCATGAAGGGGCATCCTGTGCTCTTGAACCGTGCTCCTACCTTGCACCGCTTGGGTATCCAGGCTTTCCAACCGAAATTGATTGAGGGAAAGGCTATTCAGTTGCACCCGTTGGCTTGTACTGCCTTCAATGCCGACTTCGACGGTGACCAGATGGCTGTCCACCTCCCCTTGAGCAACGAGGCTGTGCTTGAAGCGCAGATCCTGATGCTCGAGAGCCACAATATCCTGAATCCTGCCAATGGCGCACCTATTACCGTGCCTTCGCAGGATATGGTGTTAGGTCTGTACTATATAACAAAATTGCGCCCGGGAGCAAAGGGTGAAGGACTTACGTTCTATGGACCGGAGGAGGCAATCATAGCCAGGAATGAAGGGAAATGTGACCTCCATGCCCCGATCAAGTGTATTGTCAATGACCTCGTAGACGGAAAACTCCAGAAGCGAATGGTTGAGACCTCTGTCGGTCGTGTCATTGTCAACCAGATTATCCCGGATGAGGTGGGCTTCTTCAATGATATCATTTCCAAGAAGACTCTGCGCGGCATCATCGCCAACGTGATCAAGGCGGTCGGCATGGCACGCGCTTGCGACTTCCTCGATGGAATCAAGAACCTCGGCTATCACATGTCGTATGTTGCCGGACTGTCCTTCAACCTCGATGACATCATTATCCCGCCTGAGAAGAATGCCATCGTGGAAAAGGGTAATAAGGAAGTAGAGGAGATCACCAACAACTATAATATGGGATTCATCACCGATACGGAACGCTATAACCAGGTGATCGATGCTTGGACCCATGTTAACAATGAGTTGGGTGATGTCCTGATGAAGGAGATGACAGAGGCTGACCAGGGATTCAATGCTGTGTTCATGATGCTGGATTCTGGTGCTCGTGGATCTAAGGACCAGATCAAGCAGCTCTCTGGTATGCGTGGACTGATGGCTAAGCCTCAGAAGGCTGGCGCAGAGGGACCGCAGATCATTGAGAACCCAATCCTTTCAAACTTTAAGGAAGGAATGAGCGTGCTGGAATACTTCATCTCCTCACACGGTGCTCGTAAGGGACTTGCTGACACGGCTATGAAGACAGCC
>CAJLYG010000014.1 GCA_905210845.1 uncultured Prevotella sp.
GGTGACCTACATGCCCACCTTTGCCCCGGACAAGACCCTGACCTTTACCATGAAGGCCGCCGATGTGATCCGCGGATAATTGCATTCAATTTCGTCCATTTTGTACGATATGCCCACAGAATGTTCACAATTATTTTATAAAAAGCATTGACTTTTGCGGTCATTTCGCCTATTGTATAAGTAACTTCCATTGGCATAAACTGTATAATTTTACATCACCCGGAATTAGTCAATTTGCACGAGGCTGGTCCAGGGCAAGGGAAAGGTTTCCGGCTCGAAGCGTTGAAAGACCATTCCGTTTGGATGCCCAGGAACTGGGGAAAGATCTCCCCGGAGGATACCGGCGTGGGCGACCCACGCCTTTCTACGGCAGAGAAAGGGAAGCGTTTCGCAGCCGCCATTGTCGATAAATATGCTAAATTCTTCCGCGATTTTGCTTTTGTAGAACGGGAAGATGACCTGTATGAATAATATTTCTCTCTTATTTCTGGAAGCGGTGAGTGCTATTTAAGTGCTCACCGCTTTCTTTTTGATCTCTTATTTACTGTCCTGATTTAGCAAAATTGTTGCAAAAATGTATTCATTTCTTGCTAATTGACGTATTTTTTAGCAATAATTCTCAAAAAAGGTTGCCTTTTATCAGTATTTTAACTATATTTGCATCGCTTAATAATAATTGCGGATTAATAAATCTATTTTAAATGTTTATCTATGCAAAAACGATGGAAAACGTTATTTGCGATGATGTTGTTGATGGCATCATCGGGGGGGGTCGTTAATGCGTTGGCTGGCAATGGGTCGGCAACCAAAATAAATGCGACAACCCAGCAGGGTAGTGTATGTAAAGGAGTAGTGGTTGATGCTACGGGCGAGCCGATTATTGGAGCGTCAGTCGGCGTGAAAGGTTCATCGAAAGGTGCCGTTACGAACATCAATGGTGAGTTCTCCCTTGATAATGTAGCAAAAGGGGCTACGCTGGTGATCTCTTACGTGGGCTTTAGCGACTATGAGGTAACCTACCAGGGCAAGCCTTTGAACATTACCTTGCGTGAAGACAACCAGTCACTCGACGAGGTTGTCGTTGTCGGATATGGTACTCAGAAGAAAGCTAACCTGACGGGATCCGTATCTTCTATCAATGCAGAGACATTGGCTACGCGTCCTGTCTCCAGTGTGTCATCGGCGATGGCAGGTACGATGCCTGGCGTCACGGCTATCCAGAACTCCGGTTCTCCAGGCTCTCAGACTGCCAGCATTACCATTCGTGGTAAGAACTCCATCAATGCCGCGAGTCCTTTGGTGATCGTTGATGGTGTGCCGGGAAGCATGAACAACATTGATACGCAGGACATCGAGTCGGTATCCGTGTTGAAGGATGCTGCATCAGCAGCCATCTATGGTGTGCAGGCTGCCAATGGTGTGATCTTGATCACGACCAAGAAGGGTAAGAAAGGTGAGAAAGCTCGCGTCAACTATTCTGGTGCCGTATCTTGGGTTAGCCCTACAGCGAAACTCGATTTCTTAGGTTCTGCAGATTATGCCACCTTATATAATGAGGCAACTCTGAATGAGAATCCAAAGGCTGTCGTGCCTTATTCTGATGAGGACATCCAGAAATTCCGCGACCATTCTGATCCTTATGGACATCCGGATACCAACTGGTACGATGAGGTATTCAAGAACAGTGCGGTTGAAACCCAGCATAGTCTTGCCGTGAGCGGTGGCTCGGAGAGCACGACCTATATGGCGTCTGTTGCCTATCTCTATCAGGATGGTCTGTCACAGGAGCGTAACTATACCCGTTATAATGCCCGCGTGAATTTGGAGTCGAAAGTTGCCAAGTGGCTGACCTTGGGTATCAACGGGTCAGGTTATCGTGGTATCCGCAATGACGAGTATGAAGGCTTCGAGAGCTTGCTGCAATATTCCAACCGTATCCCTCCTGTTTATGCAGTCAGGACACAAGATGGGGAGTATGCTTATAACGGTTTGCAGAACCCTGTGGCACAGCAAGGCAAGACGGGTATGACCAAGACACAATACGATCAGATCCAGGCAAACGTTTACGCGATTGTATCTCCGTTCGATGGTTTTACGTTGAAAGGCGTGTATTCTTTCCGTCATGACGAGAACAATTACAGTACTTTCAAGCGGCATTATGCTTATGCAAACTTTGATTCTGGCGAGCGCCAAGGCAATCATAACTACTATAACTACAACTGGTATACCTCTCAGTTGATTGCCAACTATAATAAGACCTTCGGCAATCATACGATCGGGGCCATGGCCGGTTATGAGCAGCAGGAATACAAATACCATTATACCGAGACCTTCCGCAAGGGTGGTGGCAGTGATGAATTGGAAGAGTCGTTGAACACGTTGAATGCTTCCACCCAGACAAACTCGGACGGAGGATATGAGACAGCACGCCGCTCTTACTTTGGTCGCTTGCAATACGACTACATGAACAGGTATCTTTTCGAGGCAGACTTCCGTGCGGATGCTTCTTCGATCTTCCCGAAGGATAACCGTTGGGGGTATTTCCCAGCTTTCTCAGCTGCATGGCGTATCACGGAAGAGCCGTTCATGGAAGGCACGAAGGACTGGTTGAGCAACTTGAAGCTCCGTCTCGGCTGGGGTAAGACGGGTAATGAGGAGTTGAGTGCCAGCGATGTGTACCCATCCGTTGCCACCTATTCCTATGGAAAGGTGATCTTGGGTGATGCCATCTACTCTACTGCCTATGAGTCTCGTTATGTCAATAATAACCTGAAATGGGCTACGGTAACCAACTATGAGTTAGGTATCGATGCAGGCTTCTTGGATAACAAGATCGGGTTTGAGTTGTCTTTGTATAAGAAAAAGACCAATGACATGTTGCTTTACCTGCCGATCATGCAGGTGATCGGTATGAATGCCCCTGCCCAGAATGCAGGTAGTGTGGAGAACAAGGGTTTCGACCTCTTGGTTTACCATAACAATCGCATTAACAAGGACTGGAGTTACACCGCATCCTTGAACCTGTCGTATGTGCACAATGAGATTACCGATATGAATGGAACCGAAGGAGCTGATCCTAATGACAACAAGTTCTGGCGCCTCGAAGGTCATCCTATTGGTTCTTTCTATGGCTTTGTCGCTAATGGCTATTTCAACGACCAGAACGACTTGGATACCTATCCCAAGCGTACCGGTACGGAAAAGCTCGGTGATATCAAGTACAAGGACTTGGATGGAGATGGCAAGATCACGGCATCTGGTGACCGCCAGGTGATCGGCAAGAACTTCCCAAGTTGGACAGGTGGATTGAACCTCGGTGTCACATGGAAAGATCTGGACTTGACGATGTTGTGGCAGGCTGCATGGGATGTGGATGCTTATTATACCGGTGAAGCTGCCTATGCTTTCTTCAATAGCGGTAAGGTGCTGAAACGCCACCTCGACCGTTGGACACCAGAGCACCACAATGCCAGCTATCCACGTTTGACCAAGAGTTCACAGATCAACTTCCAGGTTTCTTCTTTCTGGCTTCAGGATGCTTCCTATCTCCGTCTGAAGAACATCACGTTAGGTTACAACCTGCCCAAGAAGTGGATCAACCCCATTGGACTGAGCCTTGTGAAGGTATTCTTGACCGGTGAGAACCTGATCACCTTCTCCCATCTCGACGGATTGGATCCTGAATCTCCGTCAGATACCAGAGGTGCTTTCTATAGCAATGTCAAGAAAATATCCTTGGGACTTAAAGTTTCATTCTAAAAAAGGGAATCAATTATGAAAAAATACTATTATTATATCTTCGCCATAGCTGCCTTGATGGTTACTGGGTTCTCTTCTTGTACCGACCTGGATCGTTATCCTTTGGAGCAGCTTTCTGATGGTAGTTTCTGGAAAACAGCCAATGACGCAGAGATGGCTGTGAGCGATCTCTATAAATATGTACCGAGTTATGAGCAGGATGATGCCATCAACTCCGACGATGCCCGGCATGGCATCAAGTGGGCTGCCGGCAATGTCTCCAAGGGTATCTATGGTCCTCAGGACATGGACTGGTCGGGCAACTATGCTTGTATCCGTAAGGCAAACTTAGTGCTGAGCAAGATCGACGAGATTCCTAATATGGATGCGGATGCCAAGGCAAAGATCATCGGGCAGGCTAAGTTTTTCCGCGCCATGGAATACTTCTTCCTGACTCGCGCATTTGGTGACGTGCCTTATACGGAGTCGCCCTTGCAACTGTCCGACCAGGCTGGCATCACCCGTACACCGAAGGCTGAGGTCTATACAAAGTTCATGGCCGACTTTGACGAAGCTGCTGCCAACCTGCCTGTAGAATGGGAATCCTCCGACTATGGGCGCATCACGAAGGGTGCTGCTTATGCCATGAAGGCACGTGCCGCATTGAACTCTAACGACTGGCAGACAGCGGCTGACGCAGCCAAGAAATGCATGGACTTAAATGCTTACGAGCTTTTCGACAAGGAAAATACAGGAAAGTATGCCCAGATGTTCTGGGAAGGCTCTGATGGATGTAAGGAATTCGTGCTCGTTTGCCCGCAGAAGGCAGGTACGGATTATGCTTGTTGGCTGTTGGGTTGGGAAGCTTTCCCGACCATGGGATGGGGTGGAATAGACCCGACCCAGAGCCTTGTGGATGCCTTCGAGGATATCGAGGGTGCTCCGATCAGCAAGTCGAAGATCTACGATCCGAAGAATCCTTTCGCCAACCGCGACCCTCGTTGTGAGGTGAATATCCTGCATGATGGGGAGCAAATGTATGGAAAGACCATCAAGGTGGCTCCTTTGCACTCTTCTTATCCGACAGGTATCGGCACGCATGGTGACGCAACGGAAACTGGATATTATCAGAATAAGTGGTTGGACCCGAACCTTGACCCACAGTCAACAGGCTGGGATTACGGTCGTGATGAGGTGGTTATCCGTTATGCTGAAGTGCTGCTGACCTATGCTGAGGCGATGAATGAGCTCCATCCGCTGAGCGATGAGGCCTTTGATGCTGTCAACCAGGTGCGCGCAAGGGTAGGCATGCCAGCCTTGCAGAAGACAGATCCATCGAAGCCTACTTATTGTGCCGACCAGGAAGCGTTGCGCCAACGCATCCGCAACGAGCGTCGCGTAGAGTTCGCCTTGGAGTGTGGCCTGCGCCAATGGGACATCCGTCGCTGGGGCATTGCCAAGCAAGTGCTCAACGCTCCGTACTATGGCATCAGCTATAAATTGGTGGATTCGCCAGATGCCCTTCCTGGAGATGGTGGCAAGATCTGTATCCTCTATGAGGGAACTCCCGTGGTAGGAACGGCCAATCATTATGAGGACCATAACTTGCTGTATCCTATTCCCCAGGCGGAAATCGACTTGAACCCGAACTTGACACAGAATCCAGGGTACTAACCTTTATCTTAAGATAGGAAGTGGGGGCATAAGGAGAATATGCCTCCACTTCCCTTTGTTGATCATAACAGGAATGAGATGAAACCATTACAGCGTATCAAGGGAATTTTCGAGGGCAGAGGAATCAATGCCTTGGTGGGAGCCGTGTTGTTCGTGATCTCTTTCATGGCTTATATGAAGCCTCTTTCCCATGTTCTCTTCTATCAAGAACAACACCATTTGTTCCTTTTCTCCCACCTCTATTTTACACAACAGTTAGCCTCTCATGGACTGATGTCGTACCTTGCCGACTTCATCATCCAGTTCTTCTATTACCCGGTATTGGGCAGTATCTTGATGGCACTGCTCATAACCGCGATTTATTTCCTCGCAGGTTGGGCTATTCGCTTGCTCATCCGGCGTTCGGATATCCTTCAATTGGCACTGATCCCTGCCGTGGCTACCTTTTATTATACCATGGCTGCTGACCATTCGTTGGCCACGCTCCTCACCATTCTCTTTGCCTTGATCGCCTTTGACCTCCTTGTCTGGTTAGGAAGACGATTCCTGTTTAAGGGCAGATCCCCCTTCAAAGAGCTGAAGAAAGGATGGCTGACCTGCTCTTTCTTAGTCGTTTATCTCATCGGGGGCTATGTCCTTTTCCTGAAAAACTATAATCTCCCGGAGCGATTGATGCTCAAGACAGAGCAATATGTCAAGGCAGGCGACTGGAACCACACCTTAGAATACACGAACCATTATTTGGAATCGGGACGTACCAATCAGCTGATCTCCTATTTCCATACCCTTGCTCTTTATCATTTGGGACAGTTGCCTTACCATTTGCTCGACTATCCCCCGGTCTTGGGCGTCAAGACTCTTTATTTCCCTTGGGATAGCAATAGTCGGGAGAGTGAATATGGGCATTTCCTCTATGAGGAATTAGGCTATATCAATGAGGCCCAACGATGGGAGTTCGAGGCAATGGTGGTATGGGGCGAGACCGCTCCTCATCTGATCAATCTCGCTCGATATAATATCGTGAACCATCGCCCACGCGTGGCGCAGCGGTTTATTAATGTCCTCAAGCAGTCGCTTTTCTATCAAGGTAAGGCCCGGCAGTTGGAAGATTGCCTTCGCAAAGGGCATGTACCAGGATTGCGCAATGCCCTGAATGGGGTTGTTGATCGCCCGGCACGGTTTGCCAATGTGATCAATATCGGACCGGAATTAGAGTATCTGTGCGAAAAGGACCCTAAGAACAAGATGGCTTTCGAATACCTGATGGCAGACCTGTTGTTAGGGAATAATGTGGAGCGATTTGCCGAGAACCTGCATTTCATCCGCAACTTCCATGTGATGTCACTTCCTCCTATGTATGAAGAGGCATTGCTGGTCTATAAACTGAAGGTGGGAGAGGAGGCTTTCCGTAAGCTGGGCTTCCCCATCAGCAAGTCGACAGAAGAGCGGTTCCAGCAATATTATAACCTTGCGCAGAGCGGACAGTCGGAATTGCTGCAGGAACAGTACGGCCATACCTACTGGTACTATATCAATTATGTAAGTCCATACGCCAATAAGGCCATCACTCAATAAGACAATTCGCAATGAAAATCCAATATATCCTTCCTCTTTTGTGGGCTTGCTTGCTCACAGCATGCTCTCAAGTTCATCAACCAGATGGCACGGTATCCCGTGCTCCCAAGATCTTTCCAGACTATACGTCGGTGACCCTTCCGCCGAATATCGCCCCTGTTAATTTCGAAATCCAAGAGAAAGGGGATGCTTACCAGACGGAAATCGGGTGTGGCAATGAGGTGGCAATCGTCCTTACGGATGACCGTCCGACCGTGGACATCCCTGAATCCGATTGGCATGACCTGTTGGAAAAGGCGGAGGGTAAGACCATCTTCTTCCGCGTCTCTGTCCTGCAGGATGGGAAGTGGATGCGCTATGCCGATATTCAGGATACCATTTCCACGGCTCCTATCGATCCCGTGTTGGTCTATCGCTTGCTCTATCCTGGTTATGAGCTGTGGAATGAGATGGGAATCTATCAGCGAGACCTGACATCCTTTGAGCAGACCCCAGTTGTGGAGAACCGGAATTTCGGGAAGATGTGTGTCAACTGCCATAACTTTGCCGACCATAATCCTGATACGATGATGTTGCATGTCAGGGGGAAGATGGGCGGCACGATGATTATCAATGGCGATCAGGTGAAGAAGGTAACCCCGAATCCCGCTTCTTTCGCGCATGGAGCTACCTATCCGTCCTGGCGTCCGGGTGGCAGGTACATCGCTTACTCTGCCAATGAGATCCAACAGTTCTTCCATTCTGCGGGTAAAAAGCCCATTGAGGTATCAGACTTGGCAGCTGACTTGATGATCTATGACACCCAGACGAACACTGCCTTTACCGATTCCTTGGTCTATGGGAACTCCTATTTGGAAACTTTCCCCCATTGGGCACCGGATGGGAAGACGCTTTACTTCTGCCGTAGCTCCCATTTCCGGGAGGGGATGGCATTGGATAGCATTCGTTATAGTCTCTATCGTGTTCAAGTGGATGTCACGCATCATCGGATGTCGCATTTGGAATGTGTCTATGACGCAGAGGCGAAGGGAAAGTCAGTTTCCTTCCCACGGGTGTCGCCCGACGGGAAGTATGTTCTGTTCACACAATCGAACTATGGTAATTTCTCCATCTGGCATGCTGAGAGCGACCTCTATCTTCTCGATATTGCAACAGGGAAGGTCCGCAGGCTCAGTGAGGTGGACAGCAAGGACGTTGACAGTTACCATTGCTGGTCGACGAATGGGCGTTGGTTCGTGTTCAGCAGCAAGCGTTTGGATGGACTATGGGCGCGACCTTTCTTTGCTTCTTTCGATCCCAAGACCGGAAAGGCGGGCAAACCCTTCCTCTTGCCTCAGAAGGATCCTCATTTTTACGACCGGTTTACGTTGACGTTCAATGTCCCAGAACTGATCAAGGGAAAGATCCGAAAAGGCAAGAAGATCGAGCATGAGATCAATGCACAGACTGCAGTGCAGGCTACAGAAGCGCAATAAACAGGACTTGACGGCAGGCTCATGTTGCCGTCCTAAAATAGTGAAGCATGAAACCCGCCCTTCAGAGGGAAGTTTCATGCTTCATGATCATTGTATTCAATGAGGGTTATTTCTTCTCTTCCTTTTGCCGAGTGGCAATGATGAAATAGCTGATCAGCAGGAGATAGGCTGCCAAGGACAGGGATTCGGAGAGGTGGTTCTGCCACCAAGCGTCATAGTTGAAGTCGATTCCTCCGAATTTCAGGAGGGCACTGACGACACCCATCAGGGCTCCGCCTGCAATAAATCCACTTGCAATCAAGGTTCCTTTCTCACCTCTTGCCTTGTTTGTGGCAGCATCCGTGGAACGGGTAGTCACGTACCAGTTGAGTGCGCCGCCGATGACCAAGGGGATATTCAGCTGGATCGGGATGAACATACCTAAGGCAAAGGCAAGGGCGGAGATCTTGCAGCGGTCTAAGATCAGGGCGATAACCGCACCAATGGCATACAACAACCAGGGTGCTCCCTGTCCGTTCATCAAAGGAGCGATGACGGCTGCCATGGCATGGGCTTGTGGAGCAGCTAACTTATCACTCGTAAACCCATAGGTCTTGTTCAGCAAGATCATCACACCTGCTACCGTAGCAGCGGAGATGATGGTACCTAAGAACTTGAAAGTCTCTTGTTTCTTGGGCGTCGTCCCTATCCAATAACCGATCTTCAGGTCGGTGATAAAGCTTCCAGCCATTGACAAGGCAGTGCACACGACAGCACCCATCAGCAAGGCGGAGAGCATGCCAGCTTCTCCTTTCAGTCCTACGGCTACCATCACGACACTGGCAAGGATCAAGGTCATCAAGGTCATTCCCGATACGGGATTGCTGCCCACGATGGCTATGGCATTGGCGGCGACGGTGGTAAAGAGGAAGGCGATAATGGCAACCAATAAGATTGCCACCACGGCATGGAGCAGGTTGAAGTCCATCACTCCGGCATAGAAGAATGCGAACGTGATGAGAATAGTGACAATGGAGCCGATGGCAATGATCTTGAAGGAGATGTCCCGTTGTGTCCTGAGCACTTCGGATTGTCCTGCTCCCTTGCCTTTCATCTCACGGGCGGCGAGGCTGACAGCGCTCTTGATGATGCCCCAGCTCTTGACAATCCCGATAATGCCCGCCATGGCGATACCTCCGATGCCGATATTACGGGCATAATGGCTGAAAATTTCCTCTGGGCTCATCGACCCGACGGTAGCGGTGATGGTTGGATCCCATTGATTGAGAACGGTGTCTGGGAAGATCAATCCCATCAGAGGGACGATCACCCACCACACGGCGAGAGAGCCGAAGGTGATAATGGCGGCATATCGCAGCCCGATGATATATCCCAACCCGAGCACTGCAGCACCTGTGTTGACCTTGAACACTAACTTGGCCTTGTCGGCAAGGTACTCCCCGAAACCAAAGACACGACTGGTGAAGTTCTCATTCCACCAGCCAAACGTGGACACGATGAAGTCGTACAGTCCTCCGACCACGCCTGCAAAGAGCAAGGGCTTTGCCTGATTGCCCCCCTTGGCACCACTGACCAATACCTGCGTGGTGGCAGTCGCCTCCGGGAAGGGGTATTTCCCATGCATGTCTTTCACGAAATACTTACGGAAGGGGATCAGGAACAGAATACCCAACACGCCTCCCAAGGAGGCTGCGATGAATACTTTCAGGAAATCGGCATGCAGGTCGAGCATGTAGATAGCCGGTAAAACGAAGATGGCACCGGCAACGACTGCCCCGGAGCAGGCTCCGATACTCTGGATAATGACGTTCTCTCCTAAGGGGTTCTTGCGCTTGGCTGCCGTCGAGACTCCTATGGCAATAATGGCTATAGGGATAGCTGCCTCAAAGACTTGTCCTACCTTCAGCCCTAAATAAGCCGCGGCGGCGGAGAACAGGATGGCCATCAGGATACCCCAGGTGACGGACCACCCGTTGACCTCTGGATAGTTTTTGTCGGGTGAAAGGATTGGTTGATATTCCTCACCTTCCTTTAATTCTCTAAAAGCATTTTCCGGTAGCTGCACTACCTCATTTTCTTTCTCTTTCTCTTCCATAATATGTAATTAACGGTTTTGCCTGCAAATATAACACAATTTGGATGGATAGCAAAATGAACTCATTGATAATTTACCTCTATTCATTGAAGATTCTTGGCGCATTGGGATATAATCCTTACCTTTGCGCGCAAATGATGAATGAAGGTATGATGAAGAGATGTTGCTTTCTCCTGTTCTTTGGGATGGTGTCTTTCTCCCTTTGGGCTGGTCCAGCCAAGCGGAATGTATGGAAGAAGCTGACCCTTTCTGACGGGTCTACGGTGTTGGCGATGCTCTGTGGGGATGAGAACAATCACTATTGGAGGTCTGCCGACGGCAAGATGTATGTCCGCAGCACGGAGGATACCACGTTTGTGGAACGGTTGGCCGGGCTGTCTGTCGCCCGGTCAAAGCCCCGTCGGTCAGCTGCAGTGGTGGCTTCCGTGGCAAAGACGCGGGCGATGTCGGCTGCCTTAGGGCGTTCTTCCCTCTATACGGGGCAGAAGAAAGGACTGATCATCTTGGTCAATTTCTCTGACAAGTCTTTCTCCTCTTCCGACCCTTCCACGCTTTTTGGGCAGATCGCCAATACCGAAGGCTATCAGGAAGGGAATTTCAAGGGAAGCGTGCGGGACTATTTCCTGGCACAGAGCCATCAGCTCTTCGACCTCAGCTTTGATGTGGAAGGACCTGTTACCCTGTCTCATGCCATGAACTATTATGGAAGGAACAATGCCTCTGGTGCTGACCGGTACTTAGGTACGATGGTGGCTGAGGCTTGCCAGTTAGTGGACAGCATGGTGGATTTCTCCCAATACGACTGGGATGGTGACGGGTTTGTGGATCAGGTGTATGTGATCTACGCCGGTTACAGTGAGGCAGAGGGGGCTTCTGATGATACGATCTGGCCTTCTTCCTGGAGCCTTTCCGGTTCGGATTATGGCAAGACTTTGACATTGGATGGCGTCATCATCAACAACTTCGCCTGCAGCAGTGAGCTGACGGGCACCTCCGGTCAGCAAGTAGGTGGCATCGGCACCATCTGCCATGAGTTCTCGCACTGCTTAGGATTCCCCGACTTGTACGATATCAATTATACGGGCAATTTCGGGATGGGGCATTGGGATCTGATGGATTCCGGGGAGTACAATGGCGATGGCTATCACCCGGCGGGCTACAGTGGCTATGAGAAATGGGTAGCGGGCTGGCAAACCCCCATTGAGCTGTCTTCCAACACCACCGTGAGCAATTTAAAGGCGATGAGCGAAGGGGGAGACTTCTACCTTATATATAATAATGGGGATAAGGATGAGTTCTATTTGTTGGAGAACCGACAGAAAACCTACTGGGATGACTCGTTGCCGGGAAGGGGATTGCTGATCACCCATGTCGATTACGACTCTCTTTGCTGGTATAATAATGTGGTGAATACCACGGGCGATTTCTCCCAGTCGGACGGCTATTCGACGAATTTCTCCAACGACCACCAGCGGTACACCCTTTTCCATGCCGACCATGACGATGACAGCAGCTATTGGAACCCAAGGCTGTCTATGTGGTTGAAGCAGACGGAAGATGGAGATGCTTATCCCTATGAGGGTCTTGATAGCCTGACGAATCAGTCGTTTCCAGCGGCGAAACTGTACAACGCCAATGAAGATGGCAGGTATTATATGAGCAAAAAAGTATTGTCAATCACACAAAATTGGGATGGGACTGTGTCTTTCGTCTTTGTCGCTGACACGACCTCGACCGCTATCCGGTCGGTCGAGGCTCCTTCTTCTGTCACCAGTCGCATCTACTCGCTCAGCGGGCAATATGTCGGGACGGATCTCGAAGCCTTACCGAAGGGCATCTATATTGTGGATGGAAAGAAAAAAGTAAAGAGATAACGCCCTGCACGAGGGTATCTGGCAATCATTTGGATTGGGGAAAGCTCGCCGGAAGATGAGTTTCCCCCTCGTCTTTTTTGCAGTTTGGGATATTTGCATTATCTTTGCAGCAACTGATATATTCACTGTTATGATAAAGAAAAGATTGTTCTTGCATCAAGATGCTATTCTGAAGCGAAATGGCCTCATCGGACTTCTCCTTGCCTTTTGTGCCCTTACCATGGCACAAGAGAAGAGAGTCTACCTCTTTCCCGACTTCGTCAAGACAATGATCAAGTATAAGGGAAGTTCGAAGTTCCTTGTCATGGCGAACTATGATGCCGCCAACCAGAAGGTAATGTACAAGCAGGGCGACCAATTGATGGAGTTGGTCAGTCCTCAATTAGTGGACACGATCTATTTCGGAGGGCAGAAATGGGTCTACCATCAGTCGGAATTCTGCCAGGTAGCTGCCGGGAAGCGTGATACGATCTTGATTGGATGGCACATCACGAAGGTACATGAAGGTTATGTAGGTGCGTATGGCACCTCCCAAGTGCCATCTCAGAAAGTACAGCTTGGCGACCATTTCGGCATGGGAGGACTGGCTGGTGCCGGTGGTGGCATGTATAATGGCTCGTTCGGTGTCAATGATGATGACGGAGAAGGACGTAACTTGGATGTCTGGAAGAATAAAAATGAAAATAATTATTATTTCAGGAAGCAAGGAAAGGAATATAAAGTCAGCAATTTGAAGAGCGTTTATAGGACCTTCCCTGCGCAGAAAGACAAGATCAAGGAATTTGTCACGACGAATAAATTGGATATGATGAGTGCAGAGAAGGCTGTCCAAATCATCCATTTCTGCGAGGATATGTAAGGTGAAGGCTATGCGAACAAGGGTCAGGATGAGGCTGTTTCAAGTCTCATCCTGATTCGTATGTAGGGTATGCCATATCCTCTTGCAAGCTGGAATTATTCCATATATTCACTAAGTATTATTAAAGTATTTTAAAATACATGCTTTCCCGTTGCATTTCCTATTGAATATATTTACCTTTGCAGCAATGACAAAATGTTTTCTACATTACTGCGGAGGCAGTATTTATTTCATAAAAGCTTGATTATGCCGCCACTCGAGAGGGTCGCGGCTTTTTTTGTTTTGGGGGATGTTGGTCCTTCGTTTTGTGAAAGGTCACCTTTCACGCGCCAAAAGGTCATCTAACGCGCGCCAAAAGGTCATCTAACGCGCGCCGAAAGGTCATCTAACGCGCGCCAAAAGGTCATTTCCTGGAAAGGAAAGGCTTCGTGGCTTTTTCGTGTAAAATTAATAGATAGGAAGTTGGATATTCCATCTTTTTTCTTACCTTTGCATACGGAGCGAATGCAAACGCCATGGAACAGACCGAAAAAATCATCATAGACCAATTAAAGGCAGGAGAAGAGCGTGCTTACCGCTTTCTCTTCGACCGCTATTTTGCCTTGTCGTGCTATATCGCGGAAGGCTATGTCGGTGATGATTTTTTGGCGGAGACGATCGTCAGCGATGTCATTCTCCACCTTTGGGAGAACCGTGAGTCTCTCCATATCGATACTTCCCTTCGCAATTATCTGGCACGGAGCGTGCGGAACCGGTGCCTCGACTACCTGAAGACAGAAGGGCGGAGGCATGAGCAGACGATGTCACAGCAGTCGATCATGTTCTCCCCGGCAACGAGATACTTACAAAGCGACGACCATCCCTTGGGCAAGCTGATCACGGAAGACTTGGAAGAAGTGGTTAAGAATGCCATTGCGAAGTTGCCAGACAGTTGTCGCCACATTTTTGAGTTGAGCCGTGTGGAGGGGAAGAGCAATGCTGATATTGCCCAAGAGCTGGGAATCAGTGTCATCACGGTGCGTTACCATCTGCGCCATGCCTTGTCGCTTCTCAAGGAAAGTTTAGGAAAATATTTGATCGGAATTATCTTTTTACACATGTTTGGATAAAAAAAGCTAAGAAAGCATGATCGCTTGCTTGACTTTTGTCGTCATGTGTGTAGAAGTCTTCATTTGATGATGGCAGGACAAGAACATATCAATGATCTCATCGTCCGTTATCTGACTGGCGATATCGATGAGCGTTCCGCAGCAGAACTGCGGGAGTGGATCACTGCGTCTAAGGCAAATCAAGACAGTTTCGCGGAGTATCAGGAGATCTGGTTCTCGTCTGGAATGGCGCAAGGGCTCCGCAAGTATGAGATGGATAAGGACCAAGCCTATGCGCGATTCCTTCAGGCAATCCGCTCCAAGGAGGAGACATCCGCTGTCGAAAGCCCTGTCCAGGATAAGAAGGGCATCTTCCTCAAGCGTTGGTTGCAGGTGGCTGCGGCAATCGTCGTGATCATGGTCGTTTCCTATATTGCCTACAACCAAGGGCAATACAATTTGTCCTCCGAGTTTGCCAACGTCACCATCAAGGCTCCTATGGGCTCGCGGTCATCGACGGTCCTGCCTGATGGGACACAGGTATGGCTCAACGCAGGGTCGGAACTGTCCTATTCCCAGGGCTTCGGCATCAATGACAGGAAGGTCGTGCTGAACGGCGAAGGCTTCTTCTCGGTCAAGCACAATGCAAAAAAGCCCTTTACTGTGCACTCCTCGTCCATGAAGGTCACGGTCTTGGGAACGAAGTTCAATGTCAGAGACTATGCGGATGACAATACGGCGGAGGTAGCCTTGGTAGAAGGGAAGGTAGCTTTGGACAATCTCCTGCGCCATAGCGCGACGAAGGAAATGAAGCCAGGCGACAAGATCATCCTCGACAAGACCACGGGAGACATGATCCAAGACACTCATACGTCGAAATCTGACTATTCATGGAAGACCGGAACCTTGGTGTTTGAGGGCGATGGCATTGACGTGATTGCCAAGAAGATCGAGCGATCCTATAATATAAAGGTGTACGTAAGGAACCCGGAGTTGCAGCAACTCAAACTGCATGCGACCTTCCTTCCTGGCGAACAGTCCTTGCGGGAAGTACTCAACTCCTTGAAAGAGACAAAGAAAGTACGGTATAAACTCTATAAAGATAAAGTCATTTTATATTAATCGTTTAAACAATCTTACAATGAAAACAATCCAAGCAACCCGAATGGTAACCTAAGAAAATGAGAAAAGCAGAAAGGTGTGGAAGACCTTCCTGCCCTAATCTCTCATGCGACCGAGACGCTGCGCATTTAAGAAGTAACTACAAAGATAGTGCTTTTCTTTTGCATGCGCAACAAAACCTAATTTTAATAACAATTATTGCAATTTATTATGAAAATCAAGAAAGTACTATTATTATCTGTCTTTCTTTTAGGTACAGTCCTTGCGTATGCACAAAACGTGAGCATGCACGTGCAGGGCGTGACCGTCAAGAAAGCGATGACAATCCTGCAAAAGCAGAGTGGCTATCTGTTCGTCTATGAGCAGTCGGACTTAGACTTGCAGAAGAAGGTCAATGTCAATGCAACCACCCTTTCTCAGGCTCTGCGCCAAATCTTCACAGGGCAGAATGTCAGCTATGAGATTAATGGAAAGAACGTGGTCGTAGCCAGGAAGTCAGCTTCTGTCCCACAGTATAGAGGACAGAAGGGCAAGGCAAGGAAAAGCAGCGGCCATGTCGTTGACCCAAGTGGGGAACCCATCATCGGCGCAACGGTCAGGGAAAAAGGCACGCAGAACGCCACGATCACAGACGTGGACGGTAACTACTCCTTAGATGCTGACCCCGGCAGCAAACTGATTATCTCTTATATCGGTTACATGGACCAGGAGATCAAGCCTGGTGACCATGCGAACATTGTCATGCGGACAGATTCCAAAAACCTCGATGAAGTCGTTGTCGTGGGTTATACCACCCAGAAGAAGGGCTTGTTGACGGGGTCCGTTGTTTCCATGAAAGTAGGCGAAGACTTGGATCAGATCCCAACAACTTCCGCCGGAAACTTGTTGGCAGGTAAGTTGGCGGGTGTCAATGTGTCCACGCCAAGTGCCATCCCAGGTTCTAATCCGGGAATCAGCATTCGTACAGGATCTTCCTGGAATGCACAGGACGTGATCTATGTGATTGACGGTGTTGTCCGGGGAAGTGGTGATTTCAATAACCTGAGCCCGAACGAGATCGACGAGATCACCGTCTTAAAGGACGCTGCCTCTGCCGCTATCTACGGTTCAAGATCTGCCGGCGGTGTTATCATCGTGACCACCAAGAAAGGAAAGTTGGGCAAGCCGACCATCAACTACTCCTATAACTACAGCTTCGATTCCAGGACGAAGAACGTTGACTTGACCAGTGCAGTCCAGGCAGGTGAGCTCTATGGACGCATCAATGGCGATTCTGATCCTGCAGGATGGGCTTGGTCGCAGGATGAGTTGGATTATTTCAAGAATATCAATGGGGGATGGGGTTATGACCAGTTGGATGCAGTTTGGCGTACGCCGGTCACGCAGACCCATAACCTCAGCGTAGAAGGTGGTGGCGAGCGTATCCGCTATTACGCTGGCGCATCTTATGTTGCGCAGGATGGCTTCTTGAAGAACCTGTCTTATGACAAGTATAATATCCGTATGAATGTCACGGCGGATATCACCAAGGACCTCCAGGTATTCACAAGCTTTGCTCTGTCCAATAATTTCCAGAGCAATTCAACGTTCGAGAGTGCTACTTCCAATTATAGCAAGCTCCGTGTGTGGCAGCCAGACCAGCCTGTTTACACTGATAGCGGGAAGTATATCGACTATGGCTGGATCGCCAATACCGGTGCCAGCGTGGATGGAGCCAGTGGCTATGATAAGGATACCTATCTCAAGCCACAGCTTATCGTCAGCGCGACTTACAAGGCTCCTTTCCTCAAAGGACTCAGTGCAAAGGTTGCTTATAGCCGTAGTTGGGCGAACTCTATTAATAAGGTGTACTACACGAATTACGACATGATGATCATGAAGCACAGTGGTACGAACAACCGTATCATCTCCACGAAGGACGAGGACATCATCGGCGTAAGAAAATCTACGTGGGTAGGCAAGGAATACATCCAGAAGTATTCTACCTGGAGTGATGACAAGCAGCTGAACTTCCAGCTGAACTATGACAATACCTTTAATAAGGTACACCATATCAATGCAGCCCTCGTTACCGAGTGGTATGAAGGAAAGGGTGCTGGCGTATATGGTGGTCGAGAGACCTTCCCCGTATACAGGACAGATCAGTTCTGGGCAGCCAGCAGTGCAAGGCAGGATACATGGGGAGGTGGTCCTACCGACTGGAAGAGCGGTCGTATGTCTTACATTGGTCAGTTCAATTATACCTATGCCAACAAGTACATGTTGAACTTCTCTTTCCGTGAGGATGGTTCCATGAACTTCGCTCCGAGCCAGCGTTGGGGTTTCTTCCCCGCAGCCTCTACAGGTTGGGTTGTCTCTGAGGAGCCTTTCTTCAACCAGAAATACATTCAGTTCTTGAAGCTCCGCTTCTCTGTCGGTCTGACCGGTAACGATGCTGTCGGTGGATGGCAGTGGCAGGAGTCTTATTCTTCAGGTTACTCCGCATACTTCGGGACAACCCCGTCACGCGCAGTAGGTATTACCTATGGTAGCGTTGTCAACAAGAATCTGACATGGGAAAAGGCATTGAGCTACAACTGGGGTTTGGACATCAACTTCCTCGACCACTGGAACTTCTCGTTCGATTATTGGTATCGCAATTCCTATGACATCCTCGGCAACAGGCAGAGTTCATTGCCTTCTACCTTCAGTCTGTCCATGCCTGCAGAGAACTACGGTAAGATCCATGCACAGGGATTTGATATTACGTTGGGCTATAATGGAAAGACGAACGACTTCAAGTACTACGCTAACCTCACGGCTTCATACGGTTGGAACAAGGTAATCAAGGAAGACTATGCCGAGAATGCACAATATGTGGACATCCCAGAGGGTAAGGCAACGAATTATATCGTAGGCTATTCCTTCGACAAGATCATCAGGACACAGGAAGAATTGGATGCTTTCCGCAAGGAACACCCCAATTACCGTTGCAATGGATTGTCTCCTGAACTGGGTATGATGGTCTATAAAGACGTTTCTGGTCCAGATGGCGAGCCAGATGGCATCATTGACAGTTGGGACCGGATCATCTTGAAGAAGAAGAACTTCCCTGTTGTCTTTGGTTTGAACCTCGGAGGCAACTGGAAAGGCTTGAGCATCGACATGATGTTCTCTGGGCGTTTAGGCCAGAAGCGCTTCATGAACGACCTCGCTGGTGGCGTGGAGTGGAACCGTATGTGGGAGAAATGGTATTCAGACAGCTGGACACCTGAGAATCCGAATGCGACCTTGCCAAGGCGAGTAAGTGCCAACACGTCGAATACCTACTCCATGAACAGTGATTTCTGGTTGAAAGACGCCAGCTTTATGCGCCTGAAGTACCTCACATTGAGCTACGACCTGCCGAAGGGCATGTTCTATAATAAGGTATTTGAGGGCATCCGTGTGTTCGTGAGCGGTACGAACCTGTTCGTGCTCAGCAAGTTTAATAAGTATTATGATCCGGAAATTGGTGGCGGCAACTCCTTCCCAGTGCTGAGATCTATCAGTTTCGGTGTTAATGTTAAATTATAAACGACTTCCTTTTATGAAAAAGTATATATTATTTGTAGGACTTTTCCTCACATTGCTGACCAGCTGTAGCCTGGACTATGATAATACAGGAGCGATCAACCCTGACAATGTGTGGACGGACAAGACCATGATCAACTCCTTCCTGACCGACATCTACGGTCGTATGACACCGGGATGGCCAACCAATGCCAATGGTACTGACGAGGGAATGAATGGACCTACCGACATGGGGTCTTATGTAAGAGGTCAGATCACCGTAGACAACTGCGGTGTGGGTCTGAGCTATTCTAACATCGACAGGATTAACTTCTTCTTGGATCACTTGGAGACGAACACAGTCTTGACAGACCAAGAGAAGAAAGAGATGCGTGGACAGGCTTTGTTCTGGAGAGCCTGGGACTATTGGGGCAAGGTATTCACCGTAGGTGGTGTGCCTTTGATCCTCCACTTCCAGGATGTTACGGATGTTCCTTCTCTGTACGTGACGAGGAACAAGACATCAGAATGCGTGGCACAGATCGTTGCTGACTTGGATGAGGCGATCGCTGACCTTCCCGATCAGTGGACCGGTGACGACTACGGCATCCTCTGCCCTAAGTCCGGAAGGATCGACAAGGGCGCAGCCATGGCCTTCAAGGGCAGGATGTTGTTGCAATATGCCAGTCCTTTGTTCAATCCTAACAACGACAAGGTACGTTGGCAGGCAGCTTATGATGCCAACAAGGCTGCTGTGGAGTTCCTGCAGAGTATCGGCAAGGGCTTGTACCAAGGCAATTTCGCAGATATCTGGTACAAAGAGCAAAACTGTGAGGTAGTAATGGTGAACCAATATACCTACCCTGACCATACCTTTGGGCAATACGCCATTCGCCCTGAGCCTTTGACAAAGGACAATGCCAACTATAATCAAGCCATCTTACCCCTGTTGATGGCTTTCCCGAAGAAGGATGGCACGCCATTGACGTTGGTCAAAGACAGATTGGCTTCGGATGCCGCTTATAATGAGCAGTTCATGACAGACTTCTATACGAATCGTGACCCTCGCTTCTATGCGACTGTATTCAGCCCTGGAACATCTTATCCTTCAAGTGATGTCTTGACAGGTGGGAAGAAATATTGGAATGCATGGCGTCAAGTCAATGACGAAGGTAATACCAAGTATATCACGCTTATTTATGATGAGTTAGGCAAAGGTATTGGCAGTTCTTCCTCTGGTTTCTTCCAGTTGAAAGGCGTAGATCAATCCCTTACGATGAATACTGTATATGATGCAGAGACCGACTGGATTGAGATTCGTTTCGCAGAGGTCTTGATGAACTATGGTGAGTGCGCCAATGAGATTGGCAAGACGGATGAGGCATTGCAGGTTTTGTATGATATCCGGAAACGTGCGGGTATTGAGAGCGGAACTGGAAACTATGGCATTACCGCAAAGAGCCAGTCTGACATCCGTCAGGCATATATGAACGAGCGGTTGATCGAGTTTGCCTATGAAGGCAAGCGTTGGAATGACCTCCGTCGTTGGAAGAAATTCGACTATCTGAATGACATGAAATACCGTTCAGGTCTGTATCCTGTCATCAAGGACTATAGCAACATCAGCAACTTCGATTGGACGAAAGACATGTATGATCCAGATGTTCGGAAATTGTTCAGGATGGACTATATCGAATGCTTGGATGGCGACAAGTCTTATCAGTTCAACCTGGATCTGAACCATTGGTTCTATCCGATTAGCAAGAATGCCCTTGACAGGAATTCAAAATTGGAACAAAACAAAGAATGGGGTGGAACATTTGACCCCCTTGAGTAAGTAATTTAATATAGGTTTATTGTTTTAATTTGAGTGTATCAAGAAGTCCCTTTGACGTGATGTCAAGGGGACTTACTTAAACAATCTGGTTTGAAAGGATCTGAAATCATACCTGATGAAAAAAGTTGGGATATATCTATTATTCGTTTTGCTTTTGACTTCTGTGCAAAATCTATTTGCTTTTTGCGGAATCGAAGTTGATCGCGTATCCGAGGTAAAGGTCTTGAACAGCAAGGCCAAGGCTTTGAAGGGTACGGATAGGAAATCTGATTTTACCGATGTTCTTTCTAAGAAGGGCATCGTGACAGAGATCGCCTTTTATTCTCCTAAGATTGTGAATATCAGGCATTACAAACGGAATTGCCATGTAAAAAAACAAAATTTGGTAGTGGTCATGCCCAAGGGAATTGTACCCCTTAAAAAGACAGTCAAAGCCCATGAAATGATCTTAAGCAGTCAGGACTTGGATGTCGCGTATGACCGGAAGGAGGGTACCGTTCGCTTTTCAGGAAAGACGGGACACTCTTATTCGCAGAGAAAAACTATTCGAGAGATGCGGAGCCTGACAGGGCAAGTTCCCTTGATGCCCCTTTGGTCTTTTGGCTATTTCCAAAGCAAGGAGCGATATCAAAGTGCCGACGAGACGGCTGGGGTGGTCAGCCATTATCGCAAGATAGGAGTGTCTCTTGACGGCAAGAACGCATGTCCTACGTAATCATTGTTGATCATTAAATAAAAGAATAGATAAATTATGAGGAAGATTTTATTTGTTATTCTAATTTCGCTATGTGCGTACAGTGTACGTGCGCAGGCTCTTGATCCCAAGAGTAGTGCGGAAAGCTATGTCCGTGGCCTGATTGCCCAGATGACGCTTGATGAGAAGATATCCCAGATGATGAATGACGCAGCTGGGATTCCCCGGTTGGGAATCTTGCCCTATAACTGGTGGAATGAAGGACTTCATGGCGTTGGCAGGGATGGACGGGCTACCGTTTTTCCTGAACCGATTGCCTTGGGTGCAACCTTTGACCCGGACTTGGTGAGGAAAATTGGGGATGCTGTTGCCACGGAAGGACGTGCCAAATATTTCGTGGCACAACAGAATAAGAACTATGGTCGGTATGCGGGCCTGACCTTCTGGTCACCGAACGTGAATATCTTCCGTGATCCTCGCTGGGGCAGGGGAATGGAAACGTATGGTGAGGATCCTTTCCTCTCTGGAACATTAGGCACTGCCTATGTAAAAGGGATGCAAGGTGACGATCCCTTCTATTTGAAAGTGGCTGCCTGCGGAAAGCATTATGCGGTTCATTCCGGACCGGAGTCAACTCGCCATCAGGCAGATGTTCATCCAACCCGGCATGACTTGTTCGAAACCTATCTCCCTCAGTTTGAGATGTTAGTCAGGCAAGGGCATGTAGAGACCATCATGAGTGCCTATAATCGCGTGGATGGCGTGCCTTGCGGTGCCAATAAGTATTTGCTGACAGATATCCTCCGCAAGAAATGGGGATTCAAGGGGCATGTCGTTTCCGATTGTTGGGCAGTCAATGACTTCTACGGTGGCCATCATTATGTGAAAACAGCCGCCGAGGCAAGTGCCTTAGCCGTGAAAGCGGGAATGAACTTGGAGTGCGGACAGGATTTCAAGGCATTGAAAGATGCTGTCGCGCAGGGTCTCATCAAGGAGAGTGATATCGACAAGGCCTTGTTCCCCCTGATGATGACAAGGATGAAACTGGGAATCTTGAAAGATGATCCCAATTGCCCGTACAACCATGTAGCCGAGAAGGAGATCTGTTCCTCGGAACATTTCGCCCTGGCAAGGAAAGCTGCGACAGAAGCCATGGTACTGTTGAAGAACGATGGGGTCCTCCCGATCCGCAAGAACCTGCGCTCTTTATCCGTTTCTGGTCCTGCAGCAAGTGATGCCTTCTATCTGATGGGCAATTATTTTGGCGTGTCCAATTATTATAGTTGCTATTTGGAGGGCATTGTCGGCAAGGTGAGCAGTGGCACAACGGTAAACTTCCGTCCAGCCTTTGCACCTATCGAAACCAAAATGGGAACGGGCAATAACGTGTGGGAAGCCGCTGGCGGTGATGTCGCAATCGTCGTCATGGGCTTGAACAACGACATGGAAGGAGAGGAAGGTGAGAGCATAGACAACCATACAGGTGGGGACAGGGATAGCCTGTCATTGCCTAAGCCTCAGATGGATTTCCTCCGTCAGTTGCATAAGGTCAAGAAGAATGGGATCGTGGTGGTCTTGACAGGAGGCAGTCCTATTGATGTTAAGGAGATTTCCAAGCTTGCTGATGCCGTTATCATGGCATGGTATCCGGGTCAGGATGGTGGCAATGCCTTGGCTGACCTTCTTTTCGGAGATGCTAATTTCAGTGGGAGATTGCCGATTACGTTCCCTGAGGATGTCAAGAAACTCCCTCCCTTCACAGATTATTCCATGAAAGGACGTACCTATAAATACATGACAGACAATATCATGTATCCTTTTGGCTATGGATTGTCATACGGACAGGTAATATATTCTGACGTGCAGGTAGGGGAAATCAAGAAAGACAAGGAGGTACAAGTAGAGGCAACCCTTTCTAATTCCGGTAAGATGGAAACGACGGAGACCGTACAGGTGTACCTGTCCACGCCGACAAGCGGAGCTTCCTCACCTTCTTCTTCTCTCATCGCCTTCAAAAAGGTGAATGTTCCTGCCGGAGGTAAGACCCAGGTCCATTTCTCCATCCCTTATCAGCAGTTAGGGACGGTCATGGAAGATGGAAACAAGAAGGTGCTGAAAGGGCAATACCAATTGTATG
This sequence comes from uncultured Prevotella sp., assembly GCA_905210845.1. Lineage (GTDB taxonomy): Bacteria > Bacteroidota > Bacteroidia > Bacteroidales > Bacteroidaceae > Prevotella. Next base: position 23,700 of record CAJLYG010000014.1, read on the forward strand.
TAGGGGGAGCAGCCCCCTGCAAGCGAACGCAAGAATTGGGCGTAAGTGTAGGTAGTACTTTATTTAAAATATAATCAATTTTATGACAAGGTATAAGAATATGATCGCATCCTTGGGCGTAGTGATGCTCTTGGGTGCTTGTGGAACTCATTCGTTGCAATCATTCCATACGAAATATTTAGGTGTGGACGTGAATGACAAGGGATATATTGTGGGCTTGAGAAATGTGACAAGGAAGGACCCGATGAATTTCAGTCCTGCCAACCAACCGTCTCCCTTGCTTTCCCTATATGATGAGGAGACACAACAATATTTCTATCCGGAAAAAGCAGTGTATGACAAGGGAGGACAGACCGTAAGGCTGTCTTACTCTAATGGCTCCGTGGCAACAGTCAAGATCCAGGAGACGGACAAGTACTTGAAGCTTACCTTGCAGGACTTGTCACCAAGGAATGGCATTGATGATGTGCAGTGGGGTAAATATTATACCAGTATCAATAACCTTTTAGGGGAAGTGATCGGAGTGGCAAGGGACACGTCAAAGACCGTGAACTATGACATCGGTGTACTTGCCCTCAATGATAATACGATCGGTGGCCTGTCAAGATATACCTCCGACTCTCAGGCTGGAGGATATATGGTCCATACGCCAGATCCCATCCAGTATCCCCTTCCTGTGGAACTTCATGAAGGACAGCAGTTTACGATGGGAGGAGATGGCTTCAGTGACGTGGCTTTCTATAACCGTAAGGAACCTTATTTCAGGATGATGTATGGTACGTCTGCGGGCGTTGATGAAAGCGGCAAGATCTATATCTGTTACCATTCCCGGGACAGAAGGAAGGGAAAGATGATCTATTCGCCTGAGGGATGGCCTATCTTCGTGAACAATGAGCCTAATCATCTGCAAAGGCAGGATGTGCCAGGCGTTGACTACATCGGGTCGTCTATTGCCTTGTGGGGTAGTCCCGATAGTACAGCGCTGATGGATGTCATCCAGGATATTGTCCTGAAAGAAGGGCTTCCTCATCCGATGTTCCGTGGAAAATGGGTCAAGGATCCCACCTCTTTCACTCCCGACCTGATGACCTACGGCAATCTTTATGACAGCATTGCCTCCTATGCCAAGGCCATGGACTTGCATGTCATCCATGCCTACGACCAGCCCTTTATCCATGCAGATAGGGGGAATAAGGGATTCTTGGATGGATTTGACCAAGCGAAGAAACCGTATCATTTTACTACGGGTGACTTATCCCATAAGGAATATGCCAATTTGTTGGCAAAAGACAGTATCATCCTTGGAGGAACTTGTATCACCAATGCCTTGGCTCCGGGTAGCAAGGATGGCAGTCCTATCCCTTCGGACAGCATTTGTATCCAACATCGGAGATTCTTGACACAAGGAATTTCTCCTGCTGATACCATGATCTATATTGACGATCCTAAGTACATGAATGAGATTGGTTGTTGGGAAGCCCATGAGAAGTCGTTGAATATGGTAAAAATAGGCAAGGAACTCATACACTATTTAGGCGTTTCCAAGGAGGCTCCTTATCGTCTGTTGCATGTTACGCGTGGTTATTGGGGAACCACTCCAGTGCAGCATCATGCCGGCGATGCAGTCGACAAGGTCCAGGTAACGGTAGGATGGGGCTATCAGGGAATGATACCCAACTTGGAATTACAAGATGAGATTGGAAAGTATTATGCTGACATGAGTAAGAACAGTGGCATCGGATTGATTGACTTCGATGGGCAGGAGTTCCTGTTCCATAGTGGGTTCGGCAATTATTCCGTGAAACGTTTCTATCGGAACATGTTTGATGAGGCACGGAAACTTCACCTGCCAGATATCCGCTTTACTGGTGCAACCCTCTCAGAAGGTTCCTGGCACTATCAAAGTATATGGAATGTCGGTGGAGGAAAAAATATGTATGATGCCCAGACAAGGGAGTGGGGGAGCACGACCAGCCAAGGAAAAGACCTGCGGGATGTTACCTATGCCAACTTCTTCCCGTCTTCCTTCGGAGGCAATTTCCCGATTACAGCCAAGTCCACGGTCGAGGAATATGAGCATATTGAGGCAACAGCTGTAGGATATGGTGCTACCTATTTCCTCAAGGTTTCCCAGAAGGACGTGGAAAGTTGTCCGTATAAGTATCAGATTTTTAACGTGATCAAGACATGGGAAGCTGCAAGGCGTGCGAATGCCTTCCCTGAGCATATCAAGCAACTGCTTCGTAACCCGAAGTTGAGTTGGCGCTTGGCGAACGGTTCCACTCCTCATACATGGACATTGTATCAATTAGATCATGGGAATATATGTCATACATATCATCTGACAAGTCATGATTAGGTTCAACAAAATATCATGAATTTAGAATGGTTTCAATTTGAGAAATAATGAGAAAGTATGTCAGTAGATTGATCCTGGTCATAGGATTTTTATTTGTTCTATCGTTACAAATGTACGGTCAGAAGAATGCAAATGTCTCTACCGTCTATGTATTGTTTATGACCCACTTGGACGTGGGTTTTACAGACCTGAGTTCTGTGGTGACAAAACGGTATGTGGAGGATTTTATCCCCAATGCCATCAAGGTGGCAGATGAGCTGAGGGCGGATCATTCCGGTGACAGATATGTCTGGACTACCGGTTCCTGGCTGATCTGGAAGTATCTTCATTCAGCGACTCCCGATCAAGTGCAAAAGTTAGAGAAAGCAATCCGTAGGGGTGACATCTCGTGGGTTGCCACGCCTTACACCATGGAGACCGAGACCATGAACAAGGAAGTGTTCGAGACCTTGTTGAACCTTTCCAAGCGATTAGACTGTATGTATGGCAAACATACGACAGTGGCTAAGATGACTGATGCCCCCGGTCATACCCGTAGCATCATCACTCCTTTGTCAGACGCTGGCGTCCAATTCCTTCATATAGGTGTCAATCCGGCTTCTGCAGTGCCTGATGTACCTAAGTTCTGCCGGTGGAGGGACACCAATGGGAAGGAGATCATCTTGACTTATCAGGGGGACTATGGCTCTGAGGATCTGTTGCCAGATGGTAAGAGCGTCATGTCCATCCAGTTTACGGGCGACAACCATGGACCGCATACTTACCAGCAAGTGAAAAAGATATATGCTGACCTGCGAAAGAAATATCCTCATGCAAAGATCGTCGCTACGACCTTCGAGGATATCGCACAGTTGCTCGTCTCCATCAAGCGTGTCCTTCCCGTGGTGACATCGGAGATCGGGGATACTTGGATCTATGGATATGGCAGCTCGCCGATCAGAATGGCTAAGTTCCGGAAACTCTCCGCCCTTTATTCTCAGTGGGTAAGGGAAGGAAAAATCGATGAGAAGAGTGATACTGCCCTCCAGTTCATCGCGGAATTGGGGCTGATCGCTGAGCACACGCAAGGCATGGATGTAAAGACGCACTTGGCAAACTGGGACAAATATGACGTGGATGCTTTCCAAAAAGCCAAGAATACGGCACCCTTCCAGAAGGTGGAGGCATCTTGGCGCGAGTTAGATGATTATTTGGAAAGTGCGATTTCATACCTTCCCGCATCTTTGCAGAAAGAAGCAGAGGCAGCCTTCCAGCAGATAGACAATGTCAAGTGTCAGAAAATATCAGCAAAAGGTGGGCAGGAGCACGGAACCGTGTGGGAGAAGTCTTTGATTGGTAGCTTGGCAATTACAGGTCTTACCTACCAGACTTGCAGTCAGAAGGACTATGATCATTTCTTTGATCGCTATCTTCGGGCACGTTACGACTGGGCTTTATGCGATTTTGGGAAACCTGGCTTGGACCGTTCTCATGCATCTAGTGCAATGATCCCTGCCCAAGTAGTCCGTAGCAAGGAATATCAAGAGAAAAACGGGACACGCTGGATCACAGACATTGCCTTTCCCAAGACGGATAGCGTTGATGCCCGTACTTATCCTAAGAGAATGCAAACGGACGTGTTCCTGTTTCAGGATGGACGCCATGCAACGGTTTCTGTGACAATCCAGCAAAAGCCTGCCGTGCGTTTGCCGGAAGCTTATTGGCTGTCTTTCCAGGCAAAGGATATCCTTTCCGTCATGGCGCAGAAAATGGGCGAAGAGGTGGATGTCTCTGATGTCGTTATGCGTGGGAACAGGCAGATGCATGGCATCGATCGCTATGTCGATATCAAGACGGCATCCGGAACGTATCGGATCTATAGTGATGAGGCTTTTCTCGTGAGCATAGGCAAGGCAAGAGGATTGTCTTACTCCACCGCTTTTCCTCATGTGGAGGATGGTATCAGTTTCAACTTGAGCAATAACTTATGGGGCACGAACTTCTCAATGTGGAACGAAGGCTCCTTAACGTATCATTTTTATATCGAAAAGCGATGAACATTTTATATAGTTTGACCCATATCCATTGCATGGTAAAGAAAGGAGTATCCACGTTGCTGCTTGCCTGCATGGTGGTAACGGCTTATTCCCAATCTTGGCTTCCTCAGCAATGGGATCCTCAGGTAACGATGCGGTTGTTGCAGTGTACCTACGACAAGGCCCGCCTGACCAGTTGCCAGCCAATCTTAGGAAATGGCAGTGATCGTTGGAAAGTAACCTCCGTGGATTTAGGGCCTGCCCAAGGAGTTCAATATGTGTTTGAAGCCTTGCGGGACATGGACAATGCCGGCGTGGCGGTTGCTTTCGACCAATATGACTGGTGCAGTGACAATTATGTGATGATACCAGCTGTGGTTTATAATGGAAACAGGGAAAGGATCGTCAACCGCCAATATGCAACAGGGTTAGACGCTACGGATTATTACCGGAAAGATCTTGCCCTGACTTCAAATCCTATCCCTCAGTTGTCGCCAGACTTCGGTGCTCCATCACGATTAGAAGTCAGTGTTTGCAATGCGGCTACGCCTGTGATCACCTATTATGACAGAAAGAAGGGCAAGGGTACATTCTTGTTTACTGACCAGGGAATCAGCTGGGATGGGGGCATGAAGGATCACGCCTTGATCGTAGAAGAATCGCGGGATAGAAGTGTTGCCTCTTTCGTGATCAGTGCCCCGGGAGTAAGGGAGAAAAAGCCGGAATTCATTGGCTTTAGTGAGAGCCCTGACAGAGGGTTGTCTGTCAAGAAAGGGGACAAGGTTATCATCCGGGTTTGCAAGGTTGACTTCCAGGCAAAGGACATTCCTGCTTTCTTGGGACGGTTTATGAAAGAAAGGAAACTGCATGTGTTGGCAGAGACTCCCCGTAACCTGATCCCTATGAGTAAGGTTTCCCAAATGATGGTAAAAGATATCGATGAACGCTATTACCAGGGAGAGAAAGGTTCTTTCTATTGTCCTGAAAATGCCAACTGGATGTCGTATGGATGGATAGGAGGCATGATGAATACCTATCCCATGTTAGCCTTGGGTGACAAAGACCATCTTCAGAAAGTAAAAAATACCTTCGACTTTGGACTCCTGAATGGATATGGCGAGAGTGGTTATTATTTCGATGTCTTAGGTGCAGACGGGAAGGTACTCCATCGCGATGCTGCCGATCAGCATCCAGAGATTGGACTTACTCGAAAAAATGCGGACTTACTATATTGGATGACCAAGCAGTTGATGCTGTTGGACAAGCAAGGACATCATGCAGAGATCTCTCTCAAGTGGGAAAGTCAGATGAAGAATTTGGCCAATGCCTTCGTGAAAACTTGGCGAGAGAATGGGACTTGGGGCAATTACCTGAATATCCATGATGGTAGGATTGCCGTCTGGAACACTACTGGTGGCGTCATGGCAGTGGCAGGGCTCGTACTTGCTGCCCAATATTTCCATCAACCAGAATATCTTGCCGTGGCACGCGAGGCAGCAAGGTATTATTATGACCAGTTTTCCCTAAGGGGATTCACATCTGGAGCCTGTGGTGACATCCTGCAAAATGCAGATTCTGAGACTTCTATTGCATTGGCTACTGCTATGATTACCATGTATGAGGCAACGGGAGAACCTGAGTTTTTGAAAGCTGCGGAGGCTGCAGCTTGCTTGTGTGCCACATGGGTAGTCTCTTTCCCTTATCAACTTCCCATGGATACTCCTTTAGGGAAGTTAGGAACCAACTTTACAGGTGCCGTCTGGGCAAGTACCCAAAACAAGCATGGTGCACCAGGTTTCTGTACACAGTCGGGTGATGTGCTCTTTAAATTGTACCGTGCAACGGGCAATCGCCTTTATGCAGATTTGTTGAGGGATGTCATTCACGCCCATGCAGAGGGGATACAGCCCAATGGGAAGATCACGGAACGACTTACCTATTGTGACGCAGACAGCAGAGGCTCTCGCTTAGATGGAGGGAAGACAGGATGGACAGAGACCAATGGAGCCTTGATGTCGATAGAGATACCCGGCATCTATGTCCGGATGGATCATCAGGATGTCTATGTCTTCGATCATGTTAATCTCATCGGTAAGAAAAAATCTAAGGGAGGATTATCCCTTACCCTTCAAAATCCCACGCCTTATGATGCTATTGTGACCATCTTCGCTGAGAATGGCGCACAGGCTGCACGCCCCTTAGGAGACAATGCCTTCCTTAATTGGCACCAAAAGGTAAAGGTGAAGGCTGGGACGACGCGCACAGTCCTTGTCAAGGACCTTGGTACTAAATAGCAACGTCTTGTCAAAGACGATCAATGCGTGTGGCTGGTACCGATAGGTTTCTTCTTTTCAGTCCATTCTATCCAGCCACCACGAAGATTGATGACCTTCTTGCCTTCTTGGGCAAGAAGGTTTGCTGCTTTCATGCTCCTCTTGCCTGAGCGGCAATATACAGCGATAGTCTTTCCTTTGATGAGCGCTGCTTTAGCCTTTTCCTTGAAATGATCCTGGAGCACATCGATATTGATAGCATTTGGGATATGTCCTGCCACATATTCTTCTGCGGTCCTGACGTCTACTACTTGTACGCTGTCCGATTGGATGGCACGCTCAAATTCATCAGCATCTATTGTCCGGATACTGTCATTCTGCGCACAGGCACTGATAACCATGCTGAAGAGAAATATGAGGGTCAGTTCTATCTTATTCATATATTTCGACTATATATATTGATCTTCATCATAATGATGCAAAAATACGAAGTTTTGGCGAGAATATAGCGAATGAAACGAAAAAAAACGAAACTATCAGGCTCATTTCCTGACTTTTGTTTGCTATTATACATATTCTTGAGGGTGTATCTGATCCTCTATTACGCATGATACAGGGACCGCTCATTTGGCTTAACGAAAAGGTTTCATTTCAGCAAAGATAACGATCCGTATATTAAAAGTGAAGCGATCATACAAAATTCTCGAGAGAATTTGATCCAATCGTGGCTGTTTTGCGCAGCAAGAGCATAAGTGTTCCAATAAATTCTCGAGAGAATTTAGCGAAACATGTGCTTTTTCTGTCAACCTTTGTCAA
>CAJLYG010000015.1 GCA_905210845.1 uncultured Prevotella sp.
TATCATTGCAAAAGAAAAGAGGATGCATCATAAAACTTAATTTTGATACACCCTCTTGGCTCCTGTTTAGAAGAATTTTATTTCTTGTCCTTCCACCTCACTGAGCAATAAGTTGGCCAGTCTACTGGTTCCCAGGCGGAACCATTTGTGTGTCAGCCATTTCTCGCCTAACACTTCCTTTACGATTGTATAGTAAATGACAGCGTCCATAACTGTATTAATTCCTCCTGCAGGCTTGAATCCAATTTGGATACCAGTTTTCTCATAATACTCCTTAATGGCTTCGCACATGATATAAGCTGCCTCTGGTGTCGCGCTGATTTTTTCCTTTCCTGTGGATGTCTTGATATAGTCAGCACCAGCATACATCGAAAGAATGCTGGCTTTTTTGATGTTGCTTGCCGATCCTAAGTCACCAGTTTCTAGGATAACCTTCATTGGGTGGTCTCCACATGTCTCCTTTAGCTCTTGGATATCGTCGGCTAATCCTTCATAATCCCCACTTAGGAACTTTCCTACAGGCATTACGATATCGATTTCGTCGGCACCGTCTTTTATGGCTAATGCTGTTTCTGCTACCTTTACTTCTATCAATGCTTGTGATGAGGGGAAACTTCCTGATACACATGTGATTTGCACGCCTTCTACCTCTAAGGTGTCTTTGACAATTTCTGCGAAGCATGGATATACGCAGATGGTTGCCACATGGGGCATGTCTGGATATTGTTCGTCAAACCGGTTGACGCTTTCCGTAAATTGCATGATGCTGACCTCAGAGTCTGTTGTATGCAAAGAGGTTAATTCTATGCTCCCGAAGAGAAATTTCTTTACTTCTTTTGTATCATTCCCTGCTACTTTTTCCGTGATCAGTTTCTTCACTTTGTCACGAATCTCTGCATCATTGAGTTCACAATTATATTGGCTCAATGCTTCTTGATACTTACTTTGCTGCTGACTCGGCCTTTCAGTATTTACTTGTTCTTTTATACTTGCCATATCTTTTTTCTTTTAAATGTTATGTTGTTTGCTTATATTTTAGCGTCACTAAAGTCTTTTATCTCACTCTGAGCCTTTTAATTTAGGGTTATTGAGATGGCGTAAGGCATCTCTTTTCGTCTTCTTGTCGAAGCTCTTTTTCAGTTCTTCTGTCAGGTCGATTCCTGTTTGGTTGGCCAGGCATATCAGTACCCACAGCACATCTGCCATTTCTTCGCCTATATTATTACTTTCACCTTCCTTAAAGCTTTGGTCGCCATACGTGCGTGCCATGACTCTTGCCAGTTCTCCTACTTCCTCTGTCAGGCATGCCATATTAGTTAGTTCAGAAAAGTATCTTACGCCATATTCATGAACCCATTTGTCCACCTGTTCTTGGGCCTCTTTAATCGACATTTCTTGTTCCATTTTATCTCTATTATTTGGATAACATTAAGTATGTTAGTTGCATTCGTAAATCGTCAGGCAGATAATGATCAAAGCTAATAGGATAATGGTAAATAGATCTATATGCTTGTTATGAATGACGTCATATATAATCCATCCTAACATCGCCATGGCAATGATGACAATAATGATCTCTCTTGCCAGTGGTGGGAGATACCTGGTTCCTGCGACATAGACCAGCATTGCTGCTAGGATGCATGCCCATTCCCTTTTTTGTTTTTTTCTCCGCCTGTTTTCTTCCATTTCTTATAAGCGATTCCAATGATGAAAACTGTTCTCCATCACACGAGTGTGATACCGAATGCTGCTTACTGCCTTGGTTTCAATAAACTTTCTTCCTTTTCGTCATTAGCGATTGATGATTATTGAACGACTTTCTTGCAGTATTGTGATGTTCTTATTCTTTATTCTTCGTATCCATGCATATTGTCACAGGTCCATCATTTAATAATTCCACTTTCATGTCTGCTCCAAATTCTCCTGTACCAATTGGCTTTCCTAATGCTCTTTCCAGTTGAAGGCAGAATTCTTCGTATAAGGGGATAGAATGTTCATGGTGCCCAGCTCTTAGCCATGACGGTCGATTTCCTTTCTTATAGCTTGCAAAAAGGGTGAATTGTGAGATTACAAGTATGTCACCTCCAATATCTTGAATCGATAGGTTCATGACCCCGTTGTTATCATCGAAAATCCTTAGATTGACAATTTTCCTGACAAGCCAACTGACATCCTCTGACGTGTCGGCATCTTCAATACCTATCAAAATCAAATAACCTTTTCCAATGGAGGCTTTTATTGCACCATTGATGGTTACGGATGCGTGGCTTACTCTTTGTATGACTGTTCTCATGCTGCAAAGTTAAGGATAATTTGTTTTACTTCCTAATGTTTTCGTAAAAATCGTTTCTTGTTTTATTCGAAAACGAAGATAAGGAGATCATTTGACCTCCTTATCTCTTCTTATATGCTTATAATTATCTGATATACAGATATTTAAGTATTATTACAAAGCTTTAGCCACAATCTTTGCCTCTTCGCCGGTATATACTTTTACTTCTCCTTCCGCAACATATTCAAAGTCGCTATACTTGGCAATCTGATATGCAACGAATTGACCATCGTCAGATATGGCTGCTTCCAGTTGTAGATTACCCATCTGATCACCTTCAATTTGAGGTTTGGTCTCTATTTCTTTAGCAATTTCTGCGATGGGTTTGCTAAGGAGTTTCTCAATGTCGTTTCCTTTTTCGTTGTTATAATATTCGCAGATGATACGAATGTTGCTGTTTGTCGGTTTATAGATGTATTTTTTGCCAAGTCCTAAAAAGCCTTTCTTTACTTCTATATCTTGATTTGACAGTATTACCTTTTCCAGTTCTTTGTTCTTGAAATTTGACATAATCGTATATATGATATAATTTTTTCCATTCTTATTGGATGGAAAGTTGTTTTAAAAATAATGTTTTGGGCTTGTTACTTTTTTGTTTGCCCTTGGTCTCTAAGATATCACAATATCATGTCGTCAACAAAGAATATGCCTCAAAGCGAAGATGTAATAATCGCTTGAGACATGAACAGGGTAGGGAGTTCTTACACGGAACTGCCTTCCTATCATCAGGAAATTGTTTAAAGGGTTAAACTTATTGTAAAAAACTTGCTTTCCACCAAATTTCTGGGGTCTTGGCTCGTTCCCAGGAATAAATCTGGAAGGCCTTGCGCCCGTAAAGTGAACCTCATTGGAGCGATCGGAAAGAATTGCTTCGGGATTCCTGTGTTCCTTAATGATCTCTTTGTGGACATCCCTTAGCTGATATGGCAAGGCCTTCTGATTAGACGCATATCCTTGTCTTTGACCAATTATGGTCAAGGTAAGGCTTATGATAATTATCTTTAAAAGTCTAATCATGCTGGTCTCTAATTTTAATATGTTTTCTTTTCCTGGAAATGTGTATAAATAATTTTACCTTTAACTGGTCCAATAATTTTGATGAGCTCGGCCAATCCTGCTTCCTTCATCTTTTTAACCGTCTTAAAGTTTTTCAATAATTCTTCTTTTGTTTTTGGACCTATGCCTTTAATATCATCTAACTCGCTGTGTAAAGCGTGTTTAGATCGCTTGTCTCTGTGGAAAGAAATGGCGAATCTGTGCACTTCATCTTGTATTTGAGTAAGTACGTGGAAGAGTTCGCTTTTTACATCAATGCCAATTGTCTGGGGTGGGAATCCGTACAAAAGTTCATTTGTACGATGGCGCTCATCTTTAGCCAGTCCTGCGATTGGGATTTGTAGGTTTAATTCACCTTCCACAACCTCTCTGACAACATCCATCTGGCCTTTTCCACCATCTGTAATGATCAAGTCGGGTAGTCTTTGACTTTCCTCTATCATCCTTTTATACCTTCTTCTCACGACCTCCTGCATAGAAGCGTAATCATCTGGTCCTACCACGGTTTTAATGTTATATTTTCGATAGTCCTTTTTAGATGGCTTCATGCTTTTGAAGACGACACATGCTGCTACGGCATCAGTCCCAGAAATATTAGAGTTGTCGAAGCATTCTATTTGATAAGTAAGCTTGGGCAGTTTTAACTTCTCTTGTAATTCCTTCATCAACCTGGTTTGCTTCTGTTCTGGATTCAGCTTCTCTGCTTGTTTTAGTCTATCGAATTTGTATTGTTTCCCATTCATTTCTGACAAATCAAGCAAGTGTTTTTTATCTCCTCTTTGTGGTACGAAGAACACGGCATTCTTGATCTTCCATTGCATTTCAAATGGGACCAGAATCTCCTTAGCTGTTGATTGGAATCTTTCCCTTATTTCTGGGATTGCCGTTATCAGTAATTCCTCATCACTTTCGTCCAGCTTTCTTTTGTATTCGAAAGTAAAGCTTTGGTTGATGGTGCCATTCTTGACATGAATGTAATTGATATAAGCATTCTTCTTGTCATCATCATCATTAATTGTGAAGACGTCTTCATCATCTATGGTATGGCTGACCACCTCGCTTTTGGCAACGAAACTATCTAATAGAAGATACCTTTCCTTTAAAAGTTCTGCTTCTTCGAATTTTAATTCAGATGCCTTTTTGGTCATTTCTTCATAGATGAACTGTTGGATATCTCGCGTGTTCCCTTTCAGGATTTCCTTCGCCTGCCTGATATTCTCCTGATATTCCTCATAGCTTTGCTTGTTGATGCACGGTCCATAGCAATTATGAATATGGTATTCCAGGCACGGTTTGAACTTTTTCTGCTGTATTCCTTCTCTTGTCAAGGGCAATCTACACCTCCTCGGTTTGTACACCTTACCTATTAATTCCAGTAATGCATACATTGTGGAAATATGGCTGTATGGACCAAAGTATGTCCCATACTTTTTGTTGATTTGTCTTGTCTTGAAGATTCTTGGAAAGTATTCTTTCGTTACGCATATGCTGGGATATGTCTTTCCATCTTTAAGGAGTACATTATATCTCGGGTTGTATTTCTTGATCAAGGCATTCTCAAGGAGTAGGGCGTCCTCCTCAGTGTTGACTACTGTGTAGGTAATATCCATAATCTTGCTGACTAGGACCTTTGTCTTGAACCTGTCCACTTCTTTGTGAAAGTAGGAAGAGACACGACGCTTTAGATTCTTCGCTTTTCCTACATAGATAATTACATGATCCTTGTCATAGTATTGATAGCTGCCTGGTTTCTCAGGCATGCTCAATACTATGTTTTTTAGATATGCCAATCTTTTCTCGTTTTCCTCTTTATTCATCTTCTTCCCCTTTGTTTAAAGGGATCTTTAATTATGTTGTTTCACGTGAAACTAATATAAACCTTCTAATTTCTTCCTTTGATTGCCTTATCTTACCCCAAGATCATGATTCCTTGTATGCCTTTATATTTGAATCAGGGAGGATACTTCTATGTCATCGTCAAATTGCTCTCTTCCATTCATTCCCTCGTTGACAAGTTCAATGATAAAATTGACATAAATCTTCTTGGGATGGAATTTCTTCACTAGATCACAGGCGGCCTTCATGGTGCCACCCGTTGCAAGCAAGTCATCGTGAAGCAGGATCACATCGTTTTCGTTAATGGCATCTTTGTGAATCTCAATAGTGTCCTTCCCGTATTCTTTCGCATAGCTTTCTTGTACGGTTTCACAGGGCAATTTCCCTGGCTTGCGGCATAATACTACGCCAGCATGCAGTTCGATTCCTAATGCTGACGCCATGACGAATCCCCTACTTTCGATGCCGACGATTTTTGTTATTCCTTTGTCTTTGTACAAGTCGTACATTTCATCGTTAATCTCTTTAAGACAATCTGGGTTTTTGAATAGAGTCGTGACATCTCTAAAATTAACGCCTTTCTTTGGCCAATCTGGTATGCAACGAAGATTGGAGAGTAATAATTTGTTGTTCATCTCTTTATATATTAATTATTTGTTTTATATTCTGTTTCACGTGAAACGCATGTTCGGATAAATCATTTGTTTTGAGGCAATTATCGTCCCATTAACACGAGAAGAACGTTAATGTCAGATGGTGACACTCCAGGTATTCGACTGGCTTGCGCCAACGTCTCTGGGTCGATTCTTTCGAGCTTTTGGCGACCTTCGGTGCTAATTTCATGAAGTTCATTATACTTGAAATGCCCCTTGATTTTAATATTCTCTAATCGATGCATTTTGTCAGCAACGACCCTCTCACGGGCGATATATCCTTTGTATTTCATTTTTATCTCAGCTGCCTCGGCGATTTCTTCGACTCTATCCTCTGGCTTGTTGATCAATAACTTTAGTTCTGGCAGGATGTCTGCCATGTTCTGCAGCGTAATCTGGGGACGGGCGACTAAGTCTGCTACCTTGCATCCCTCGTGAAGTGGAGTGGTTCCTAAATTTTCGAGTGAAGAGTTAATTTCTTTCGGTTTTACCGATGTATTTTCGCAGAACTCGATGATAGACTGAATGGCATCCTTCTTTTTTATCCACCAATCGTATCGATCCCTTTTAGCGAGTCCTAATTCGTAGCTCTTTTCTGTGAGTCTTGCATCTGCGTCATCTTGTCTGAGCAGAATTCGATATTCTGCTCTGGATGTAAACATGCGATAGGGCTCGTCTACTCCTTTCGTCGTTAGGTCATCAATCAAGACACCAATATATCCCTCATCACGTTTCATGATGTAAGGCTCGCTATTTCCACAGTATAACGCAGCATTGATTCCTGCCATGGTTCCCTGGCCGCCTGCCTCCTCATATCCTGTGGTCCCGTTTACTTGTCCGGCCATGAACAGGCCCTTAAGGATTTTAGACTCTAAGGAATGTTTCAATTGAGTTGGATCGAAGTAATCGTATTCAATGGCATATCCTGGCCTATACACCTTAGCGTCTCGTAGGGCAGGAATTTTATGGATGGCTGCCAACTGAATGTCCATAGGCATGCTTGATGAGAATCCGTTCAGATACATTTCTTCTGTGGTCTCTCCCTCTGGTTCAAGAAAAAGGGGATGCTGGTTCTTGTCTGGGAATGTCACGAGTTTCGTCTCTATTGATGGACAATAACGGGGACCTGTACTTGTGATCTGCCCATTATAGAGCGGCGAGTCGGCTAAGCCATTTCTTAAGATCTCATGTACTTCTTCATTCGTATAGCATGTCCAACAGGGAAGTTGTTTTAGCAATCGGTGTGGTCCCATATAACTAAATTGATGAAAATCCAGTTCCCCTGGTTGCATTTCCATATCTTCGAAATGTACGGTCCTGCCGTCAATGCGAACAGGTGTGCCTGTTTTCATCCTTGCTACTCGGATGCCATGCTGAGAGATACTTTCGCTAAAATGATATACTGCAGGTTCTGCGATTCTTCCTCCAGGGTACATATGTCGTCCAATGTGCATGAGGCCGTTCAAAAAGGTGCCTGCAGTGATAATTGTTGCTTTCGCATAGAACTCAACTCCCCAAATGGTCTTGACGCCTATGGCTTCTCCATCCTTGACCAATAGCTCGTCAGCTTGGTCTTGCCAAATGTCAAGATGAGGAGTCTGGTCCAAGACCTCTCTCCATTTCCAGATAAATTTTCCTCTGTCGCATTGGGCGCGGGGACTCCAGACGGCAGGTCCTTTGCCGCGATTGAGCATACGGAACTGGATGGCGGTAGCATCCGTCACCTTTGCCATTTGTCCTCCCAAGGCATCAATCTCCCTAACGATCTGGCCTTTGGCAATGCCGCCAACTGCCGGATTGCAGCTCATTTGCCCGATTTTGTTCATATCCATCGTAATCAGACAGGTCTTGGCACCCATGTTAGCAGCTGCAGTTGCCGCCTCACATCCAGCGTGTCCTCCTCCGATTACAATTACGTCGTATTTGAAAATCATTTTAAATATTTCTCCACGAGTTGTCTAATTTTCCGCAAAAGTAAGAATTTTAATTGGAATTTTTATCTAAAACCTTTGAATTATCGCTAAAATATAGTATTTTTGCATTCACAATGAAGGGGGAGTCATACCTATTTTAAGGTATATTTTCCCTTTAAAGGTGTAGGATCACAATCGTTCGTAACAAAGTCGTTAATATATTCTAACAGTTAAATAATTAAAAATCAATCATTTATGTGGTTAATCAATTCACCTATTGGTAGAAAAGTGGTAATGTCGTTAACCGGCATTTGCCTTATTCTTTTCTTGACGTTCCACTGTTGTATGAACATTGTTGCGTTCTTTTCGGGGACAGGCTACAACGAGGTTTGCGAGTTCTTGGGCTCCAATTGGTATGCCGTTGTTGGCACACTGGCATTGGCGTTCCTAGCATGCTGCCATATCGTTTATGCTTTTATCCTGACTGCGCAAAACCGTCGTGCACGTGGTGATGAGCGTTATGCAGTCACATCCCGTCGTCCAGAAGTAAGTTGGGCTTCTCAGAACATGTTGGTACTTGGCCTGATCATCCTGTTGGGCTTGATCCTTCACTTGTACAATTTCTGGTCACACATGATGTTGGCCGATCTTATCGGAAACACAGGCTTGGCTTATGGTCCTGCAGACGGTATCAGTTGGATTAAGGATACTTTCAGTAATCCTGTCTTTTCTATTCTTTATCTGATTTGGATGTGTGCCATCTGGTTCCATCTCTCTCATGGATTCTGGAGTGCCATGCAGACTCTTGGGTGGAGTGGCAAAATCTGGTTGAAGAGATGGCAGTGCATAGGCATCGTATACGTTACAATTCTCATGGCCATCTTTGCATTCCTGGTTATCTCCTTCTGGGCAGGGTTTGCTCCTGGTCTCCATTAATTTAAACAATAATTTTGTAAACGATTAAGATTATGTCACAGTTAGATTCAAGAATTCCAGAAGGCCCACTGGCCGAGAAATGGACTAATTATAAAGCTCACCAGAAACTGGTTAACCCAGCTAATAAGCGGAAGCTCGACATCATCGTTGTGGGGACCGGTCTGGCTGGTGCCAGTGCTGCTGCTTCCTTAGGTGAAATGGGTTTCCATGTTATCAATTTCTGCATTCAGGATTCGCCACGTCGTGCACATTCTATTGCCGCACAAGGAGGTATCAATGCGGCGAAGAATTATCAGAACGATGGCGATTCCGTGTACCGCTTGTTCTATGATACGATCAAGGGTGGTGATTACCGTGCCAGAGAGGCAAATGTATATCGCTTGGCAGAGGTGAGCGCCAATATTATTGATCAGTGTGTGGCACAGGGCGTTCCTTTTGCCCGCGAATATGGTGGTATGCTTGCTAACCGTTCTTTTGGTGGCGTTCAAGTTTGCCGTACTTTTTATGCGAAAGGCCAGACGGGTCAGCAGCTTCTTCTCGGGGCTTATTCTTCCTTGATGAAAGAGGTACATCATGGTACGGTTGAATTGCATACCCGTACAGAGATGGAAGATCTCGTAGTGATCGATGGACGTGCTCGTGGTATTATCGCTAAAAATCTGATTACAGGAAAGTTGGAGCGTTATTCAGCTCATGCAGTTTGTATTGCTACCGGCGGTTACGGAAATACTTATTTCTTGTCAACAAATGCCATGGGTTGCAACTGCACGGCTGCCCTACAGTGTTATCGTAAGGGTGCCTATTTTGCAAATCCTTGTTATGTGCAGATCCACCCAACTTGTATTCCAGTACACGGTGACAAACAGTCGAAACTGACTTTGATGTCAGAGTCCTTGCGTAATGATGGTCGTATATGGGTTCCTAAAAAACTTGAAGATGCCAAAGCCCTTCAGGAAGGCAAACTGCAGGGTCGTGATATCCCAGAGGAGGATCGCGACTATTATTTGGAGCGTCGTTATCCTGCATTTGGTAACTTGGTTCCCCGTGACGTTGCGTCACGTGCTGCTAAGGAGCGTACGGATAAAGGCTATGGCGTTAACAATACTGGCTTGGCAGTATTCCTTGATTTCTCAGAGGCTTTCCAACGTTTAGGACGTGACGTCGTTGACCAGCGCTATGGTAACCTCTTTGATATGTATCAGGAGATCACAGACGTGGATCCGCATGAAAATCCAATGATGATCTTCCCTGCAATCCACTATACAATGGGTGGTATTTGGGTTGATTACGAGTTGATGACTACCATCAAAGGTCTGTTCGCATTGGGAGAGTGTAATTTCTCTGACCACGGGGCTAACCGTTTGGGCGCATCTGCACTGATGCAAGGCTTGAGCGACGGCTATTTTGTCATCCCTTACACCATGCAGAATTATCTGAGCGATCAGATTACAGTTCCTCGCTTCTCAACGGATCTTCCTGAGTTCGATGAGGCAGAGAAGAACGTGCAGGCAGAGATCGACCGTATCTATAATATCCAGAACAAGCAACAGGATAAGAGCAAACTGAAGAGTGTCGATTCTATCCATAAAGAGCTCTATCATATTATGTGGGACTATGTTGGAATGGCACGCAACGAAGCTGGATTGAAGAAAGCCTTGAGTATGTTAAAGGATGTTCGGGAGCAATTCAATACTTGCGTTCGTATTCCGGGTGCGAAAGAAGGTCTTAACGTGGAACTTGACAAGGCAATCCATCTGCGTGATTTCATCACTATGGGTGAACTGATTGCTTATGATGCACTGAACCGTAATGAAAGTTGTGGTGGTCACTTCCGTGAGGAGTCTCAAACCGAAGAAGGGGAAGCTAAGCGGGATGATGAAAACTATATGTATGTAGCTTGCTGGGAGTATCAGGGTTCTGACGACGTGGCTCCTAAACTTTATAAGGAGCCTCTGGACTATCAGTATATTAAGGTACAGGTTCGTAACTACAAGAAGTAATTTTTAAATCAGATTAAGAAATGGATACAAATATAAGTTTCACGCTTAAAGTATGGCGTCAGAAGGGACCTCAGGAAAAGGGTCACTTTGATACATTTGAGATGAAGGATATTCCTGGTGATACTTCTTTCCTCGAAATGTTGGATATCCTGAATGAGCAGTTGATTGAGGAGGGCAAAGAGCCCTTCGTGTTCGACCATGATTGCCGTGAGGGTATTTGCGGTATGTGCTCACTTTATATCAATGGGAATCCTCATGGACCAGCACAAGGAGCTACTACCTGTCAGCTCTATATGCGCCGTTTTAAAGATGGTGACGTGATTACCGTTGAGCCTTGGCGTTCAGCAGCTTTTCCTGTAATAAGGGATTGTATGGTCGATCGTTCTGCTTTTGACAAGATCATTGCAGCCGGTGGGTACACATCTGTACGTACTGGTCAGGCTCAGGACGCTAATGCGATCCTGATCCCCAAAGAGAAGGCAGATGAGGCCATGGACTGTGCTACCTGCATCGGTTGTGGCGCTTGCGTGGCAGCATGCAAGAATGGATCTGCGATGTTGTTCGTAAGCTCTAAGGTTAGTCAGCTCGCATTGTTACCACAAGGTCGTCCTGAAGCCGCCCGTCGGGCTAAGGCTATGGTAGCCAAGATGGAGGAATTGGGCTTTGGCAATTGTACCAATACACGTGCTTGTGAGGCCGAATGCCCGAAAAACGAAAGTATTGCCAATATAGCTCGCTTGAACCGTGAGTTCATCAAGGCAAAATTGAATGATTAAGTTATAGAGTATAATCCTAAAGAAAAGGAGGGTGTATCAAATTCTGATGCATCCTCTTTTTTTGTGCCATGTATCGCATTTTCATGGGTTCGCTTACGCGCACCTTTTCTTGACATGGCTGAGCTCAAACAAGCTTGGCTCTGCTCATTTGGCTTATCGATAATGTCCCATTTCAATTTATATCATGATCAGTATATGAATAAAAGCTGAGCTATCATGCAAAATTCTCTCGAGAATTTTGCCCAATCGTGGCGGTTTTGCACATTAAAAGGATAGGTGTCACCATAAATTCTCGAGAGAATTTAGCAAAAGATGTGCTTTTTCTGTCAACCTTTGACAACCTTTGACAACCTCAAATCAGGTTGCAAGCCCGATGTGCAAAGGGTTTTGACAACCTGTCAACCTATAGAAGAAAAAATCTCTAGTGTAAATAGAAGAAATTTGTGTGTGTTTCCTTGGCCTGCGCTTGTGACGGTTATTAAGAAAATACGTCGTATAAAGGCATTGCAGTCCAGCATTTCTGGAAATAAAGACAGAGATCTTTGTTTTTTTTTTTTGTTTGTTTGAGGTATTTCTTTTTTTTATTAAATTTGCATTATGAAACCTGCCATTCATTTTCGACATGTCCTATTAGGCATTCTTGCTATTAGTTTTACACAGGCTTCTGCGCAAACTTATGCTCCGAAACGATATCCTAATATCGGTGTGGGAGTCGTGCGTCATGGTAATGACTCCTTGCGGACTGCTTTCTTCAATCTTGGTTTGTTTTCCAATACAGATACTTTGAAAGGCGTTCAATTAGGAGCGATATCAGGTATGACGAGTGCTACAGCTTCTGGGTTAAATGTCGGTGGACTTTTTGCGTTTTCTGGAACGGAACTGAATGGCGTTCAGATAACAACCGGGATAGGCTCTGTGGGAGGCAGAGTGCGTGGCGTGCAAATATCGGGCATTTCCAGTATCGCACATCATGCAGAAGGGTTACAAGTAGCAGGATTCTCAAATATCTGTACATCATCTTTAGCTGGAGTCCAGGTGAGTGGAGTGTCAAATATCTCGGTAGGTGTTAAAGGAGGAGCCCAAGTGGCAGCTATTGCCAATATTTGCTCTTCAACCATGCGAGGCATTCAGATCGCTGCCTATAATTATGCAGATTCTCTGAACGGTTCCCAGGTGGGATTCTTGAATGTGTGTATTTCTCATCCCCGTGGCGTTCAGGTAGGCATTATTAATTATAGTCGTGATACCATTGCTCATAAGATAGGGCTGGTTAACATCAATCCCAAGACAAAAATAGATGTCTTGGTGTATGGCGGTACCAGTACGAAACTTAATTTCGCATTTCGGTATCGGAATCGTTCTACTTATAATATCGTGGGCGTTGGTACCCATTTTATGGGTATTGACCAAAAGTTTTCCGGAGCACTTTTCTATCGGGTTGGACAATACTTTAATTTGACACCTAAATGGTGCCTTAGTGGAGACTTGGGTTACTATCACGTAGAGACATTCTTGAAGGATAATGCCACAAAGCCTAAGCGACTGTTCTCGTTGCAGGCTCGTATTAACGTGGACTATGCCTTTAATCATTATTTGGGTGCATTCCTCTCTGGCGGTTATGGTGACACACGCTATTATTACCATTGGCATTCCTATCGTCATCGCTTTATTTTAGAAGGGGGGCTTGCCATCAGATTTCAAAGGAGTAAGACGAGATGAGCAAAAGACAGATGATTCTTATGATTGTGGCGATACTGCCCTGCATGGCATTTTCTCAGCAAGACACAGCTTTTACGAACAGGTTGATGAGGATGGCAGCTGACTCTATCTATGCCTATAACCGCCCAGAATTACAAGAGAAGCATCCTTGGAAAGCAGCAGCAGAAGCTACGGGCATTAACGTATTCGTACATTGCTTTGATCGCTTTGTCATGAATCAGGAATTTGCCCAAGTGAATTTGCATACGATCCATCATAATTTCAAGAATGGATTCGTTTGGGATAATGACCAGTTCTCTACGAATCTGTTTGCTCACCCTTACCATGGAAACCTTTATTATAACTCGGCTCGTGCATGTGGATTGAACTTTTGGGAATCTGCACCTTACGCTCTCTGCGGTAGTTTAGAATGGGAGTTCTGTGGCGAAAAGGAACCACCAGCCATTAATGACTTATTGGCGACTACTTTCGGAGGAATCTGCATTGGTGAGATTGCTTATCGCATTAGTAGTTTGCTATTAGATGATCGTACCCATGGATGGAATCGTTTCATTCGTGAGGCAGGGGCTACTGCAATCAGCCCGATGAGAGGATTCAATCGCATCATCAGTGGGGATGCTTGGAGAATCCGGAACAAATATTATAAATACCATGATTATGATCGATTCCCGATAGATTTCTCTATGTCCATGGGCGTGAGATATCTGGCAGATGACGGTGCCCTATTTCGTGGTGAGGCTAATCCTTTTGTCAACATCTATCTTTGCTATGGCGATCCCTTTAATGAGGAAGAAAAGAAACCATATGACTTCTTTGATGTAGAGGCAACGGTAGGATTTTCAGCAAATCAGCCTCTTATCAATGGCTTGCATATCCTGGGACGTGTATGGGGGGCTCCTGTATTTATAGGGAATACGGTTACGGCTGAGTTCGGTGTTTTCCAGCACTTCAATTACTATGATTCTAAGCCTGTAAAAGATGGTAGCAATCAAACTCCTTACCGGATTTCCGAGGCAGCAGCTTTTGGTCCAGGGTTGATCTTGTCCCTTCCTGAAGTGGGGGTGTTGAGTCGGTTGGAGCAAAGGATTTTCATCAGCGGAATATTACTTGGAGGAACCAAGAGCGACTATTATAATGTGATCGATCGTGACTATAATATGGGAAGTGGTTATTCCATTAAGACAAAAACCCATATGGAGTTTCGAAATTTCGGGCGTTTTATCCTTCATGCGCAATACTATCGTATTTACACATGGAAAGGATATGAGGGAAAGGACCTGTCTACCATTGATCCTTTGTACTTGAATGCCCAAGGTGATAAAGGGAATGCAGAGCTGTTTGTCCTTAACCCTATTTGGGAGTCTGACCTTCGTGGCCCGCTTAGTTTCTTGGCATCAGGATCCTATTTCATAAGGAATACTCGGTATGCTTATCATGATGATGTCCATGCCAATACCTTTGAGGTCAGAGTAGGTTTGACCTATCATTTTTAATCGATATGGCAGAAATGATGAATCAGGCCACTATGGATTTCATCCATGAACATCGGCATGAGAATGTTCAGAAACTGGCTTTTCTGGGTTCAAGGTTCCCGGATGTAGACTTACAATATGCCCTTGAACAGATAGATGGTTGGCAGAGAGCATGTGTCAAGATCCCGTTGTGGGCGTCTACGGAAGGGATTATTTACCCTCCTCATCTATCCATGGAACAGTGCTCTTCGCAGTTTACGGCAAGCTATAAAGCACAAGTGGCAAAGAGATGGGTTGGAGACCAGAACGGTATGAAATGGGTTGACCTAACCGGTGGTTTCGGAGTTGATTTCTCTTTGATGGCCTTGCAATTTCCCTTTTCACAGTCTATTTATGTAGAGAAACAAGACGAACTTTGTCGAGTTGCACGGCATAATTTCTCTTTGTTAGGGGTTCATGCTGATATCGTATGTGGAGATGGCGTAGACTATCTTCATCATCTTTCCCATGTCTCATTGCTCTTTTTAGATCCTGCTCGTAGGGATGCGTATGGGGGAAAGACAGTAGCGATTGAGGACTGTACCCCCGATGTGCTGCAGATCAAGGAAGAACTTTTATCTAAGGCTGATGTTGTTCTCTTGAAGTTGTCTCCCATGTTGGATTGGCATCAGGCTCTGACAGACTTAGGCGAAGATCATGTCAGGGAACTGCATATCGTGTCAAAGGATAACGAGTGTAAGGAATTGCTGTTTGTCCTCTCTGCTGTGCCAGGAGATCCCATGAAGGTATTTTGCGTGAATGGCGATCAGCAGATGCAAGTAGAATCATCATCAGATGCACTTATCTCCTATGTGGGAGAGGGACAAATGCTGGACGTTGATTATCGGGAGAACAAACTTTATCTTTATGAACCGAATGCCTCTATCATGAAAGCGGGATGCTTTGGCACATTGTGCCATCGGTATGGCGTGAAGGCAGTTGGAAGGAATTCACACCTTTTTGTTTCTGATTCCATGATACCGGATTTTCCGGGTCGTAGTTTTCAGGTCAGATCGGTATTTACTTTAAATAAGAAGTCATTGAAAACGGCTTTGAGAGGCATAGATGCAGCCAATATTGCTATCCGCAACTTTCCTCTATCCGTATCTGCACTTAGAAAGCGGCTTAAATTGAAAGACGGTGGCGACTATTATCTATTTGGAACCACCCTCTACCCACATGATCATGTTTTGATTCTTTGCAAGAAATCGTAAAAAACTGCACAAAATTTGGTGTTGTGCATGATTTTCTATATCTTTGCATGTTTATTAAAGCATTAATCAATTGATTTATCAATGTCGTCAGTAGAAATCAGGAAAGTTGAGACCAAGAAAGATCTCAAGAGATTCATAGACTTCCATTATGACCTTTATAAGGGTAACGAATATGATGCCCCCACTCTTTTTAGCGATGATATGAATACGCTGAGTAAGGACAAGAATGCTGCTTTCGATTTTTGCGAGGCAGAGTATTACCTTGCATACAAGGGCGGAAAGATTGTAGGTCGTGTGGCTGCAATTATCAATCATCATGCGAATGAAAAGTGGGGAGTAAAGTCTGTCCGCTTTGGATGGATCGACTTTATCGATGACTTTGAGGTGTCTACTGCTTTGATCAAGGCGGTAGAAGACTATGGGAAAAGTAAGGGTATGACACAGGTCGTGGGGCCATTGGGATTTACGGATATGGACCCAGAAGGGATGTTAACTTGGGGATTCGACCAGTTAGGCACCATGCCCACCATCTATAATTATCCATATTATCCGGAGCACATGGAAAAGATGGAAGGCTTTGTCGTTGACAATAAATATGTGGAATATAAGATGTACGTTCCCGAAACAATCCCAGAAAAGTACACCAAGATTGCCCAAATGATAGAAAAGAGATATAACCTTCATGTGAAGAAACTGACCAAGAAGGATATCTTTGAGGGAGGATATGGGCAGAAGGTCTTTGATCTTATTAATGATACTTATAAAGACCTTTATGGCTATTCAGAGTTGACCCCTCGTCAGATTGGCCAGTATATCAATATGTACTTGAAAGACCTGGATTTGAATTTGGTCACTCTGGTGGAGGATTGGAATGCTGGCCGTAAGTTGGTTGGGTTGGGCATTACAATACCATCATTAGCTCGTGCCATGCAGAAATGCCATCGTGGCAGGCTTCTCCCTTTTGGCTGGTGGTATGTACTTCGTGCCATCAAGTATCATAAAACAGAAGGTGTCGATTTGCTGCTGATGGGGGTATTGCCTGAGTACAGAGCAAAGGGTGCCAACGCTTTGTTGTTTGCCGACCTGATCCCTCGATACCAGGCTTATGGATTCAAATGGGGGGAGACACAGGTGGAAATGGAATCTAATGAAGGCGTCCAAAGCCAATGGGGAGCCTTGAACCCAATCCATCATAAATCTCGGAAGTGTTATAAGAAAATCATTGGCTAACAAAAAAGAAAGATTTTATTGATAATGCCAGAAAACGAGAACAATAATAAGGATCTGGAACAGAATGTCCCTTCTACGGCAGAATATACGGATGCAAATATCATCCATCTGTCGGATATGGAGCATGTCCGTACGCGCCCTGGCATGTACATTGGCCGACTGGGAGATGGCAGCTTGCCAGAAGATGGCATCTACGTCCTTTTGAAAGAAGTCATTGATAACTCTATTGATGAGTTTAAGATGAATGCGGGTAAACGTATTGAGATCGATATAGAGGACCATCTGAGAGTATCTGTCCGTGATTATGGCCGTGGTATTCCTCAGGGGAAATTGGTTGAGGCTGTTAGCAAGTTGAATACCGGTGGTAAATACGACTCCAAGGCTTTCAAGAAGAGTGTTGGCTTAAATGGCGTTGGCGTCAAGGCGGTCAATGCCTTGAGTGCGCATTTTGAAGTCCGGTCTTACCGCGAGGGGAAGGTACGTGCCTTAACCTTTGAGCGTGGCATCCTGAAAGAAGACCACACGGAGAAGACACAGGACGAGAATGGTACCTATATCTTTTTCGAACCGGATGACACCCTGTTTTTGAACTATCAGTTCCATGATGAAATCGTGGAAACGATGTTGAAGAACTATACTTATCTCAACTCTGGCTTGACTATTATGTATAACGGTCGGCGGATTCTGAGCAGAAATGGCCTTGAGGATTTATTGGTGGATAATATGACCACGGATGGATTATATCCGATTATTCATCTGAAAGGTGAGGATATCGAGATCGCCTTTACGCATACGAACCAATATGGCGAGGAATACCATTCCTTTGTCAATGGTCAGCATACCACGCAGGGAGGTACCCATCAGAGTGCGTTTAAGGAGCATATCGCTCGTACCATCAAGGAGTTTTTTGGCAAGAATTATGATTATACGGACATTCGGAATGGCATTGTAGCTGCCATTGCCATTAATGTGGAAGAGCCGATGTTCGAAAGCCAAACCAAGATTAAGTTGGGTTCGTTAACGATGAGCCCTTCGGGCGAGAGCATTAACAAATACGTAGGCGACTTTGTCAAAGAGCAAGTGGACAACTATCTCCACATCCATACGGATGTGGCTGAGGAGTTGCGGAAAAAAATCGAGGAGAGCGAGCGTGAGCGAAAGGCAATGGCAGGTGTTACCAAACTGGCACGTGAGCGTGCAAAGAAAGCTAATCTCCATAACCGGAAGTTGCGTGATTGCCGTATTCATTATAGTGATGCGAAAAACGACAGGAAGGAAGAAAGCTCCATCTTCATCACAGAGGGTGACAGTGCCAGTGGAAGCATTACCAAAAGCCGCGATGTCAATACACAGGCTGTGTTCTCCTTGCGGGGAAAGCCTTTGAACTCGTTTGGATTGACGAAAAAGGTTGTCTACGAGAACGAAGAGTTCAACCTTTTGCAGGCTGCCCTTGATATAGAAGACGGTTTAGATACCCTGCGATACAATAAGGTGATTGTGGCTACTGATGCTGATGTTGATGGCATGCATATACGGTTGCTGATTATCACGTTCTTCCTTCAGTTCTTCCCAGAGCTGATTAAGAAAGGACATGTTTATGTCCTTCAGACTCCTCTCTTCCGGGTGCGGAACAAGCGTACGAAGATCAAGAGCAAGAAGGTGATAGCCGATGCTGATGCCAGATTGAAAAAAGGGGAGCGGAAGAACGACTTCATTACGATCTATTGCTATAGTGAGGAGGAGCGGCAAAAGGCAATCAAAGACCTGGGACCTGATCCAGAGATCACACGGTTCAAGGGATTAGGTGAGATCAGTCCCGATGAATTCGTACATTTCATAGGTCCTGACATGCGACTGGAACAGGTTACTTTACACAAGAACGATCAAGTACATAAATTATTGGAATACTATATGGGGAAGAATACGATGGAACGCCAGAATTTCATTATTGATAATTTGGTAATAGAGGAAGACCTTCCGGAAGATACTGACCCCATTGATTAATGGCGTTATGAATATGAAGAAGTTACTATTTGCCTCTTTGGCAATGATGATATCGTTGGGGACTTCTGCCCAGGTTCACCTCAATTTCGGTGAAAACAGTCCTTTGCGTAAGTTGCAGATTGCAGAGATGGCCATTACCAATCTCTATGTCGATTCTGTGGATGAGAATCAATTGGTAGAGGATGGCATTCGCGGAATGATTGAGAAGCTGGATCCTCACTCTGCCTACACCTCAGCCAAGGAAACAAAGGCTATGAATGAGCCCCTGCAGGGTTCTTTCGAGGGGATCGGCGTGCAGTTCAATATGGTCCAAGATACCTTGTTAGTGATACAGCCTGTTATTAATGGTCCTTCAGAAAGAGTTGGCATCATGGCCGGTGATCGTATCATCAGTGTCAACGATACGGCAATAGCGGGCGTTAAAATGGCAAAAGAGGAGATCATGAGACGTCTCCGTGGTCCGAAAGGCACCAAGGTACGTCTGAACATCGTGCGAAGGGGCATCAAAGATGTGCTGTCCTTCACGGTTACCCGTGATAAAATCCCAGTAAAGACCCTTGATGCTTATTATATGATCCGCCCAGGTATGGGCTATATCCGGATAGGAAGTTTTGGCGCTACTACTTATCATGAGTTTATGGATGCCGTGAATGCCCTGAAGGCAAAGGGCATGAATGACCTGATCCTCGACTTGGAAGATAATGGTGGAGGATATCTTCAGGCTGCCGTGATGATTGCCAATGAATTCCTTCAGCGTAACGACTTAATCGTCTATACCCAAGGTAGGAGGGCGGAGCGTCAGGAATTTCGCGCTCAGGGCAACGGAAAGCTGCTTAACGGCAAGGTATTTGTCTTGATCAATGAGTTCACTGCTTCTGCATCTGAGATCGTGACGGGTGCTATCCAGGATCAAGACAGGGGAGTTGTCGTGGGACGACGCTCTTTTGGCAAGGGACTTGTCCAGCGCCCCATTGAATTTAAGGATGGCTCGATGATCCGTCTTACCATCGCCCACTACTATACTCCAGCGGGCAGGTGTATTCAAAAACCATATACCAAGGGGGATATGAAAGACTATGAGATGGAGCTCGACAACAGGTATAAGCATGGGGAGTTGTATAGTGCCGATAGCATCCATTTCTCCGATTCCCTGAAATGCTACACCCTGCGTAAGCATCGCGTGGTCTATGGCGGAGGTGGAATCATGCCGGATGAGTTCGTTCCGCTGGATACGACGCAATATACGAACCTGCACCGCCAGTTGGCAGCGAAGAGCATTATTCTCAATGCGAACCTCAAATACGTAGACAATCACCGCAAGGCGTTGCAAAAGAAATATGCAAGCTTTGAGGACTTTAACAAGCATTTTGAAATTCCCCAGTCTTTGATCGACGAAATATTAGCTGAAGGGGCGAAGCAAAAGATCAAGCCCAAAGATGATGCAGAATTGAAGCGTACCTTACCTTATCTGAAGATGCAGATGAAAGCATTGGTCGCAAGGGACCTGTGGGATATGAGCGAGTATTTCCAAGTCGTGAATGAGTCGAATCCTATTGTGAGGAAGGCTCTTCAGCTGATGCAACGATAAGCTTGTTGGAAAACAGAAGGCGCTGACTATGTTATCTCATAGTCAGCGCCTTGTTTTCTGCGGCTTCCATGATCTCCCGCTCACCGGGTCCCTTGTCATTGATGCCACAGAGATGTAAGATACCATGGATGATCACCCGGTGCAATTCCTCGTCATAGTCCTTATGGTATTTTTCAGCGTTTGAGCGAACCGTATCCAGTGAGATGACAATATCCCCACTGATGGTATCATCTTCATCGTAATCAAAAGTGATGATGTCCGTATAGTAGTCATGTCCCAAGTACTCCTGGTTAACCTCCAAGATCTTGTCGTCATTGACAAACATATAGCCGATATCGCCTACTTTCCTTCCATAAGAAGCGGCAACGGCCTTAATCCAGGCATTTGTCTCGCGCTTCTTGATCTTTGGCATTCTTACGCCATCTACATTGTATGAAATCATAAGATCTTATTCGTTATTGGATTCATTTTTGGGTAATAGAAAAGAGATATCCTTCCCGAAATGGCTTAGTTCCCTCACTGCTGTTGAGGATACATTCATGAGTTCGGGTTCCGTATATAACAGGATGGTTTCTATTCCTCCTAATTTCTTATTGAAATAAGCCTGTGCGCGCTCATATTCCAGGTCATTGATATTGCGGACGCCTTTGACGATGAACCGAGCCCCCATCTCTTTCGCGAAGTCCATGGCCAGCCCGTCATAGATCCTGACTTCTATTTGGGGATTCTCACGGTAGAGGGTGGCAATGGCATCCATCCGCTTGGTGACTGGCGTCATGTTGGGCTTGTGCACGTTATCGCCAACCACCCCAATGACCAACTTGTCGAATAGCGGCAAGGCGCGCCTGACAAGAGAGTCATGACCAATGGTGAATGGATCGAAACTGCCTACAAATACTCCTATATTCATGCCTATAATGACTTTTCTGATACTACCGCAAAAGTAGACATTATTTTCGGAACTGGCAAGGATCGCGATTCTCTTTTTTGCTTATGTCTTGCAAAAAGTCTTGCAATGGCTAAGCCATGAGGATTTGTATGCTTACATTTGGCAATACAAAGGTCATTTATCGACTTTTAATAGATCGCCTATTGATGCCAGATTTTTTCTTTTCTATAACTTTTTGTTGAAATCCTTGCAGTTTTCATTCAATTTGCCTAATTTTGTTATTCGAAAGTCAAAAACTGTCCTACGAATCAATGCCTGTAATAAAAAAACATTTGTATAATTTACCCCGTGATGCGGATAAAGATGTATTTTTAATGAAGCAAATAGCAGCTGGAGATGAAAGGGCATTCCAGAGGCTTTTTGATATGTATTACCCACAAGTACGAGGCTTTGTACTAAGCTTTGTGAAAAATGTTGATGATACAGAAGATATAGTGCAGTCTGTGTTTATTCATCTTTGGCAGAAGCGTGATCTGTTGGCAGAAGTTATTAATCCCAGTGCTTACCTTTATCGTATGGGACGTAATGCGATGATGAATTTTCTGTCTAAAAAGAAATATGAAGCACAACCTCTTTCTTTGGGAGCCAATCAAAGTCGATCGTCTGGTGCAACGCCACAAGATTTGCTTGAGATGCAAGACACAAAGCTGTTGATCGATATGGTGGTATGTAATATGCCCACGCAGAGAAGGCAAGTGTACGAAATGAGCCGTAAAGAAGGACTTTCCAATGATGAGATAGCTCAGCGTATGAAGTTGCGGAAAAAGACGGTGGAGAACCATTTAAATTTGGCTTTAAAAGAATTACGAAAGGTATTAAAATGTTTATTCCTGTTAATGTTTTGGGGGTAATGTTATGAAATAGCCATCTTAGAAGTGTCAAGTCAAAATAGCAATAGATGTAATCAGAATAAAATATGAGCGTTTTAGCAAAAATAATAAAGTATTTTTCCAAATATAATTTCACAGAGGATATCCGCATCCGAGTGTGGAAACGATTGGGAAATAACATCGATAACGATGCAGAGGAAGCTTTGCATGAGGTATGGAAATTGCAATCTGGTAATAAAATGAGTAAACATGCGTTGGATGATGCTTATCATATTGTGGCGAAAAGGGCAGGAATTGAAACCTTGAATAGTGAAGAATTCCGATGGGGAAGATTTTTGCTGCGAGTTGCGGGATGGGTCTTACCACTATTCATGCTGGCAGGGTCCTATTTCTTTTATCAAAAGGGACTAACTCAGAGGGACATCTTAGCTAAGACTCATTTTATCCAAGAGTTTAGTAGAAGAGGAGAAATAAAAAAGGTGATGCTTCCAGACAGTTCAGAAGTATGGCTCAATAGTGGTTCTGTGTTGGTTTATCCATCACATTTCAGCAATAATGAGCGTAATATTGTACTAATTGGCGAAGCTTATTTTAAGGTTCGCCATATTGATAGTTCCCTTTTTCAAGTAAGTGTCAATAGGCTGAATGTTAAGGATATAGGTACATCGTTCAATATCCAAAGTTATCCAACTCTTGATGATACGCGCGTAACACTCAAAGATGGCTTAGTTTCTGTGAGCGATGGGCATACGGATTATAGTCTCAAACCTAATCAGCAACTGGTTTATTCCAATCTTACTGGAAAGGTGAGTATTAAAGATGTTGATGTAAAGGGATATGTGGCATGGAAGAATGGAGAATTGCAGTTTGATGATGAACTATTGCCGACAGTGCTCAAGATGTTGGAGTACCGCTATGACGTGCATTTCCAAATGATGACTAGCAAGCATGATCATCAGAGAGTAAGATTGCGATTTGACAGCCAAGAGGATATAGAAGACATCTTATCCGTTATTTCGTTGGTTGTACCAGATTTCAAATGGAAGATGGTTGGCAAGAAGATTGTTGTTCAATAAACGTTAGACTACATGTATGAATCTGCTTGGTGAGGTTTAACAATCTTAATAATAATTAAGATTTAAAGGTATGAGGATACTGAAGTTAAAGCCTGCGGTAGCCAAAGTAAAGCCTGGGGAGAGTTGGTACTTAGCTATGCGAGTGCTATGGCTATGACAAAGTACAATTTAGTATTTAGAGATTTATCATGAAACGTATGCGGATAAACTATCGCTATTTTTCGTGTTATGTCTTAAATATTCAAGTTCCGCAAGTTCAAAATTGGGTATAATAGGGGTATAAAGAAGAGCACAGGGATTTCCGTACGTCACGGAATTTTTGTATCTTTGAAGTGCTAATAAAAAGCGCAAAGGCCTTATGCTCAACAACAAAAGTACAAATATTTTTTCAGAAATCGACAAGTTTTTCAAGGAAAAAGATGCCACAAGTGTAATGAATGTAATAATGAGCATGATGGATACCCTCAGCCTGTCGGAAAAGAGGCTTTTCTGGATTGAGAGCATATGTAACTGCAAGTTGACACAGTTGCAATTGCTCGGTCTGCTGATGTTGTTTCCTTGCTTCATGATTCGTAATGCTTATAATTATGCATCATCCTCTTTGTTTGGCGTGTTCTCCTGAAGAGTGACACGTTCTATAGGTTTCTTTCTAAGGAGTCCCATGACTGGCGCAAGATTCTCTCCGTAGTTTCCATGCAGCTTTGGCGTAAGGTATAGAAGAACCGTACCAGTGAGCAGACAATTCCTGTCTGTCTGATGGTTGATAAAACAGACTTCCCGAAACGTGGTTTTCAGACTGAATTTATAGGAAAGGTGTTCTCCCACGTGGCACACTCGATGAAACTTGGCTTCAAGGCTCTCTTCCTTGGCATCACTGACGGTAGAAGCCAGATGCTGCTTGACTTCTCGCTTGTCGGAGAGGAAGGCAAGAAAAAGAAATACGGCCTGAAGCAGAAGCAGCTTGAAGCAAGGTCCTCCAAGGAGCACTCCAATGAGTCTAACACAGCCAAGCGCATAAAGGAGTATGACCAAAGCAAAATTACGCTTATAATAGAGATGATACGGTGTGTCATCAAATATAAGATACACTTTAACTACATTCTGGCTGACAGTTGGTTCGTATGCGCTGAGATCATCAATTTTGTCACTTCCCGGCATATAAAGTGCTACTATCTCGGTATGATTAAGATGGGCACCACCAAATACATGTATAAGGGTAAGGAGTATACTGCTATCCAGTTCGTGGCACTCTTCAACAAGCTCAAGAAGGGTCGCAAATACAGTCGTATGCTTGTCTGCTACTACATCACAGTGAACATGAAGTTTGCAAACAGGAACGTACGCCTCTTCTTCTGCAAGTGTGGCAAGTGGGCTAAATGGAACGGACTCATCACCACCAACTGTAAGCTCAACTTCCTCGATGCCTATAAGATTTATCCCATGTGGTGGTCTTTGGAGGTCGTATTCAAGGACAGCAAGCGGACTCTCGGACTCGGCAAGTACCAAGTGCGCAACTTCTCCTCGCAGATTGCCATGACTGCGATAACCGCCATGCTGTACAACCTGCTTTCTACGGCAAGGAGGTTCTCCGACTATGAGACCATCGGCGGTCTGTTTAAGGACGCGACAGCTGACAGCATTCAACTCACTATCACAGAGAAAATCTGGGATATGATGATAGAGCTCGTCAGAGAGATGGCACAATGTTTCAATATCGGGGACGAGCAAATCTTCGACAAGCTTGTCAATAGGTCTGATAAACTGCGCCATTTTATAGAGTTTTACCAGTTGAAATTAGCAAGTTAAGAACTTGCGGAACTTGAATTAAATATCAGATCTACCTAAGGAAAGTATAAAAAATATCTCAGATGAAGCATGTTCTAAATATTGGGGCGTTGGGGATCATTTTATTGATTCCGATAATGAGGAAGTAGGAAGTCTCATGTTACTTAGTAATCCTAGTAGAATAGGATATTAAAAGAATAGTGAATTCAAGTATGGTGGTAGCCTCTTTGTAATTCGCTGAGTGTAGTTTTTTTTTGAATTAACACATATTAGCATATAAGAATTGGGTATGAGGGCTATTATTTCTGTCGTTATTGCGTAACATTTATTTACCTAAAAAACTATATTATGCATCAACAAATGAAACGTATCTTCCGATTAGGGGTCGTTGCCATATTAGTTGGCAATGTATCGCTTTCTGCACAGCGTATAGCTCTGAAGCCCGGCAAGATGTCGCTCAAACAAGTTTTTGAGCGAATTGAAAAATCTACTAATTACAAATTTGAGTACAACAACTCTTTCAATGTAAATCGCCAAGTCGAACTTACTAAGAGTAATTCCGATGTCCTTAAACTTGTCAGTGAGCTGCTTGATGGCTCTGGCTACACCTACACAGTGAGAGGTAATTATATTGTTATAACCTCTTTAGTTGGGGACCGACAGAAGCAAAAAGACAAATTCATAAAGGTTGGGAGTGGAGACCATACCATCAAGGGTAAGATATATGATGCCAAAGGAGAACCCATTATTGGTGCTACTATTCGAATAAACGGGACGTCGGAAGGGACCATTACAGATCTTGATGGAAATTTTTCTCTTCAGGCTAATAATAAGGTAGAGCTTGAAATCTCATATATAGGTTTTACAAGCAAAAAAATAGAAGCAGTTCCTGGTAAATCAATTAATGTCGTTTTGTATGAAGTCGCGAAATCTATCGATGAAGTTGTGGTAGTTGGATATGGAACACAGAGGAGAATAGATTTAACCGGTTCTGTTGCACGAGTAAACTTGGATGTTGTTAAGAATGCACCGAATGCGAGTATAACCTCCTTTTTGCAAGGTGCAATCCCTGGTCTGAATATTGGTCAGGTTAACACTGCGGGAGGTTCAGCAAATATCCAAGTTCGTGGGCGGTCTACACTTAGTGGTAATCAAAATGTACTTATAGTGCTAGATGGGATTGTCTACAATGGGTCTATGGCAAGCATTAATCCTGCAGATGTGGAATCTATTGATGTTCTGAAGGATGCAAGTAGTAAGGCGATATATGGCGCTTCTGCGGCTAATGGCGTAATTTTAATTACGACGCATAAGGGTAAGAGTAATAAAAAGCCTATTATTAATTTAAATGCCACACTTTCATCCCAGTTTCCTTCAAAACGATTGCATCCCAAAGACAGGGAACAGAAACTTCGTTCTATCTACGATTATTATTGGAATCAAGGTGGGTATATACAGAATCCAGATGGTACTTACTTTATTAATCCAGATTTCGACCTAGCAAGTAAGATAGAAGCAACTCAGATTGATGGATACAATAATGGGACAGATTATGATTGGCTTGATCATGGTACCCAGAATAGTTACTTTATGAATTACCAAGTAAGCTTGAGTAACTCTTCAGAGAAAACTAATTATTACATATCAGGAGGATATACGAAGCAAGAAGGATGGCTGATCAATGACTCCTTTGACAGGAAAAGCGTGAGAATAAATCTTGAAACTAAGGTCCTTAATTGGCTTACAATAGGAACGCGCTCATTCGGTTCTTTTATGAATTATTCTGGAGCTGCCCCTTCTCTTAATGATTTATATCTCTATAGCCCTCTTAATGTTCCTTACGATGAGTCTGGTAATCTCATCTACATTCCCAATGGGACACTGCCTAATCCATTCGTCATCTTGGATGCAAAAGATAAGGATTTTCAAAACTCTCTTTCTGGCATAGCCTATGCTTCTATTGATATACCTTTTGTAAAAGGATTGAATTATCGGGTCAATTGGGGAAATAATTATAAATGGAATCAACATTTTTATTCTAATGTTTGGGGTGCCAATCATAAAGGTAATGCATATAAGAATAATAGTTCCACATATGATTATACGATAGACCATATACTCTCCTACAAAAAGGTCTTCTTTGATAAGCACCATTTGGATCTTACTGCGGTTTGGGGGTTAAGATCTCAAAAATATGAATATACTTCTGCTAGTGGTGAACAATATACTGACCTTACGTTAAGTTATAATAGCTTAGAGCAGGCAATAATACAGAAAATTGGTTCAGATGCTTGGAAAGAACAATATATGTATCAGATGGGGCGAATAAATTATAATTACGATGATAAATATCTTGTCACTACTACACTTAGAAGAGATGGCTTCTCTGGATTTTCAGAAAAGCACAAATATGGGTTATTCCCATCATTTGCCATTGGCTGGATTATATCAAACGAAAAGTTCTTTAATATGCCTATTATACAAAGTCTAAAAATAAGAATATCTTATGGCTCTAATGGTAACCTTACAAATAGATATTCTTCATTGTCTCGTATGGGAAGCTCAAGTTATGTGTTTGGAGATGGTGCAAGTACGTCTTATGCCCAATATGTTTCTTCTATGCCTTCTGAATTAAAATGGGAGTCAACTCAAGGAATGAACTATGGATTTGACATTTCTCTCTTTGAAAATAGGGTGCACATTAACTTTGACTATTATAATATGAATACCCGAAATCTTCTTTGGAATGTAAATATCCCGAGTATTACAGGTTTCAACAGTATTATCTCGAATATTGGTAAGATCAATAATAAAGGAGTTGAAATTGCCTTCAATGCAGATATTATTTCAAATAAAGATTTTAATTGGAATATAGGTGTGAATTTTTCTAAAAATAGAAATAAGATCGTCAAATTACTAGGGGATCTAAATGGGGATGGAAAGGAGGATGATCTTCCTGCAAGCGGCTTGTTTGTCGGTAAATCTATAAATGCAATTTATGATTATAACATTATCGGCTTGTGGACTACAGAAGACGAAAAAAATGGTTTGATACCATCAGGAACCTACGTTGGTTGTGAAAAGATTGAGGATCTTAATAACGATGGCAAGATTGATGCGTCTAATGATAGAAAGATTATAGGTTCCAAAGATCCTTCATTTAGAATGAGTATTATGAATATACTCAAGTATAAAGGCTTTGTACTTTCAACCCTTTTTAACTCTGTCGTCGGTGGCCACAACTCTTATTTAGGAGCCAACAATGCACTGGCAAATCTTGGCAATAACTCTGGAGACAATTTTATAAAAAATAATATGTTTGAAGAAATTGATTATTGGAGACCGGATCATCAGAATGCAGAATACAGAGCACCTATCAGAGTTCCCAGTGTACAACCTAGTTATTGGAAAAAACGTAGCTTTGTTAGACTTCAAGATATCAGCTTGTCCTATAACTTTTCTCCTGCTTTCGTTAAAAAAATTGGCTTGCAAGAGTTGGCAGTTTCCCTTTCCGGGAAGAATTTGCTAACTTTAACAAGCTGGAAAGGTTGGGATCCAGAGACAGGAGACGGTCTAGTAAATGCATATCCAGTGATGGGGTCAATTTCGATTGGTTTTAATGTAACATTCTAAATTCTATTATTATGAGTAGTTTTATATCAACAATAAGGAGCCTCTGCGCTTTCCTAATCATATTCATGACAACTTCTTGTTCAGATTTTCTAAAAGAAGATGCACTTGATTTTAAAAGTAGTAGTAATTCTTTTACTACAAAAAATGACTTTGAGTTATCAATAACGAATCTATACAATATGGTTCGTTCAGAATTTTATTCTGGTAGTGAACAGCAAACCTTTGATTATGTATTCGGTACAGATCTGGTATATGATGGGCAAATCCAAGGCGCACAGCGTTTTAATGACTTTGCAAACACCTGTAATCCTAATAATACTTATTTAAATTCTCATTGGAATAATTTGTACAAGATGATTGCAGAAAGCAATACTATCATTAGCAGGTTACCCAGTTCAAAAGTATTAGAAACTGACAGAAAGCTGATTGAAGCAAAAGCGAAGTTTTTCAGAGCTTTATCTTATCGAACACTTGCATATCTTTATGGCGGTGTACCAATTGAGCTTAACGAGGTGTCTACTCCGCGCAAGGATTATGTACGAGCTTCCAAAGATGAAGTCTTGGAACTATGTATAAGTGATTTGTCTTTTGCTGTAAACAATCTTCCAGATATCGATGCGGTTAAAGATGGGGAAATTTCACAGCCTGCAGCTTATCATTTACTAGCAGAAGTGCAGTTGGCTAAAGGTGAATTTAAAGATGCTTATGATTCTGCAAGCAAGGTAATAAACAATAGTAAGTTGCATTTAATGCATGAACGCTTTGGGTCAGTCAAAGACGAACCTGGAGATGTGTTTTATGATTTGTTTAGAAAAAACAATCAGAATCGTTCTTCTGGTAACACGGAGGGAATTTGGGTAATACAGTATGAAACTGGGGTCATTGGTGGTGATAATGATGTTAAGAGTGTTTATGGAAGCGGGTATAAACAGGAGCGAGTAATGGCACCTTTAGTTCGAGATTTGCGAATAGAAGGAGAAACGACATCGCCATTTTTATGGCCATTCTCGACATTTGAGTCTGGAGGTCGGGGTGTTGGATGGGGTATTCCTACAAAGTATTTCTCAAATACTATTTGGGAGCAAAGTGATTGGAATGATATGAGAAATTCGAACTTCAATATTGTTAGGAAGTTCAAATCGGATAACCCAAAGTCTAAGTTCTTTGGCCAAATTCTCAACACAGAAGACCCACCTTCAGGTATTACAGTCCCTACCCGAGAATGGTATGCATATTCAACAAAGTGTACAACCCCAGGGCAACATCCAGACGCGTTGTTTGTTAACAAAGCTACGGGTGAACTTAGTGGTAATGCTGGTTTTACCTATACTGATCAGTATTTTATGCGTTTAGCAGAGACTTATCTGATACGAGCAGAGGCTTCTCTTGGACTTGGAGAAAAGCAGAAAGCGGCAGACGATATTAATATTATTCGAGCACGCGCAAATGCTAAACTTTGTACTGCAAGTGAAGTAACTATAGATTATATTCTTGATGAGAGAATGAGAGAACTTGGCATTGAAGAAAAGAGAAGATTAACATTGGGGAGACTGGGTCAAGTATATCGCAGAACCGTTGAAATCGCTAAAAATCCTTTGGTTAGGAATATGTCAGAAAAGAATAATCTTTGGCCGATTCCGTTCTCTGAAATAGAAAGAAATTACGGAGCAATACTTGAACAGAATCCTGGTTATTAACAACTTATATGTTTATATGGGTATGCCCATATAAACATATTTAACAATAATGCATATGATAAAATTCTTTAAGTTCATCTTA
Organism: uncultured Prevotella sp.; assembly: GCA_905210845.1. Lineage (GTDB taxonomy): Bacteria > Bacteroidota > Bacteroidia > Bacteroidales > Bacteroidaceae > Prevotella. The sequence goes on from CAJLYG010000015.1 coordinate 30,821, forward strand.
CTTTCCTGTTTAAGCCTATTCACCTTCTATCCTATGCAGGCACAGAATGGCTTAAAGTATATTATGGATATGGTTCATAATAATCCGGGGGAAAAGCCATTTGTAACAAAATATAATGAGGGCCCATTCTTGCGTTCTCAAGGATATAATGGCATCATTACTCATTGGTATGTCAATTGTGCCATCACTTATGATCAATTTGAAAAGAATATTGTCAAGAAGAAGACGGCAGAAAGAATGTGGATAGAAAAAAAACGGAAGCTTTTTTTT